>NZ_JBSTYK010000015.1:0-113998 GCF_054052485.1 Aeromonas intestinalis
TGCTGGTAGGGGCGCATTATAGGGAGCCGCGCCGGGATGACAAGGGCTTTTTGTGAAAAGGATCTCGTTTGCTGAAAAAGCAGGCAAAGAGGCACAAAAGCCAATATTTACATCCGTTTTACGCCGCCTTTTTGTTCAATCCTTCCCGCTGGGTCTCGATATAGTTGACCCAGCTGGTCGCACGCTGCGCCCAGTTGCCTTCCTTTTGCAGCTCCAGCGCCAGTTCCAACGCCTGGGCATACTGTTGCTTGCTGAGGTGAGCCTGTACCAGCAGTGCCTTGGCACGATTGCCCTGCTCGCCCTTCATGGATTTGATGGCTGCCAGCTGAGTCATGGCTGCATCCATCTTGCCTTGTTGCAACATCAACTCGGCGGCGCGCATACCCGCCTTGGGGTGACCATATTGCTTGGCGAGCAACTGCCAGCTATCGACGGCCTTGGGCCACTCTCGCGCCCCTTCCCACAGTTGAGCCAGCAGTTGCTGGTTTTCGGCACTCTGCTTCATCTGTCCTTTCGCCATGGCGTTCTCCAGCAGGCGAGCGCCACGATAGGGCAGACCCTGCCAGGCATAGAGGCGGATCAACTGACCGCGCGCGGCCACATCATCCATCAGCTGGCGATCGATGGCGGTCTGCAGCAAGGCCAGCGCCTGATCCCCGCGCTTGGCGGAAAGATTCAGCGAAACCGCCTGCTGCCACCACTTGCTCTCTTTGGGCTCGCGACGGACAAGGTCCTGTGCCTGATCGGCAGCCTGCGCATAGCGCTGCTGGGCGGTAAGGGCCGAGAGACGAATGATGGCGGCCTGCTTGTTCCAGCCCTTCTTGAGCAGTTGTTCGCTCTGGCTGGCAGCTTCGCCATATTGTTTGTTGTGGTAATAGAGACCAGCCAAACGCAACCGAAGGCTGTCATCGGCCTTGAGTGCCAGGGCAGCTTTGTAGCTGGCGATGGCACCAGACCAGTTCGACTGCTGGGCCTGAATATCCCCACGCAGACGCAGCAGTTGGAGTTGCTGCTCCTGCGGCCACTCTTTATAGGCCAATGCCTGCTCCACATAACGGCTCGCCTGAGTCGTCTGTTGCAGGTTGGACGCCAGCGATGCCTGCAGCTGAGCCAGCCAGGCACGCTCACCATCAGACTGGGGCTTGAGCTCAGATGCCTTGTTCTGGGCCTGTTGCCATTGGCCAGACTGATAAAGCTTCATCACGGGTTCCAGCTGGCGGGAAAAGGCCGGGCTGACTTCCAGGGCCAGACAGGCTTGGCTGACCAGGGCCAGCAGACAGATCCAGATCCGCAGCATAGTTATGACTCCAACTTGAATTTGAGCGTGATGACCTGCATCAGCTTGTCACTGGCGCCAGGCCTTGGCTGATAGCGCCACTTGCTGACCGCCTGAATGGCGGCGCGTTCGAACTGGCGCTTGGGCTTGGCTTCGATCACTTCCACATTCTGTACTCGGCCATCGCTGTCGACGGCAAAACGTACCGTCACGAATCCTTCGATTCCCGCTTGCTGGGCACGATAGGGGTATGCCGGTTCCACCCGCTGCAGCGGCGTCAGCATATCGCCAACCCCGACGCCAGCGCCCTGGGCCTGGCCATGGAAGTTGCCGCTGAGCACGGGGGCCGGGCTGGTCGCCACCCCGGGAGCGTGAACCTGCACCGCGCTCAGGCTGGAAACCAGGTCCAGACTGGGCTGGACCGACGGCAGAGGTGCTGCCGCCGGCATGGGCATCGGGGCGGACGCGAGGGCAGCCGGAGGCTCCGGTAGGGGCTCCGGCTGTTCAGGGACAGGGCGCTCACGCACCTGCACCTCATTCACCTCGGTCTGCATATTGATGACGATGGCTCTCTGCTCGGCCGAGGATTTCTCCTTCTGGGGCGGCTCGACCAGGGTGGCCATGAACAGCAGGATCCCCAGACTGAGGAGAAGCCCCAGTCCCAGGCTCATCAGCTTGAATTTCATTTCGGCGCCACCGCCACGGCGATGTTGGCGATCCCGGCTGCCTTGGCTTCATCCATGACCCGCACCACACGACCATGGGGCACCCGTTCGTCCGCCTGGATCACCAGGCTGGCATCGGGTTGTTCGGTCAGCATGCGGGACAGGCTGGCCTGTACCCGTTCTACATCCACCTGTTTGCGGTCGAGGAAAATCTGCCCCTGGGCACCGATGGCCAACATGATGCTGGAGGATTTCTGGGCCTTGGCCTGGCTTGCCTGAGGTCTGTGTACCTCGAGCCCGGCCTCGCGCACGAAAGAGGTGGTCACGATGAAGAAGATCAGCATGATGAACACGATATCCAGCATGGGAGTCATGTCGATCTGCACTTCATCGCGCTGGCGTTTGGATTGCCGTCTCATTGCATTACCTTCTCTTCTCGCAAACCGTCACGGGTCCTGGCCAGCGCACGCTTGGCCAGGCTCTCGAGCCGGCTGAGTAACAACACGCCGGACAGCGCCACCACCATGCCTGCCATGGTGGGGATGGTGGCTCGGGAGATCCCGCCCGCCATGCTCTCCGGGTTAAAGCGGTTGGCGGCGGCCAACGCATCGAATACGCCAATCATGCCGGTCACTGTGCCAAGCAGACCCAGCATGGGGCAGAGCACCACCAGGGTGCGGATGAAGATCAGATGGCGGTTTAGCTCGAGCTCCGCCTCGGCCAACCAGCGGCCACGGATGGCCCTGGCATGCCAGCTGTGGTGCTCACCTCGGTTCTGCCAGCGGCTGAACAGTTGCCGCTGCAAGGCACCAAATCCCAGCTTGAGGTAGAGCACCCGCTCGATCATCAGGATCCACATCAGCACCAGCAGGGCCAGGATGACCCAGAGCACGGGGCCACCACGGCCCATGAAGCTCTGCAACTGTTGCCAGATGTCGACGATCATGCCACCCGCTCCATCCCGTCCCCGTTGCTCTCGGCCCGCTCGGCCAGGATGCCGGTGACCTGTTGCTCCAGGACGTTGGAGAGCTCGGTGAAGCGGGACAGCAGCAGGCTGTGGGCCAGGATCAGCGGGATGGCGGCCACCAGGCCTTGTACCGTGGTGATCAGCGCCATGGAGATGCCGCCCGCCATGATCTTGGGATCGCCGGTACCGAACTGGGTGATGGCCTGGAAGGTGCCGATCATCCCGGTCACGGTCCCGAGCAGACCCAGCATGGGGGCGATGGCCGCGATGACCTTGACCATGCCGATACCGCGCTCGAGTCGCGGGGTTTCCTGCAAGATGGCTTCGTCGAGCCTCAGTTCAAGGGTCTCCATGCTCAACTCGGGGTGTTGATCCGCCACCGTCAGCACCCGGCCGAGGGCGTTGTCGGTGTGATACTCACCACTCTTGAGCTGACGGCGCACCCGGCCGAGCTCCCGGGACAAGGTCCAGAGCCGCACGCCGGCGATGCCGAGGCCGATGACGGCCAGCAACACTATGATGGCGCCGACCTGCCCACCCTGTTGCACCTGCTGCCAGAAGCTGGGAGCCTGAGCCAACATGTCGAGCAGCACGCCGTGAGAGGGATCCAGCGGCAATGCTTCCCCTTCCTGACCCTGATAGGCGGCCAATTCGGAGTGCACGGCACCGGGCAGCCCCAGTACGGGGGTAATCCCTTCTGCGCTTACCTGCAGATAGCCGGCACTGCCACCAGCGCCAAATAACGCAAAGCTGCCAACCCGGGTCAGAGACTGCTCACTGGCCGCCCCCTGTGCATCGAGCACCTTGCCGTTGAACTGAACCACCCGGCCAGACTCGCGGATCTCTTGCAGCAGACTGGCGGGCAGCAGCGCAAGCGCGGCGCGATCCGGCACCTGCTTGTCTTGCGCCATGGCGCGCAGAGCAGCCAGACGATCCGGGTACTGACCCTGCACCGAGGACTCAGCCAGCAGCTTGACGGCATCGCTCGCCCCCTGGCGGGTGACCGCGAAGATTTCATTCATGTCGCCGGAGGCTTGCTCCCACTGAGCATTGAGCTCCACCAGCTTCTTTTCGTTCTCCGCAAACTGGCTGGCCAGCCGCTTGCCCAGGCTCTGGGCGGCGGCCAGCTTGGCACGGGCGCTGTTCAACTCGGTAGAGACGGACGCCAGATCTTGATTGGCCGTCTGCTCACGGGCCTGTTCCTGAGCCTTCCAGTCTTCGGCATGGGCCAGTTGGGAGCCGAGGGAAAGGGTGATGAGAAGGGGGAACCACTTCATGGCTGCTCTCATGATTGGGCCTCCTGGCTACGGGCAACAGACAGGGGCACGTGCAACAGTTGCGGGACTTTCTTGTCGGCTGCCATGTCCAGCGCATCGGCGATGGGGGTGAGCCACTGGCTATCGAGGGCCAACCATTGTTTGGCTTCGGCGGACCAGCGCCAGGCCTGGCTGCGATCAGCCGTCATGGCCAGCAGGGAAACCCGGCCAAGGGCCAGCACATCGACCCGGCGCTCGGCGCCATCCAGCATCAACTGGGCAGGATAAGCGTCCATCCGGCTGCCGTATTCGGCTTCAATCTGATAGGCCTGCAGCAATTGACGGAATTTCTCGGCCTCGCTCACATCGGCCCGGGCCAGGGTCACCTTGAGTTGCTCGATGCGCGCCAGACGATCGTCTTTGCGCAGGGGAATATCGTCCTGTACCAGTTGCTCCAGATCGGCCTGCATCTGCAGCATCAGCGGGATCAGCCCCTGACGGGTCTGCTCTACCGCTTCCAGCTGAGTGGTCAGCTTGCCCAGCTCATTTTGCTGATCGGCCACCAGAGACTGCATGTAGCGGTTGTAGGCTTCCAGATCCCGCAGTTGCAGCTGTGCGCTCTGCAACTCTGCCCTGGCAGACACGGCCGCATCGGCCGCTTTTTCGACTCGTTGTTGGGATGATTTCCCATCAGCAATGCTGTTTTTCAGTGCGGGCGCAACCAGATCGTCTGCATTGGCGACGAAGTGAGCGGCCAGTGGCAACAAGGCCAGACCCCAGAGCTTTTTCATGGTACATAATCTTAACAATGATAACTATTCTCATTGTCTCAAAGAGTCGCCCCACTGGCAATCAGATGATTTTCTTGGCCTGCGGCCAAAAAAACAGGATACTTTTTAGACAAGCACGGGAGTTACTGGCGTTGGTCGTCACAACACCACATTAAATAACTAAAAAATGTCTTTTCGATCAGGATGATAAATGATCGAAAAAGGAGACTGACATGTTCAACGATGCGATCTGGGAACACATAGATCGATTCACCAAGGCCAAGAAAACGAGCGAGATCCAGCAGCAACTCGAACGCTTCAGCCACCAGATGGGCTTTGATTATTTCCGTTTGCTGATTATTTTCCCCATCAGCATGCAGAAATCCCATGTCGCCCTATTTAACAATTGCCCCACCAGCTGGTTTGACGCCTATTCGGAGCGGCGCTACCTGACTCAGGATCCTGTGGTCTTCCTCGGACTGAAACAGACCCAGCCCATCTTCTGGAACAAACTCGACTGTGATTCTCCCTGGCTGCCCAGCGCCAGCCGGGAAGTGATGAATCTGGCCGCCGATTTCGGGGTCAGAAACGGGGTCTCCTTCCCGCTGCACACTCCGCAGGGGGAACACGGCATCCTCTCCTTCATCAGCAAGGAAAAATCCAGTTCGGATCTGATGTTTGAAAACGTTCCCTTGCTGTCGTTCTGTGCCAGCTACATCTTCAATTCCGCACTGGAGCTCATCAAGAACAGGCCGGATCTGATGAAGTATCTCACCGAACTGTCGGACAGGGAGAAGGAGTGTCTGTTCTGGGCCAGCGAGGGCAAGACCTCCTGGGAGATAGCGACCATACTCGGCATCAGCGAGCGTACCGTTAACTTCCACCTCAATCAGGTCACCAACAAGACGGACTCCAAGAACCGCAACCAGGCGATCGCCAAGAGCATCTCCAGCGGCATCATAGTGCCCTCCCTGAGCGATGTGACCATCACCAACCTGCGACTGTCCTGAGCCATGACAAGATGAAAAGAGCCGCGTGATGCGGCTCTTTCATTTTCGGGGCCTCGATGACTATCCCTCTCCCTCCTTCTCCCCTTCCTCTCTGCCTTCCAGCAGCGCCAGAGCCGCATCGAAGTCATAGCGTTCAACCTTGAGCGCCACCTGCTGAAGGAGCCCGGCCAGAACCGATTCCAGAGCAAGAGCTCTCAGTGCCGCCAGCGCCTCAACCGCTTCGCTGTCACTCTCGGCCAGCAGATGAGCCAGCCTCTGCAACCGTGGCTGCAATGCACTATCCGACACCAAGTCAGTGGGCTGCGCCACCGGTTCCCTTCCCACGTCATCGCCGAGGGATGTGAGCAATGGCATCAAGGATTGTTCCACCCCGGCCAGTGCCGCCTGCAGCGCATCGTTGCCGAGGCGGGCCCGACAGCCTTGTTCCAGCTCGGCCGCCGCCTTCGCAACCTCGAAGGCACCTATGTTGCCAGCCGTCCCCTTCAGGCTGTGCGCGAGCCGGGTCGCCGCCTCAGGATCCGGGTCGGCGAGGGCGACGGCAAATTGCCCGGCAAAATCCTGATGGGCCGAGAGGAACTTGCGCAGCAAGCGCCGATAGAGATCGGTACGCCCCTGACAGGTCGCCAGCCCGGCAGCCAGATCTATGCCCTCTATCTCGATGGGCAGGTCAGGCACCATGGTCGTCACCCTAGAGCCAACCATGGCGTGCTGACGGTTTCCCGGCTTGATCCATCTGGCCAGGGTCGAAAACATGCTGGCAACATCGAGGGGCTTGGCTATCTGATCGTTCATCCCCGAGGCCAGCGCCCGCTCCCGATCACCGGTCATGGTGTTGGCCGTCATGGCGATCACCGGCAGACTGGCAAAGCGTGATTGCTGGCGGATCCGGCGGGTGGCGGTGTAGCCGTCCATCACCGGCATCTGGCAATCCATCAAGATGCCGTCGAAGTCGGCATCCTGTGCCAGCAGATCCAGCGCCTCCTGACCATTGGCCGCCAGACCGAGGACTATGCCCGCCTCCTGCAGCAACTCACAGGCCAGCTCCCGGTTCAGTTCATTGTCTTCTACCAACAGCAGGCGGGCACCGCGCAAGCTGGCGCTGGCACTGGCGGTCTGTTCGCTGCGCTCGGTCGCCCGGCTATCCATAAGAGGTACCTTGCCGAGCACACTGCCGAGCGCCTCCAGCAGGGTGGAAGGGGTCACCGGCTTGGTCAGCACCACGGGCAGGGGCACCCCCCGGGTTGCGGCCTGCTCATGCACCTCCTCGCGACCGAAGGCGGTCACCATGATCACCGATGGCGTCTGCGCCAGGTTGGCCGCATGCATCTGGCGCACCGTCTCCACCCCGTCCATGCCCGGCATGCGCCAATCCATCAGCACCAGATCATAGGGCAGTGACTTGGTCTCGGCCTCCACCAGCATTGCCAACGCGGTACGACCGCTGTCGGCCACGTCCACCTCTATGCCAAAGCTGCTGGCCATGCCGTAGAGGATCTCGCGGGCGCTGGCATTGTCGTCCACCACCAGGGCCCGCACCCCGATCAACTCGTTCCGGGTGAACATGCGCCTCGGCTGTGCCCCACTCTGGCGCCCCAGCAGGGCATGGAAGTGGAAGCAGGAGCCCTCGCCCTCCACACTCTCCACCCAGATGCGCCCCCCCATCAGTTCGACCAGCCGCCTGGAAATAGAGAGCCCCAACCCTGTGCCACCGTACTTGCGGGTGGTCGAGCTGTCGGCCTGGCTGAACGACTGGAAGATCCGCTCGCACTGCTCCTGGCTCATGCCGATACCGGTATCCCGCACCCAGAAATGCAGTTCCAGCTGTACCCCCTCTTCCCTGAGCACCTCGGCCCCCACCACTATCTCCCCTCGCTCGGTGAACTTGGTTGCATTGTTGCCGAGGTTGATGAGGATCTGCCCCAATCGCAGTGGGTCCCCCACCAGGGCGGTGGGCAGGTCGAAGGGGGTATCGAACAGCAGCTCCAACCCCTTCTCCTCGGCCCGCAGCCCTATCATGCTGGCGAAGTTGTCCAGCACATCCTCCAGGTGGAAGGGGATGATCTCCAGCTCCATCTTGCCCGCCTCAATCTTCGAGAAGTCGAGAATGTCGTTGATGATGCCGAGCAAATTCTCCGCCGAGCGGTGCACCTTCTCGATGTAGTTGCGCTGGCGACGATCCAGCTGGGTGTGCAGGGCCAGGTGGCTCATGCCGATGATGGCGTTCATGGGGGTGCGGATCTCGTGGCTCATGTTGGCGAGGAAGGCGCTCTTGGCCTGGGTCGCCTCCTCCGCCACCGCCCGCGCCTCGGTCAGCACCGTCACATCGATATTGACCCCGGTGGCCCGCAGCGGCACCCCTTCCGGGGTGCGAGTGAAGCGGCAGAGGGATTTGAAGGCGCGCACCGCACCATCATCCCGGCGCACGATACGAAAATCGAGCTCTATCCTGTCCTCTCCCCCCTCAATGGCTTGCTCGAAGCTGTGGCTGGCAAAGTCCGCATCATCTGGATGCAACAAGGCCTTCCAGTGATCCAGCGTGCCACCGAAGCCACCAGGCTCCAATCCGAACATCTTCTCCAGCTGCGGGGTCCAGTAGTTGCGGCCGGTCACCAGATCGATGTCGAACAATCCTATGCCCCCCGCCTCCTGTACCAGGGTCAGACGCTCGCTGGCGGTGCGCAGCCTGGCCCCCATGGCCCTGCGCTCACTCACGTCCCGCACCGAGGCACAGACGCAGATGCCGCGATCCACCAGGGTCGGCAACCGGGAGAGCCCTATCTCCACGGAGAACTGGCTGCCATCCTTGCGTACCCCCTGCAGATCCTCGATGGCGGCCCCCATCTGGCGCGTGCCGCCGTGGGCGATGAAGTGGTTACGCAGCGCCGCATGCTGATCGCGACCGCTCTTTGGCACCAGGCATTCGATGGACTGGCCGTTCAACTCGCCGGCGGCGTAGCCGAACAGCCTGTCCAGCTGGGGATTGGTCAGCAGGATGAGGCCATCGGCACCGATGACCAGCATGCCGTCCGGCGCCGCCTCTATGATGCCGCGATACCAGGCCTCGGTGGCGCGCAAGGCACCCTGCTGGGCCTCGAGCGCTCTGGCCTGATGCTCCAGTTGCAGGGTCTGGGCGCCCATCTCGTCGGCCTGGCGGCGGGTCTCCTGCAACAGGGACAAGGCTACCTCGCTGCGCTCCATGATGGCTAGGGCGCCAGCCAGCCTGGGCAGCACCTCTTGCAGCAGTAGCCCCTCGGTTTCCCCCAGCGGATGAAAGCACGCCAGCTCCAGCACCCCGAGCAACCTCTCCCCCCTCAGCACTGGGTGCACCAGCAGATGGCTGGGCGCGCCGGCCCCCAGCTGGGTGCGCACATGCCAGAAGGACTCCGGCACCCCGTTCAACTGGCGTGGCAGATGATCGCGAGCGCACTGACCAAGCAGCCCCTCACCCAGTGCCACCACCTCTGCCAGCGGGGAGGCGGGATCGTTCGCATAGCCTCCCACCAGATGCAGGCTGTCAGAGCCCTGATGCAGGCTGTAGAGCGCCCCCTGGCAGACTTCCAGCTGGGGTGCCATACGGCCGAAAAAGGCCAGGGCCAGCTCTGGCGGCGTCTCGGCCAGTTGCAGATCCACCTGCAGCAGGGAGACCTGGGCCTTGACCTTGCGTTGCAGCTCCAGCTGACGCGCCTCCAGCTGCAGGGTGGCGATGGCCCGCGCCAGATCGCCGGTCTCGTTGTGCATGTCGGCATGGGGAATGGGATGATCCAGCTGACCGGCGGCCAGCAGATCTACCGCCTTGCGCACCCGCTCGAGGGGATTGCGGATCGACTTGCTGACCAGCCAGACCAGGATCAGTGACAGCCCCAGCCCCCCCAGCAACAGCGAATAGGTGAGCAGGCTGCTCTGCTTGGCAAAATCCGTGATCTGGATGACCAGATCCCGCAACGCGGACTGCTTGACCTCGGCGATGTGCTCCAGCATGGCATCGGCGCGGGCGTCCAGCCGCTCAAACTCATCGCTATTGAGCAGCACCTGCGCCTGTTCCTGATTGCCCTGGGCGACCAGTTGCAACACCTTGTCGCTGAGCTGCTGGTGACGCTCCAGCTGCATCTCGAGATCCGATGAATTGACCAGGCTCTCGGTGCGCCACAGGGTCGGCTTGGCCAGGGCCAGCTCCTCGTACAGCGTTTTCTGGGCATCCTGCAACTGCTTGAAGGCCTCGGTCCGCACACTCCGATCGCTGGAACCAACGGCTTTGCGCAGGGCCTGCTGGATATGGGGCAATTGCACCCTCGCCTCCTGCAGGTGGATGGCGCCCACCAGGTCCTTGCTATAGAGGTGATCCAGATCCCGGGTCAACTTGCTCTGGGTACGCAGACTCTGGATGCCAAGGGCCAGCGCCAGCGCCAGCAGCACGGCAAACCCCAATATCAGCTTGTGCCGCAGTGCGAGCCGCTCAAGCAGAACCAGCACTCTCATGGGGGCTCCTTGTCTCTGGCTCAGGGGGTCGGGGCATGCCGGGCGGCCTGCAGAGCAGCCATGTCCTGCTCGCTGTCACTGAAGCGATCGGCGATGGCCTTGAACTGCTCGGTGGCGGACAGAAAGGCCGCGCAGACATCCGGATCGAAGTGCCAACCCCTCCCCTGACGAATGATGTCCACTGCCTCCTCGTGGGACATGCCTGCCTTGTAGACCCGGCGGCAGATCAGCGCATCGTAGACATCGGCCACCGCCATCAACCGGGCACTGATGGGGATGGCATCCCCGGACAGCCCTTCCGGATAACCGCTGCCGTCCCACTTCTCCTGATGGCTGTAGGCAATCTCCTTGGCCAGGCGCAGAAAATCCACCGGGAATCCGAGCTGATCTTCGGCCCGCTGGATGGCGTCACGCCCCAGCGTGGTGTGCGTCATCATGATCTCGAACTCTTCCTTGGTGAGGCGACCGGGTTTGAGCAGGATGTGATCCGGGATGCCGACCTTGCCGATGTCGTGCAGGGGAGCCGACTTGAACAGCAGGTGGATGGTGTCGTCGTTGAGGAAGTGGCGAAAACGGGGATGGTCCCGCAACAGCTCGGCGAGCAGTTTGACGTAGTGCTGGGTACGGCGGATATGGTTGCCGGTCTCGTTGTCCCGGGTCTCCGCCAGGGAGGCCATGGCCTGGATGGTCACCTCCTGGATCGCCATCACCTCGCGGGTGCGCCGTTGCACCTCCTGCTCGAGGAAGTCGTTCTGATCCCGCAGGAAATCGGCGGCCGCCTTGACCTTCAGCTGGTTCTCAACCCGCGCCAGCACCCGCGGCGGGCTGATGGGCTTGGTGATGTAGTCGACGGCGCCGAGCGCCAACCCCTGAAGTTCGCTCTCCACGGCCGCCATGGAGGTGAGGAAGATGATGGGGATGTGGCGGGTGCGGCCATCCTGCTGCAACCGCTCCGCCACCTGCAATCCGGACAGGCCGGGCATCATGATGTCCAGCAGGATCAGATCCGGCAAGGGGTCCCCGGCCAGGATGCGCAAGGCTTTCTCGCCATTGTTGGCGAGCTTGACCCTGTACTTGTCCCTGAGCAGTTCGGCCATCAACATCAGGTTGTCCGGGGTATCGTCCACCACCAGCACTGTGGTGGAGGAATGGGTCTCTTGGGGGTGATTCATGGGATGCGATCTCCAGCCCTGTATTGAGTGGTCACACATCTGTGCCACCGGTCTAGAGCAAGCTTAGCGTCGAAGTAATCAGCCAGCTTTCAGCCACTTAAATAAAAAACCGGCGCATCACGAGCTGTGATGCGCCGGTTTTTCATCAGGTACTTGCGGATCGTGGTGGAGTAAAATGCTTACCCAACCACGATATACAGTTTATTACTCCACGGTAACCGATTTGGCCAGGTTGCGCGGCTGATCCACGTCCGTGCCCTTGATGAGGGCCACGTGATAGGAGAGCAGTTGCAGCGGTACCGTGTAGACGATGGGAGCAATCATCTCTTCCACGTGGTTCAGGCTCATCACCCGCATGGTCTCGTCGCTCTTGAAGCCGGCGTCTGCATCGGCGAACACGTAGAGGATACCGCCACGGGCGCGCACCTCTTCCACGTTGGATTTGAGCTTCTCCAGCAGATCGTTGTTCGGCGCCACCACTATGATGGGCATCTCCGCATCGATCAGCGCCAGCGGGCCGTGCTTGAGCTCACCGGCGGCATAGGCCTCGGCGTGGATATAGGAGATCTCCTTGAGTTTGAGCGCCCCTTCCATGGCGATGGGGTACTGGCTGCCACGGCCGAGGAACAGGCTGTGGTGCTTGTCGGCAAACTCTTCCGCCAGGGTCTCGATCTGCTTGGCCAGGGCCAGGCTCTCCTTGATGCGCAGGGGCAGGGCCTGCAGCGCCTTGACCAGTTCGGCCTCGGCGGCGGCGCTCAGGTGGCCGCGGCAATGACCGACGGAGGCCACCAGCATCAGCAGGCCGGCCAGCTGGGTGGTGAACGCCTTGGTGGAGGCCACTCCGATCTCGGCACCGGCACGGGTCATGAAGGCGAGATCCGATTCACGCACCAGGGAGGAACCCGGCACGTTGCAGATGGCCAGGGAGCTCATGTAACCGGACTCCTTGGCCAGGCGCAGGGCGGCCAGGGTGTCGGCGGTCTCACCGCTCTGGGACAGGGTCACCAGCAGGCTGTTGGGGCGCACCACCGACTTGCGGTAGCGGAACTCGGAGGCGATCTCCACGTCGCAGGAGACGCTGGCGATCTCTTCGAACCAGTAGCGGGCCACCATGCCGGAGTTGTAGGAGGTGCCGCAGGCCACGATCTGGACATGATCCACCTTGTCGAAGATGGCGCGGGCACCGTTGCCGAACGACTCGACGATCACGTGATCGCTGCCGAGGCGCCCTTCCAGGGTGTTGGTGATGGCCTTGGGCTGCTCGTAGATCTCTTTGAGCATGTAGTGGCGGTATTCACCCTTGTCACCGGCGTCGTGGGACAGCTCGGATTCCAGCTCCTCGCGCACCACGGCGTTGCCGTCGGTATCGAACACATGGACGTCGCGGCGAGTCACCTCGGCCACGTCACCCTCTTCCAGGAAGATGAAGCGGCGGGTCACCGGCAGCAGGGCCATCTGATCGGAGGCGATGAAGTTCTCGCCGATGCCACGGCCGATCACCAGGGGGGAGCCGGAACGGGCCACCACCAGACGGCTGTCGTCACGGCTGTCCATCACGACGGTGCCGTAGGCGCCGCGCAGTTGCTTCACCGCCACCTGCATGGCAACCAGCAGGCTGGGGGCAGATTTCAGCTCGTGGTGCACCAGATGGGCGATCACCTCGGTATCGGTGTCCGAACTGAACTCATAACCCATGCCCTGCAACTGGCTGCGCAGCTCTTCATGGTTCTCGATGATGCCGTTGTGCACCACGACGATGTGTTCGGAGACGTGGGGGTGGGCGTTGCGCTCGGACGGCTCGCCGTGGGTGGCCCAACGGGTGTGGGCGATGCCGGTGCCGCCGTGGACGGACTGCTCTTCCAGCGCCTTGGCCAGCTCGGCTACCTTGCCGAGGCGGCGTACCCGCTGCAGCGGCTGGCTGGCGCTGAACACGGCCACACCGGCGGAGTCATAACCGCGATATTCCAGACGGCGCAGGCCCTCTACCAGAATTTCAGCCACATCACGTTGGGCCACGGCCCCGACGATGCCACACATAGGATTCTCCTTGAGACGTTAAGACTTGATGCTTTGGATAGTTGGATGTTCGATTCAGGCAGTCATATCAACTGACAACAGGGGCACAGACCAGCTGGATCCCCTGCGCTTGAAGCTGTTCCCTGGCCTCGGGGGCCAGCCCCTCGTCGGTCACCAGGGTGTGGACGCTGCCCCATGGCAGCTCCAGATTGGGAATGCGACGGCCGATCTTCTCGGATTCAACCATGACGATGACCTCGCGGGAGACCTCGGCCATCACCCGGGACAGTCCCACCAGCTCGTTGAAGGTGGTGGTGCCTCGCGCCAGATCGATGCCGTCGGCACCGATGAACAACTGGTCGAAGTCGTAGGAGCGCAGCACCTGCTCCGCCACCTGGCCCTGGAAGGACTCGGAGTGGGGATCCCAGGTACCGCCGGTCATCAGCAGGGTGGGTTCGTTCTCCAGCTCCCGCAGGGCTCCGGCCACGTTGAGGGAGTTGGTCATCACGATGAGGCCGCGCTTGTTGCCGAGCAGGGGGATCATGGCGCTGGTGGTGCTGCCGCTGTCGATGATGACGCGATTGTGATCGCGGATCCGCTCGGCGGCGGCACGGGCGATGGCCATCTTTCGTTTCGAAACTTGTTCTGGATTCTCATTCGCCACCATCTCGCTCGGCAGGGGAACGGCACCGCCGTAACGGCGCAACAGCAAGCCGCCGGTTTCCAGCACGGCCAGATCCTTGCGGATGGTGACTTCGGAGGTGGCGAAGTGTTTGGCGAGGGCATCCACGCTCACCTCACCCTGTTCTTGAACCAGGGTGACTATGGTGTGGCGGCGCTGTTGGGTGTTGCGTTTGTTCATTTAAAAGTTTCGATTCGAAAGAATATCGAAATGTTAGCGACTTTTTTGGAAAAATCAAACGGCAAATAGGATCCGATGTGCATCGGTGCCAGAATGAGGGCTGATTTGCGAGAGGACGCCATGCAAAAACGAGTCATCTGGCTGGTGGAAGATGAGGCCAGCATTGCCGACACCCTGATCTATGCGCTGCAAACTGACGGTTTCGAGGTGGAGTGGTTCCCCCTGGGTCAACCCATGCTGGCGCGACTGGAACAGACGCAGCCCGACTTCCTGATCCTGGATGTGGGCCTGCCGGACATCAGCGGCTTCGAGCTGTGCAAGCAGGTACGCACCCGTTGTGATCGGCCCTTGATGTTTCTGACCGCCCGCAGCGAGGAGATAGATCGCCTGATTGGACTGGAAATCGGTGCCGACGACTACGTGGCCAAGCCGTTCTCCCCGCGGGAAGTGTGCGCCCGGGTGCGGGTGATTCTGCGCCGCAGCCAGCCTGCCGCCCCCCAATCCAGCCCCTTGCTGGTACTGGACGAGGAGCGGGCCCGCATCTGCTTCCACGGCCAGGCCCTGGCCCTCACCCGTTACGAATACCTGCTGCTCAAGACCCTGATGCAGGCGCCGGGGCGGGTCTACTCCCGCCAGCAGTTGATGGATCTGGTGTGGTGCGGAGCGGAGGAGAGCCTGGATCGCACCGTGGATACCCACATCAAGACTCTGCGCGCCAAACTGCGGGAGCGGGACCCGGCCACCAGCCTGATCCTGACCCATCGCGGGCTGGGCTACAGCCTGGAGCTGGCATGAGAAGGGCGGCGCGGCGAGACAACCCAAAACGGGGCGATAGCCGGAGTCAGACATGCGTATAGGCCTGCAGTTGCTGTGCGGCCTGGTGCTGATCTTCGCCCTGGCCGCCTGGTTCGTGCTGGAGATCTTCGTCGAGGAGATCAAACCCGGGGTGCGCAGCGCCACCGAAGACACCCTGGTGGACATGGCCCAGTTGCTGGCACCGCTGGCGCTCGACGATCTGCAGGAAGGGAAGATGGCGGATGGCCGGCTCGCCAGCGCCTTCGCCCGCCTCAACCAGACCCCTCTCAACGCTCTCATCGACGGCCACCTCAAGCAGCAGGCCGAGTACCGCATCTATGTGGTGAATGCCAGGGGGCTGGTGGTCTATGACTCCAGCGGCCAGGATCTCGGCAAGGACTACTCCCGCTGGAACGATGTCTACCGCACCCTGCGCGGGGAGTACGGCGCCCGCAGTACCCGCAGCGATCCGGACGATCCCGCCAGCTCGGTGATGCACGTGGCCGCCCCCCTGCGCGACGGTCAAGCCATCCTGGGTTCCCTCACCGTCGCCAAACCCAATCGCACCCTGCTGCCCATGATAGAGCGCAGCGAGCACCAGCTGTTGCAGGGGGCCGCCGTGCTGCTGCTCATCTCCCTGCTGATCGGGGGCCTGCTGGTGTGGTGGCTCAACCGTGCCATCGGCAAGCTGGTGCACTACGCCGATGCGGTCAGCCAGGGAAAACCCACCAGCCTGCCGGCACTCCATAGCCCGGAACTGGACCGGCTCGGCCGCTCCCTTGAAACCATGCGCCGTCAGCTGGATGGCAAGTCCTATATCGAGGCCTATGTTCACAGCCTGACCCATGAGCTCAAGAGTCCGCTGGCCGCCATCCGCGGAGCCGGAGAGATATTGGCCGAGACGCCGCCCCCCGAGGTGGCGAAGCGCTTTATCGGCAACATCAATCTGGAGACGGCCCGCATGCAGCAACTGATCGAGCGCATGCTGCAACTGGCCAGGCTGGAATCGGGACAAGGACTGGACAGGCTTCCCTGCACCCCCGCCAGCCTGGGCAAGCGGGTGCTGGATGCCCGCCAGATCGTGGCGAGGGGTCGTCGGGTCACGTTGTCGGCGGCCCTCGCCGAGGGCCAGAAACAGAAGTGGGACTCCCTGCTGGTGGAGCAAGCCCTCGGCAACCTGCTGGACAATGCGCTGGATTTCTCCCCCGTCGCCGGCACAGTCCAGCTGACGGGAAGTGTCGAGGGGGACGGTTATCGCTTCCAGGTCAAAGATGAGGGGCCCGGCATTCCGGACTACGCCCTGCCACGGATCTTTGAGCGATTCTACTCGCTGCCAAGGCCTGACAAGGGCAAGAGCAGCGGCCTCGGTCTCAGCTTCGCCCGCGAAGTGGCGCGCCAGCACGGGGGCAGGCTGACCCTGTGCAACCAACCAGGAGGCGGAGTGCTGGCAGAATTGTGGCTGCCGGCAGCCTGAGTCGTCGATTCACTCAGGACCAGACTTCATATTGAGCACACAGAGCGGGGTTAAGCTGCCCCTTCATTACAGGAGCCACCATGGGGGTGCTCTTGTGCCTCAAGGAGATTGCCATGTCCCGTCTGCTGTTATCCGGCCTGTTTGCCGCCGGCCTCTTCTTCGCCCTGCCCGCCAGCGCCGCCTCGGGCTGCATGCTGTTTGCCGACGGCAACGGCAAGCCCACCAGCAAAGAGGGGGACTGCGCCAGCCAGCTGCCCCCCGCCTCCACCTTCAAGATCCCGCTGGCACTGATGGGGTATGACAGCGGCTTCCTGGTGGATGAACAACTGCCCGCCCTGCCGTTCAAACCGGGGGATGCCGACTTTCTGCCAGAGTGGCGGGAGACCACCACCCCGAGCCGCTGGATGCAATACTCCGTCATCTGGTACTCCCAGCGCCTCACCGAGTGGCTGGGGATGGCACGCCTGCAGCACTATGTGGATGCCTTCGACTACGGCAACCGGGATCTTTCCGGCAACCCGGGCAAACACGATGGTCTGACCCAGGCCTGGCTCAGCGCCAGCCTCGCCATCAGCCCGGAAGAGCAGGCCCGCTTCCTCGGCAGGATGGTGAATGGCAAGCTGCCGGTCTCCGCCCAGACCCTGGCACACACCGGCACCCTCATGCGTCAGCCGGATATCGATGGCTGGCAGATCCACGGCAAGACCGGCATGGGCTACCCCAAGTTGCTGGATGGGACTCTCAACCGGGAGCGGCAGATCGGCTGGTTCGTCGGCTGGGCCAGCAAGCAGGACAAGAAGCTCATCTTCGTCCATACCGTCATCCAGAAGCCGGGCAAGCAGTTCGCCTCCCTCAGGGCCAGGGACGAGGTCTTTGCCGCCCTCCCTGCACGGCTGAAACAGATGTAATGAAATGCATGAACCGGCGCCAGGCGCCGGTTTTTTTATCCCCCTTCACCCTGACTTCACAGAACCTCATTCCCCCTTCACCCAGACCGGTCACCATGCCCCTCATCAACAAGGAGAGGCGTCATGGTCAAACAAATACTCACCCACAAGGTCGTCATGCTGCTGTTGCTCAGCCTGCTGCTGATGATCCCGGTACACTCCATCATGGAGCTGAACCGGGAGCGGCAGGCCTATCGCAGCCAGGCCATCCACAGCATCATGGCCAGCAGCAGCGGGCCGCAGCGACTGATAGGGCCTGTGCTGGTGCAACCCTATACCCGATCCGTCACCGTCGAGCAGGATGGCAAGCGCTTCGTGCGTACCGAGCAGGTCTATCGTTATCTGCTGCCGGAGCAGCTGGAGGTGCGGGCCAGCATGGAGGTCACCCCGCGCAAGCTCGGCATCTATCAGGCGCAGGTGTATCAGACCCGGCTCTCCCTCTCCGGCAATCTGCCCACGGCTCTCGACGACAAGCCGCTGGTCAGCAGCACCCAGGACGCGCGCGACGGATCCGACCCCAGCCTGATCCCGGGCAAGCCCTACCTCAGCCTGGTGCTGTCCGATGCCCGCGGCATCAACAGCGTCCCCGAACTGCAACTGGGAGAGGCGCGCATCCCCTTCGCCCCCGGCGCCCAGCTGGGAGGCACCATGGCAGGCATCCATGCCCCGCTCGCGGCGCTACCCACCGGGAACGGTCGCTTCCATATCGAGCTGGATCTGCAGGGAATGAATGCGCTGGACGTCGTGCCCCTGGGTCAGGACAGCCAATTCAACCTGAGCGGCAACTGGCCGCATCCGAATTTCATCGGTGACTTCTTGCCGGGCAAGCGATCCCTCGATCAGCAGGGATTCGAGGCCAGCTGGCAGACCAGCTGGTTCGCCACCGACATGGAGAGCCGCTTCAGCCGTCTGATGGAGGGATCGGGAGGCAAGCTGCCGAGTTTCAGCGTCAGCCTGGTGCAGCCGGTGGATCACTATCAACTGAATGAGCGGGCCGCCAAGTATGCGCTGCTGTTCATCGGCCTCACCTTCCTCAGCTTCTTCATGTTCGAGCTGCTCAAGGGGCTCAGAGTGCATCCGATCCAGTACGCCCTGGTGGGCATGGGACTGGTCGTCTTCTACCTGGTGCTGCTGGCGCTGACCGAACATATCGGCTTTGGCTGGGCCTATCTGGCCGCCGCCCTGGCCAGCGTCGCCCTCAACGGCTTTTATCTCAGTCATGTGCTGGGGGGAGCCCGACAGGGGCTGGGATTCGCAGTGCTATTGGGGCTGGTTTACAGCATATTGTTCGGATTATTGCAGGCAGAAGAGATAGCCCTGCTACTCGGTGCCCTGCTGCTGTTTGCCGTACTGGCGCTGATCATGGTGCTGACCCGCAAGCTCGACTGGTACCAGCTGACGGAACGCCCTCCGCAGCCCTGACAAATAACAGCGGCGCCCAAGGGCGCCGCTGTTATTTCATTGATCGGGCATCACTTCTTCTTCACCGGGCGAGCCCAGTTCTTGATGTGACGCTGGGGCACCCGGGTGATGACCAGTTCATTCTCGGCCACATCCTTGGTGATGGTGGAACCCGCCCCCAGGGTCGCCCCCTTGCCGATGCGCACCGGTGCCACCAGCTGGGTATCGGAGCCGACGAAGACGTCATCCTCGATGATGGTCTGGAACTTGTTCACCCCATCGTAATTGCAGGTGATGGTGCCGGCACCGATGTTCACCTTGGCGCCAACCTCGGCATCCCCCAGATACGTCAGATGACCACACTTGGAGCCCACCCCGAGCCGGGCCTTCTTCATCTCGACGAAGTTGCCGACATGGGCATCCTGCTCCAGCACGGCACCGGGGCGCAGACGGGCGAAGGGACCGACGGAGCACTGATCCGCCACCAGAGCCCCTTCGATGACGGAGTAAGGCTTCACCTCGCTGTGATCGCCAATCTCGCAATCCTTGAGCACGCTGCCGGCACCGATGTGCACGTGGTTGCCGAGCTTCACCTTGCCTTCGATGATGACGTTCACGTCGATCACCACTTCTTCCCCGATCTCGAGAGTACCGCGCAGATCGAAACGGGCCGGATCGATCAGGGTGACGCCGGCAATCATCAGGCGCTCGGCCTGCATCTGCTGGTAGCTGCGCTCGAGCTGGGCCAGTTGCACCCGGTTGTTGGCCCCTTCCACTTCCATGGCGTTGTCCGGGTGGACGGCGGCAATGGGGCAGCCATCGCCGTGGGCCATGGCAATGACGTCGGTGAGGTAGAACTCCCCCTGGGCATTCTTGTTGTCCAGCCGGGAGAGCCAGCTGCGCAGTTGCGCGCCCTTGGCCACCAGCACACCGGTATTCACCTCGCGGATGGCGAGCTGTTCGGGGTTGGCATCCTTCTGCTCGACGATGCCGACGACCTGGCCGTTTTCCCGCACGATGCGGCCATAGCCGGTGGGGTTGTCCAGCACCACGGTCAGCAGGGCCATGCCATCGTCAGCCTTGGCGGCCAGCAGACGCTGCAGTGTCTCTGGCTGGATCAGCGGGGTGTCGCCATAGAGCACCAGCACGTCGTCTTCATCCTGCCAGAACGGGATGGCCTGGGCGACGGCGTGGCCGGTCCCCAGCTGCTGCGCCTGCAGCACCCAGTTCAGATCCGGCGCGGCGATCAGCTCCTTGAGCAACTCGGCACCGTGGCCGTAGACCAGGTGCAGTTGCTCGGCACCAATCTGGCGCGCGGTCTCGATGACATGGGAGACCATGGGCTTGTTGGCGACGGGGTGCAGCACCTTGGGGAGGACAGAATGCATACGAGTACCTTTACCCGCAGCCAGGATCACGACGTTGAGAGACATAGCCAGCCTTTGAAACATGAGGAAATGCTCGGCGGAGTCTATCCAACGGGCAAAAAAAAAGCGACCCGAAGGCCGCTTTTTGCATCACCGCCCTTAGCGGTAATTCTTTTTGACGATATCGATAACCCGCAACTGGGCCATCGCTTTCGCCAGCTCGGCAGATGCCTGAGCGTAGTCGATATCACCATGGGAGCTGTTGATCCGCTCTTCGGCACGACGCTTGGCTTCCTGGGCTTTCGCCTCATCCAAGTCGTTGGCACGAATGGCGGTATCGGCCAGCACGGTCACGGCTTCGGGTTGTACTTCCAGCATACCGCCGGAGATGTACAGCACCTCTTCGCTGCCATTTTGCTTGATCAAGCGGACCAGGCCCGGCTTGATGGCAGTCAGCAGCGGAGCATGACCGTGGCGGAGACCCAGCTCACCTTCGGAGCCTGATACCTGAGCAGATTGCACCCTACCGGAAAACAGTTTCCCTTCGGCGCTCACCACATCCAGGTGAAAGGAGATCATCTCAGCCATGGGCCCTCCTATCGAGGCTTACAGTTTCTTGGATTTCTCGACGACTTCGTCGATGCTGCCAACCATGTAAAACGCCTGCTCGGGCAGATCGTCGTACTCGCCTTTCAGGATGCCCTGGAAACCACGGATGGTCTCTTTCAGCGGCACGTATTTGCCAGAAGAACCGGTAAATACTTCAGCCACGAAGAACGGCTGGGACAGGAAACGCTCGATCTTACGGGCACGGGCTACGGTCAGTTTGTCTTCTTCTGACAGTTCATCCATACCCAGGATGGCGATGATGTCCTTCAGCTCCTTGTAGCGCTGCAGTACGGTCTGGACACCACGAGCGGTCTCGTAGTGCTCCTTGCCTACCACCAGCGGATCCAGCTGACGGGAGGTGGAATCCAGCGGGTCAACGGCCGGGTAGATACCCAGTGCCGCGATCTGACGGGACAGTACGACGGTCGCATCCAGGTGGGCGAAGGTGGTCGCCGGAGACGGGTCGGTCAAGTCATCCGCAGGGACGTAAACGGCCTGTACGGAGGTGATGGAACCGGTCCGGGTGGAGGTGATACGTTCCTGCAGAACACCCATCTCCTCGGCCAGGGTCGGCTGGTAACCTACTGCGGAGGGCATACGGCCCAGCAGTGCGGATACTTCAGTACCGGCCAGGGTGTAACGGTAGATGTTGTCCACGAAGAACAGTACGTCACGACCTTCGTCACGGAACTTCTCGGCCATGGTCAGACCGGTCAGCGCCACGCGCAGACGGTTTCCGGGCGGCTCGTTCATCTGACCGTAAACCAGAGATACTTTGTCCAGTACGTTGGACTCCATCATCTCGTGGTAGAAGTCGTTACCCTCACGGGTACGCTCACCCACACCGGCGAACACGGAATAACCGCTGTGCTCGATGGCGATGTTACGGATCAGCTCCATCATGTTGACGGTCTTGCCTACACCGGCACCACCGAACAGACCGACCTTACCACCCTTGGCGAACGGACATACCAGGTCGATAACCTTGATGCCGGTCTCCAGCAGCTCGGTGCTGTTGGACTGATCTTCGTAGCTGGGGGCTTCGCGGTGGATGGACCAACGCTCTTCTTCGCCGATCGGACCCTTCTCGTCGATGGGGTCGCCCAGTACGTTCATGATACGACCCAGGGTCGAGGTACCGACCGGTACCTGGATGGCCTTGCCGCTGTTAACTACTTCCAACCCACGACGCAGACCGTCGGAGGAACCCATGGTGATGCAACGAACGACGCCGCCGCCGATCTGTTGCTGAACTTCCAGTACCAGACCCTGGCCTTGGCCTTCGCTGATGACTTTCAGTGCATCGTACACCTGGGGCACGGCGTCTTGCGGGAACTCGATGTCCACTACAGCGCCGATGATTTGGACGATGAAACCGTTACTCATGTCAAATCCTCTAAACCTTTGATAACCCTTGCCTTACACCGCAGCAGCACCGGATACGATCTCTGTCAATTCCTGGGTAATACTGGCCTGACGGGCCTTGTTGTACACCAGTTGCAGATCGTTAATCAGGTTACCGGCGTTGTCAGTCGCGGCTTGCATGGCAACCATTCGGGCTGCCTGTTCACTGGCCAAGTTTTCTACCACACCCTGGTAGACCTGGGACTCGACGTAGCGAATCAGCAGGGCATCCAGCAGTTGCTTGGGATCCGGCTCATAGAGGTAATCCCAGTGGTTCTTCTTGTTCAGTTTGCTGTCTTCAGTTACGGGCAAAGGCAGCAGTTGATCGACTTTTGGTTGCTGAACCATGGTGTTGACGAACTTG
This sequence comes from Aeromonas intestinalis, assembly GCF_054052485.1. Classification (NCBI taxonomy): domain Bacteria; kingdom Pseudomonadati; phylum Pseudomonadota; class Gammaproteobacteria; order Aeromonadales; family Aeromonadaceae; genus Aeromonas; species Aeromonas intestinalis. The sequence goes on from NZ_JBSTYK010000015.1 coordinate 22,832, forward strand.
TTGTACACCAGGTACAGCCTGTCAATCTCACCGTTGTCGTAAGCCTTCAGCATGACCTTGACTGAACCAATCAGGTCATTGACGCTCGGGCTGTCACCCAGTCCGGAGACATGGGCTTTCACCTTGGCGCCGTGCCGCTCAAAGAAGCTGGAGGCCTTGTTACCGATCAGTGCCAGGTCAACCTGGGCACCTTTCGCGCTCCATTGCTTCATATCGTTGAGGGCAGCCTTGAACAGGTTGATGTTCAAACCGCCACACAGGCCACGGTCGGTGGAGACGACGATGTAACCCACTCGCTTGACCTCACGTTCGATGAGGTAGGGGTGCTTGTATTCCAAGTTCCCCTGAGCGATATGGCCGATCACCTTGCGCATGGTTTCAGCGTACGGACGGCTGGCAGACATGCGTTCCTGCGCACGGCGCATCTTGCTTGCTGCCACCATTTCCATAGCGCTGGTGATCTTCTGAGTGTTCTTCACACTCCCGATCTTGTTACGTATCTCTTTTGCGCCGGCCATCTCTTCTCTCCATCAGGTGGCAGCTTGCGCTGCCACACACGCTTACCAGGTCTGGGTTGCCTTGAAGTCATCCAGCAACGCAGTCAGCTTGCCAACGATCTCGTCGTTGTAGTCGGCCTTGGCATTGATGTCAGCCATCAGCGAACCATGCTGGGTATTGGCGTAAGAGAGCAGAGCGGCTTCGAAGTCGACGATCTTGTTCAGTTCGACATCGGCGAGATAACCCTTCTCGGCAGCGAACAGCACCAGAGCCTGCTGAGCCACGCTCATCGGGGAGTACTGCTTCTGCTTCATCAGCTCGGTTACTTTCTGACCGTGATCCAACTGCTTGCGAGTCGCGTCGTCCAGGTCGGAAGAGAACTGGGCGAAAGCCGCCAGCTCACGATACTGAGCCAGAGCGGTACGAATACCACCGGACAGTTTCTTCACGATCTTGGTCTGAGCGGCACCGCCCACACGGGATACGGAGATACCCGGGTCAACCGCCGGACGAATACCGGAGTTGAACAGCTGGGAGGTCAGGAAGATCTGGCCATCGGTGATGGAAATCACGTTGGTCGGAACGAACGCTGACACGTCACCGGCCTGGGTTTCGATGATCGGCAGGGCGGTCAGGGAGCCGGTCTGGCCTTTCACTTCGCCATTGGTGAACTTCTCTACGTACTCGGCGTTGACACGAGCAGCACGCTCCAGCAGACGGGAGTGCAGATAGAAGACGTCGCCCGGGTAAGCTTCACGTCCAGGCGGACGGCGCAGCAGCAGGGAGATCTGGCGATAGGCAACGGCCTGCTTGGACAGGTCGTCATAGATGATCAGTGCATCTTCACCGCGGTCACGGAAGTACTCACCCATGGAGCAGCCGGCGTAAGGAGCCAGGTACTGCAGGGCAGCCGCTTCAGACGCAGAGGCAACCACCACGACGGTGTTGGCCAGGGCGCCGTGCTCTTCCAGCTTGCGCACCACGTTGGCGATGGTGGAGGCCTTCTGGCCAATCGCAACGTAGACACACTTAATGCCGGAGTCTTTCTGGTTGATGATGGTATCGATCGCGATGGCGGTCTTACCAACCTGACGGTCACCGATGATCAGCTCACGCTGGCCACGACCGATAGGGATCATGGCATCGATGGCTTTCAGGCCGGTCTGGACTGGCTGGTCAACAGACTTACGCTCGATAACGCCAGGTGCGATAACTTCGATCGGCGAGAAGCCGTCGTTGTCGACCGGGCCTTTACCGTCGATCGGCTGACCCAGGGTGTTGACCACCCGGCCCAACAGACCACGACCGACCGGCACTTCCAGAATGCGGCCAGTCCCTTTGACTTTCATCCCTTCCGCCAGGTTGGCATAGGGACCCATTACTACGGCACCAACGGAGTCACGCTCCAGGTTCAATGCCAGAGCGTAGCGGTTGCCCGGCAGCTCGATCATCTCACCTTGCATGGCATCGGCCAGGCCGTGGATACGAATGATACCGTCACTTACGGAGACGATGGTACCTTCGTTACGCGCTTCGCTCTTGACATCAAACTGCGCAATGCGCTGCTTGATCAGCTCGGCGATTTCAGTGGAATTCAGTTGCATGCTCTAATACCCCAATCAAGATTGCAGCGCATCGGCCATGCGATCCAGCTTACCGCGGACAGTACCGTCGATAACCAGATCACCGGCCTTGATGAGCACCCCGGCCATCAAGGACGCATCGGTGCTGCAATTCAGCTTCACTTTGCGCGCGAGACGTTGTTCCAGAGAAGCCTGAATATTGGCTTTCTGCTGGTCGGTCAGTTCGATCGCCGAAATCACGTCAGCCTGAACTTCTTTCTCCAGTTCAGCCTTGAGCGCTACAAATTCAGCAACGACCGCCGGCAGCACACCCAAGCGACCATTCTCGGCCATCACCCGGATCAGGTTCTGACCATGCTCGTCGAGCTGCTCACCGCAGACGCTCACAAACAGTTTTGCAAGCTCTTCGGCAGCCACAGAGCCGTTTACCAGGTTGTGGATGGTCTCGTTCTTCACTACTTCCGCAGCGAAGCCGAGCATCCCCAGCCACTGGTCAACCGCCTTGTGCTCAACGGCAAACTCGAAAGCAGCCTTGGCGTAGGGGCGAGCGATTGTAGTCAGTTCAGACATAGCCCCGTTCCCGTTACAGTTCTGCTACCAGTTTGTCGACGATGTCGCTGTTGGCAGCCTGGTCGATTTGGCGTGCCAGGATCTTCTCTGCACCCGCGATGGCAAGAGCAGCAACCTGCTTGCGCAGTTCTTCTTTGGCACGATGACGTTCAGCTTCGATCTCTGCACGGCCCTGAGCCAGGATTTTTTCCCGCTCAGCTTGGGCTCCAACAGCGGCCTCATCGATGATCTGGGCCTTGCGTTTGTTGGCCTGATCGATGATTTCGGCAGCCTGAAGCTTGGCTTCTTTCAGCTGATCGGTGGCGTTGGCCTTGGCCAAATCCAGATCTTTCTTGGCACGTTCTGCAGAAGAGAGGCCGTCAGCGATTTCTTTCTGACGGGCTTCGATGGCAGCGATCAGCGGCGGCCATACGTACTTCATGCAAAATACTACGAAGATGAAAAAAGCAACTGCTTGGCCGAGGAGGGTGGCGTTGATATTCACAGCCGATGTCCTCTTAAGTTAGTTAATGGGTTCTGCGTGAGTCGTTACGACGACTTAGGCAACCGCAAACATCACATACAGACCCAGACCAACGGCAATCATCGGGATCGCATCCACCAGACCCATCACGATGAAGAACTGGGTACGCAGAACAGGGATCAGGTCAGGCTGACGAGCTGCACCTTCCAGGAACTTGCCACCCAGGATACCGATACCGATGGAGGCGCCGATAGCCGCCAGACCCATCATCATTGCAGCAGCGATGTACAGCAGGTCCATGTTCAAGTTTTCCATGAGGATCTCCATTTATTTAGATGTAATTGATTGTATAAAAAGGATTATTTGAGTTGCATCATCAATGGTCTTCTTGTGCCATCGACAGATAGACGATGGTCAGAACCATGAAGATAAACGCCTGCAAAGTGATGATCAGGATGTGGAAAATTGCCCAAGGCACGGACAGGATCCACTGTGACCACCAGGGTAACAAACCCGCAATCAGGATAAAGATCAGTTCGCCAGCATACATGTTGCCGAACAGTCGCAGACCCAATGAAACAGGCTTGGAAATCAACGTGACGGTTTCAAGGATGAAGTTAACCGGGATGGCAGCCGGGTGATTGAAAGGCTGAAGCGTCAGCTCCTTCACGAACCCGCTGATACCCTTGACCTTGATGCTGTAATACAGGATCAAGAAGAACACGCCCAAAGCCATGGACATGGTGATGTTAACGTCAGCAGAGGGAACCACACGCAGATAGGGAACACCCATCAACTGTGCAGCGTGAGGGATAAAGTCAACGGGGATCAGATCCATCAGGTTCATCAGGAAGATCCACACAAACACCGTCAGGGCCAGAGGTGCGATGACCTTGTTGCGACCATGAAAAATGTCTTTGACGTTACCATTCACAAACTCGACCAGCATCTCCACAAAGCACTGCAGCTTACCGGGCACACCGCTGGTAGCCTTGACGGCCACGCTGCGGAACAACCAGATAAACAGGGCGCCTAGCACGACGGAAAATATCATTGAGTCGATATTCACCGTCCAGAACCCGGACCCTACTTGCAGATGGGTCAGGTGGTGGGAGATATATCCCTGAGGAGTCAGGACTTCTCCGGTTGCAGACATGAGTTTTCCTAATAGTGGTTGTTAAGCGTGAATGAAACTATCCACTGTACAACGAGGGCGAGGATATAAGTGGCGAAGAACGAGACTGTGTTGACCTCGATCCCGGAGCCAAACACCAGGGCGAAAAGTCCTGCTGTAGTAACGAGCTTAATCCCTGCCCCACCATAAAAGTCCCCCAACACCAAGCCCACGCTCTCCTTCGTCACCTTGCGGCGCAGAACCCAGAGCGTGAACAGAGCCTGAGGAACCCAGTACATCCCCCCTCCGTAGAGAGAGGATTGTCCGGCGAACGGACCCTCCAGATAAAACCAGACGGTACTGATCGCCAGGATCAGGATGAGCTGACAAACGAGCATAGCCATGGCTAGCGTCAAACCTTCCAAGGCTCTTTTCTGTTTCACCAACCTACCCCTGAACATTACAGAACTGTAAAAAATCGGGATCCGAAGACCCCGCGTTCACAGCTCGAAAAGCCGGTCAAATTATACCCGTGAAGACAGCTATTGCAACACGGCAAAAATCCTTAATTTTTGCGGCTTTCCGTGCAGAATTAAGGTTATGTTCATAACGAAAGGAATGGATGTTTTATTACTACAAAAAGCGTAAAAATCACGATTCTGACAGGCCGAAATAGCACAGTATACGGTCCAAATCCGCTAAGTTATCGTAACTTATTACTAACTTGCCGCTATCCTGCTTGCCCTGCTGAAGTTGCACCTGATTACCAATTTTTTCTGAAATCTGGCGCTCGATGTAACCAAATTGAGGATCACGGACGGGCTCAACCTTGGTTTTTGCCGGTTCCAGGGTCTTTTGCACCAGTTTCTCGGTATCTCGCACGGTCAGCCCCTTCTGGGCCACCAGTTTGGCCAGCTCGGACTGGGCCGAGCCGCTCAGCGCCAACAGGGCGCGGGCATGGCCCATGTCGAGATCCCCGTGCTCGACGAAACGCTTAACGTCTTCGTTGAGCTGATTGAGCCGCAGCAGGTTGGTTACCGTGGTGCGGGACTTGCCCACCGCCTCGGCGACCTGCTGATGGGTCAATTCAAACTCGGTCAGCAGCCGCTGCAGGGCAACCGCCTCTTCGATGGCGTTGAGGTCTTCGCGCTGGATATTCTCAATCAGCGCGATGGCCACCGCCGCTTCGTCAGGAACGTCCTTGACCAGGCAGGGGACGACCTCGAGCCGGGCGAGCTGGGAAGCACGCCAGCGCCGTTCACCGGCGATGATCTCGAAGCGGTTCTCCCCGATGGAACGGACGACGATGGGTTGGATCACCCCCTGTGCCCGGATGGAGTTGGCCAGATCTTCCAGCGCATCCTGCGACATATCCTTTCGCGGCTGGTACTTGCCGGACTGCAACCACTCCACCGGCAGCTTGCGCAGCTCACCCTGGTTGGTGGGGGCCATGGCCTGCTCGGTACGCTGATCGCTCATCACCTGTTTCTGGCGAGCGGCCGTGCTGGTGCTGAGCAGGGCATCCAGTCCCTTGCCCAGTCCACGTTTCTTCGGAGTCATAGGCTCTCTCGGTCTGCGGTGATCGGCTGGCACTCCTGCTCCTGACGGCGCAGGATCTCGCCTGCCAGCGCCAGATAGGCCTTGGCCCCCACCGATGATTTGTCATAGTGCATGGCCGGCGCACCGAAGCTCGGCGCCTCCGCCAGTCGCACGTTTCGAGGAATGATGGTGCGATAGACCCGGTCACCAAAATGCTGTTTCAGCTGATCGGACACATCATTGGCCAGGCGGTTGCGGTGATCGAACATGGTGCGCAGCACCCCTTCGATCTTCAGCTCGGGATTCACCACGGCGGCCAGTTTGCTGATGGTATCCACCAGGGCAGTGAGCCCTTCCAGCGCGTAGTACTCGCACTGCATGGGCACCAACACGGAGTCGGCGGCGGCCATGGCGTTGACAGTCAGCATGTTGAGGGAAGGGGGGCAATCGATGAAGACGTAGTCGTATTTGTCCCGCACCGAGGCCAGCGCGTTGCGCAGGCGGATCTCGCGGGCAAAGAATTCCATCAGGCGGATTTCGGCCGCCGTGACGTCGGCATTGGCGGCGATCAGGTGATAGCCCCCCGAGGTCTCGGGAATGATCACCTCGCCGATGGGAGCATCGTCGATCAGCAGTTCATAGGCGGTGCGTTCGACTTCGTACTTGTCGACCCCGCTGCCCATGGTGGCATTGCCCTGCGGATCCAGATCGATCACCAGCACCTTGCGCCGGGTAGCGGCCATGGAGGCGGCCAGATTCACACAGGTGGTGGTTTTCCCCACTCCACCCTTCTGGTTGGCTATGGCAATGACTTTTCCCACACTATCCCCTAAATGAATGCGGCGGCCCTATTCGGGCTGAATGGCTTTAAACTCCAGCAGATGGCGCTCGCCGTCCAGCTCCGGCACCACCAGCTTATGGGTGGCGACCAGTTGAATGCTGGCGGGCAACTGGGCCAGCTCCTGCTCGGGGAATTGCCCCTTGAGCGCCAGGAAGCTGCCGTCTGCCGAGGGCAGATGATGACACCAGCCCAGCATGTCCTCCAGCGAGGCAAAGGCCCGGCTCAGTACCCCATCAAATCCGATCTCGGGCTGATACTCCTCGACCCGGGATTTGACCGGCGTCACATTGGTCAGCCCCAGCTCCAGGATTACCTGACGGATGAAGTTGATCCGCTTGCCCAGGCTGTCGAGCAGCACGAACTGCTTGTCTGGGTTGATGATGGCGAGCGGCAGTCCCGGCAGACCGGGACCCGTGCCCACATCGATGAAACGTTCACCCTTGAGGTGGGGACTCACCACCAGGCTGTCGAGAATGTGCTTGACCAGCATGGCGTCCGGCTCGCGCACCGAGGTGAGATTGTAAGCCTTGTTCCACTTGTGCAGCAACTCGACCAGGCGAACCAACTGACTCTTTTGGGTATCAGTGATAACAATACCGGCCTGCATGAGCAGGCCGTTCAGTCTTTCCAGCATGTTTTCCAACGGGGAATTCCTCAGGCGGTTTTGCGCAGCAAACCGTGCTTTTTCAGGTGAACCAGCAGAATGGAGATGGCGGCCGGGGTGATGCCGGAGATGCGGGAAGCCTGACCTATGGTCTCTGGCTTGGCATCGTTGAGCTTGGCGATCACCTCGTTGGAGAGGCCGTTCACGTCACGGTAGTTCATGTCCAGCGGCAACAGGGTGTTCTCGTTGCGAAGCTGCTTCTCCACCTCGTCGTGCTGACGCTCGATGTAGCCGGCGTATTTGATCTGGATCTCCACCTGATCGGCGGCGGCCGGATCCGCCAGCGCAGGGCCCACTCCGTCGATGGCCATCAGCGCATCGTAGGTCACCTCTGGGCGACGCAGCAGCTCTTCCAGGCTCTGCTCGCGGGTGAGGGGGGTGTTGACCAGAGCGTTGACCGCGTCCAGAGACGGATGTTGCGGGTGGATCCAGGTCGAGCGCATGCGTTGGCGCTCCTGCTCCACCTGTTCCATCTTGGCGTTGAACTTGCTCCAGCGCTCGTCGTCCACCAGCCCCAGTTCCCGGCCTATGCCGGTCAGGCGCAGGTCGGCGTTGTCTTCACGCAGCAGCAGCCGGTATTCGGCGCGGCTGGTGAACATGCGGTAGGGTTCGCGGGTTCCCAGGGTGGAGAGGTCGTCCATCATCACGCCCATGTAGGCCTGATCCCGGCGCGGATGCCAGGCTTCCTTGCCCTGGGCGCGCAGACCGGCGTTGAGACCGGCCATCAGGCCCTGAGCGGCGGCTTCTTCATAACCCGTGGTGCCGTTGATCTGGCCGGCGAAGAAGAGGTTCTCGATGCACTTGCTCTCCATGTTCGCCTTGAGATCCCGGGGATCGAAGAAATCGTATTCGATGGCGTAACCCGGACGGGTGATGTGAGCATTCTCGAAGCCGCGGATCGAACGGACGATCTGCACCTGCACGTCGAACGGCAGGCTGGTGGAGATCCCGTTCGGATAGAGTTCGTGGGTCGTTAGCCCTTCCGGCTCGACGAAGATCTGGTGCGCCGTCTTGTCGGCAAAACGGGTGATCTTGTCTTCGATGGACGGGCAGTAGCGCGGGCCTATCCCCTCGATCACCCCGGCGTACATGGGGCTGCGATCCAGGTTGTTGCGGATCACCTCGTGGGTCTGCTCATTGGTATGAGTGACGTAGCAGGGGACCTGGCGTGGATGCTGGCTGGCATCGCCGATGAAGGAGAAGACGGGACGAGGATCGTCACCGTGCTGCTGCTGCATCACGGTGAAATCGACGGTACGGGCATCGATGCGCGGCGGCGTGCCTGTCTTGAGGCGATCGATACGCAGCGGCATCTCCCGCAGGCGCTGGGCCAGGGCGATCGAGGGAGGATCACCGGCGCGGCCGCCCTTGTAGTTCTCCATGCCGATGTGGATCAAACCGTTCAGGAAGGTGCCGACTGTGAGTACCACTGTCTTGGCGCTGATGCGGATCCCGCTCTGGGTCACCACACCGGCAACGCGATCCCCGTCCATGACGAGATCGTCACAGGCTTGCTGGAAGATCTTCAGGTTCGGGTAGTTCTCCAACGTCTGGCGTACCACTGCCTTGTAAAGCAGACGATCCGCCTGTGCACGGGTGGCGCGCACGGCCGGGCCCTTGGAAGAGTTGAGGGTGCGGAACTGGATCCCGCCGAGATCGATGGCACGCGCCATGATCCCGCCGAGGGCGTCAACTTCCTTGACCAGGTGTCCCTTACCGATCCCGCCGATGGCCGGGTTGCAAGACATGTGTCCCAGCGTATCGATGTTGTGAGTCAGCAACAGCGTATTAAGGCCCATACGGGCGGCCGCCGTGGCTGCTTCGGTTCCTGCGTGACCGCCACCGACGACGATCACATCAAATTGTTCATGGTATTGCATTGGGATCACCTTGATCTGCACGCCTGAAGATCTTTGTTTGCCTGGTCTGGAGGGCGGATCATTCTATCCGTTTCGTATCCTGAGGGGAACGTCTAGTTCGGGATCAGTATGGATCAAGGATCCACTAAATAGATCTTAAGGATCTTTAGATCGATCTTTTGTTGGATCTTTTATTAGGATCCGCCGTTTCTGTTGATAAGCACTTTTTGATCATAAAGATCATCCGGTTAAGGCGGATCCCAGCTTGTGGAAAAGCTTGGATCCCAGGGCCTTGAACTGGGGGATAACCGGGGGTTTTATTCACAAAGAGAAACCACATCGGATCTAATACATGAATAACTATAGGTTTTACAGCGCTTAACCCTATGGTTATGCACAGGCGATCCGGTTTTATTTCTTGTTCAGGCAGAAAGCCCGGTTCAGGCTGGGCTGTTAATAACCTGGTGGATAGGGATCTGGGGATAAGCGGGGAGATCAGGTGCGACTAAGCGGATCTCCCCCTCGTTTTTACGCGATCAACGCCATCCAGTCCTGGATCCAGGCTTCGGCGGCATCTTCCGGGATCTCGTGCTGGGTCACATCGATGTCGAGACGATCCCCGATCCGGCTGGCGCCACACTCCCTTAGCAGGGTATCCAGGGTCTTGCCACCCTGGCAGAAGGTGTCATAGCTGCTGTCGCCCAGCGCGATGACGCCATATTTCAGCCTATTGAGATCCGGCTTCTGGTCGGCAAGATCCTTGGCGAAAGGTTGCAGGTTGTCGGGGACATCGCCGGCACCGTGGGTGGAGGTGATCACCAGCAGGATCGCATCCGGCTCTGCCAGCACCTCGGCAAGGCTCGCCGGGTTGTGGATCCTGGGTTGATGTCCCGCCTGTTCCAGCAGGCTGGCGACATGATCTGCGACATATTCGGCGGCGCCCAGCATGGAGCCGACGACGAGATTGAGTTTGGCCATGGAATGGATCCTGAAAAAACGCGGAAAGTGCGGAGCCGGGATTCTACCGCCAAAGGATGTGGATAAATATGGATAAAGCTTGGGGATAAGGATCCTTTCGGCTTTTGACGATGAAAAACGCCCCTGCCACCGACGCTTTCCGCTGCCCGGATGCCTCTCACCGCCAGTCATACATGAATGAATCCCAATGCTCAAAAAAAGCTCTAATCGATACGTTTAGCAACAATACGGATGCAAATGATTAGCAATTAATGAATCGATTCGATCACGGCTCTTGTAGTAGCATTGCGGTGATTTATTCGCCTAAGGAGTCGGGCAAACCGGCAGTATTGGGCACCCATAATAAGAAACCAAAAATAACTCTTTTTATTTGAGACACTTAATATGATTGCGCAAAAAAATATCCCCCACGCAGTGATGCGAAAGAGAGTGGTACAGCACCTGCTGCCGCTCTCCTGCTTGTTGGCTGGTCTGCCGGTGCTGGCTGCCGAACAAGCTGAAAAAGAGTTGCCCAAGGCGAGCGAGACCATGGTGGTGACCGCCAACGCCATGAAGGTCGAAGTGCCCATGGCCGAGACCCCGCGCGCCGTCTCCGTGGTCAATCGCGAGGAGATGGATCAGCACGCCGTGCAGCAGCTCGACGAGTCCGTTCGCTATCGCTCCGGCGTGCTCACCGGCCTCTATGGCTCGGACAACAACACCAACTGGTTCAAGGTGCGTGGCTTCGACGCGGCTCAATACCTGGATGGCAACCGCCTGTTCAGCACCGGCTACTACGTGTGGACCCCAGAGACCTTCGGTCTGGAGAGCGTGGAAGTGCTCAAGGGGCCGGCCTCCATCCTTTACGGTGAAGCCCCTCCCGGCGGCGTGATCAACTCAGTCACCAAGCGCCCGACCAAGACGCCTCAGGGTCTGGTCAATCTGCAGCTGGGTAGCCGGGATCTGCGCCAGGTCGGGGTGGATGTCTCCGACGATCTGGCCGACAACAGTCGCTATCGTCTGGTTGCGCTCTATAACGAGCGTGATGGCGTGCTGGATGGCACCTATAACGAGCGAGCCTACCTGGCGCCGAGCGTGACCCTGGACATCTCGGATCGTACCAGCCTCACCCTGCTGGCCAGCTTCCTGCACGATGAAGGGGTGCCGACCAACGGCTTTTTCCCCGTCTACGGTACTTTAGATACAACCCCTGGCCAGATCGATCCCAGCACCAACCTGAGCCAGCCGGATTACGATCGAAACCGCAACACCCAGATCTCCGCCGGTTATGAGCTGGCTCACCAGTTCAACGATACTTGGGAGTTCAAGCAGAACGTCCGCTTCAGCTATAACGATCTGTTGTTGCGTCAGACCTATATTTACCCAGTTTATGATACGACAACGGCACCTCGTAGTGTTGTATACCGTGATGGTGATACCAAGAGCATCACCATGGACAACCAGATGGTGGGTTACTGGAACACGGATCGCACCGAGCAGACGTTATTGCTGGGTATCGATCTGCAGCGTCATGTGAATGAAGGGGTAGAATCTGATTTTGTCGGAGTTGGCACAATCAATACCATTCATCCAGATTACAATGACTTCACTGGTTTCGATGAGTCCGCTGCGACCTACCAGAAGAACACCAAGGGGCAGAGCGGCTTTTATGCCCAGCACCAGATCCGCTGGGACGATCGCTGGCTGCTGACCGCCGGTGGTCGATTCGACTATGTAGAGACTCACAATATAAACAAGTCTGCCAACCAGAAGCAGTACGATGACAACCTCTCGCTTTCCGGCAGCCTGATGTACCTGTTTGACAACGGCATCTCCCCTTATTTTGCCTATGCTGAGTCCTTCGAGGTTGTTGGAGGGATTAACCCTAATACAGGCAACTCTTATAAGCCGATGGAAGGTAAGCTGTATGAAACCGGCATCAAGTATGCTCCAAGCTTCCTCGACGGTTATATCAACCTGGCCCTGTTCGATCTGGAGCAAACCAACACCCTAGTATCCAATGGTGAGAAACAACAGACTCAGGCCGGTGAATCTACATCCCAGGGGGTGGAACTGGAGGGCAGTGTGCAGGTTACAGACGCGTTGCGTCTGACCGCGGCATACACCTATACCGATGCCAAGACTAATAGCACTGGTGATAATGAGCACCGCAGTACATTAATTCCCCGTCATCAAGCCTCCTTCTGGGGCAATTACAAGGTGCTGCAGGGGCCTGTCTCTGGTCTGGAGGTGGGTACTGGGGTACGTTATATCGGTTCCAGCGTTGGTGTAGGCAACGGCATGGTGGATGCCTACTGGAATCCTCTTGAATACGATACAGCTAAGGTACCGGCCCAGACGGTGTGGGATGCGATGATCGGGTATGACTTTGCCAAGAACTGGCGAGCGCAGATTAACGTCAACAACCTGCTGGATGACACCTATGTCGCGAGCTGTGACTACTACTGCTACTACGGTGAGCCGCGCAGCATAGTCGGCTCCGTCAACTACCGCTGGTAAGATACAGGCCGGGCGGGGGCACCAAGCTCCCGCCCTCCTTCTTTTTGTACGCAGGCCTGTCATGGAACTCTTGTCACTGGTTTACCGCCAATATCGTTGGCCCTTCATCGCCATTACCCTGCTTAGCCTGCTCAGTGCCGTGAGCGGGATAGGTGTTATCGCCTTTATCAATCAATCACTTATCGAATCAGCTGGGGATCCGTTACCCATCCTTGGACAGCTGATCGGCCTCATTCTGTTGTTGCTGGTGATCACATTGGGCGCCCAGCTGGGCCTCACTACCCTGGGCCATCACTTCGTCTATCGCCTGCGCGGCCGGCTGCTCAAACAGCTGCTGGATACCGATGTCGCCCGCATTCGTCAGATAGGGCAGGGGCCACTGCTGGCCTCTCTCTCCAGCGACATCGGCCAGATCACCATCGCCTTCGTGCGCCTGCCAGAGCTGGTGCAGGGGCTGGTGCTCACCATAGGTTCCGCCCTCTATCTCGGCTGGTTGTCGCCCTCCCTGCTCGTCGTGACGGCCCTCTGGGTCACCTTCACCATGGTAGTGGGCTGGCTGCTGGTGAACCGCGTCTATCGCCATCTCGCCCGCATGCGTCAGGCCGAAGACAAGCTCTATCAGAACTACCAGTCCATCATCGCCGGCAGCAAGGAGCTGGCCCTCAATCGCGAGCGCGCTCACTTCGTCTACCACCGGCTCTATGAGCGCAATGCCGAGGATTACCGGACAGAGATCATCCGCGCCGACACCTATCACCTGAGCGCGGTGAACTGGTCGAATATCATGATGCTGGGGGCCATTGGCCTGGTCTTCTTCCTGGCCAACGGGCTGGGCTGGGCCAATACCAACGTGGCCGCCACCTTCGCCCTCACCTTGCTGTTCCTGCGCACCCCCTTGCTGCAGGGGATAGGTGCCCTGCCGACCCTGATCGCCGCCCAGGTGGCGTTCGACAAGATTGCGACCCTGACGCTGGCCTCGCCGGATCCCGTCTTCTCTCTGCCACCAGCCCCCCGTGCCTGGCAGCGGATCCAGCTGGAGGAGGTGAGCTTTCACTATCAGGGGGAGGCCGGTTTCGCCGTGGGGCCAATCAGCCTGACCATCGAAAAGGGGGAGCAGATCTTCATCATAGGCGGCAATGGATCCGGCAAGTCGACCCTGGCCATGCTGCTGACCGGTCTCTATCAACCAGTGTCTGGCCGGATCCTGGTAGATGGTGAGCCGATCCCGGATCGCAATGCCTATCTGGCGCTCTTCTCCGCCATCTTCACCGACTATCACCTGTTCCAGCACCTGTTGGGCCCCGAGCCCAGACAGGGGCTGATCGATGAGTGGCTGGAGCGGCTGCAGATGGGCAGCAAGCTGGTGATAGAGCAGGACTTTATCACCAACATCGAGCTCTCCCAGGGGCAACGCAAGCGGGTCGCCCTGTTGCTGGCGCTGGTGGAGCAGCGCGATGTGATGCTGTTTGACGAATGGGCGGCGGATCAGGATCCCCAGTTCCGCCGCATCTTCTACCAGGTGCTGCTACCGCGCCTGAAAGAGATGGGCAAGACGGTGATCGCCATCAGCCATGACGACCTCTATTTCTCCCAGGCCGATCGTCTGCTGGAGATGCGTCAGGGGCAGCTCACCGAATTGACCGGTGAGCAGCGTGCGCGAGTCAGTCAGGATGCGGTTGCCCATCTGGATACTGAAGTGCCGGTCTGAGACGGGTACGGATTGGACTGGCCCAGGGCCAGCACAGGAACAGATTATGTTTGAGATGAAATCCGCCAGCTTTACAGTGAACGAACGTCAGTTGCTGCAACCCACCGATCTGCGCTTCGAGCAGGGCCAGGTCTATGGCCTCATCGGTCACAACGGCTCGGGAAAATCCACCCTGCTCAAGTTGCTGGCGCGCCAGCAGCCCTTGAGCGGCGGCGAGATCCTGTTTGACGACAAGCCACTGAGCGACTGGAGCAATCGGGACTTCGCCCGCCAGGTCGCCTATCTGCCCCAGCATCTGCCGAGTGCCGAGAGCCTGCTCGGCCGCGAACTGGTGGAGATGGGGCGCTACCCCTGGCGTGGTTTGCTGGGGCGGATGCGGGAGGAGGATCACCGCCAGGTGGATCAGGCCATCACCCTGACCCACACCGAGGCGTTCGCCGATCGGCTGGTGGATACCCTCTCCGGTGGTGAACGGGGCCGGGTCTGGCTGGCCATGCTGCTGGCCCAGGAGAGCCGCTTCATCCTGCTGGACGAGCCGCTGGCCGCGTTGGACGTGGCTCACCAGGTGGAGGTGCTCACACTCGTCAGGCAGTTGAGCCGTCAGCTCAACCTGGGGGTCATCATCGTCATCCACGACATCAACATGGCCTCCCGCTTCTGCGATCAACTGGTGGCCCTGCACGGTGGCCGCTTGCTGGTCCATGGCGAACCCGCCAACATCATGACCAGCGAGACCCTGCAGGCCATCTACGGCATACCCATGGCCGTGATACGTCACCCGGCCCACGATCACAACATCGCCATCATCTGAGCGGGGGCCCGATGCGTCTATTGAAGAATACGGGCTGGCTCTGTTGTCTGCTGGCCCCCCTGATGGGGCAGGCCGAGCCGGCAACCCCAACGGAGCCGGCATCTGCTGATACCCGGCACCATACCGTCATCGTGCAGGAGACGCCCCGCATCGCCACCGTCGACTGGACGGTCGCGGAGACCCTGCTGGCCCTAGGGGTCACGCCACTGGCCATGGGGGATGTCGGTTCCTACCGTGCCTGGGTGGATGTGCCCAGGTTGCCCGCCGAGGTGGTGGATATCGGCCTGCGCATGCAGCCCAACCGCGAACTGCTGGCGGAGCTCAAGCCGGATCTCATCCTCATTTCCCCGCTGATGGCGTCGTTGGAACCCACCTTGTCCCAGATAGCGCCGGTGAAATCCATCGCCCTCTATGAACCGGATACGGATCTGTGGCAGCGGCTGCACGAGGCGACCCTGACCATAGCCGCCCTGGTGGGCAAGACCGCTGAGGCTGAGCGTCAGCTCGCCACCCTGGATCGGGATCTCGAGCGGATGAAGGGACAGCTTCCCGCCAATATGCCCCCCTTGTTGATGGTGCAATTTATTGACGAACGCCATGTGCGAGTGTTTGGCCAACATAGCCTGTTCGACGCCGTGCTGCAGCGACTGGGGTTGCGCAACGCCTGGCAGGGGGAGACCAATGCCTGGGGCTTCTCCGTGGTGAGTCTGGAGCAATTCATCTCCCTGCCGACCGCCAGGCTGGTGGTCATCGACCCCATTCCGGTGGGGGTGAGTGAGCGCTTGCAGGAGCCAGGTCTCTGGCAACACCTGCCGCTGGTGAAGGAGGGCAAGGTCGTCCACCTGCCCGCCGTCTGGAGCTTCGGTGGCCTGCTGGCCGCCCGCCGTTTCGCCAATCTGCTGAGCGAGGCCCTGCAGACGGAGTCCGCATCCGGCCTGACCACCCAGGGAGCCCTTCAATGAATCAGATCCTTCCCGTCTCCTTGCTGCGCCCCGGCCTGGCCCTGCTGCTGCTGACACTGGCACTGGCCGGTTGGGATCTGGCGCACCAGCTGCCGGATTTGCTCTGGTGGCAATCCCTCTTCTCGCCGCAGCTGGACGATGCCCGCCAGGCGCTGGTCCATTTCAGCTGGCTGCCGCGCCTCGCCATCTGCCTGCTGGCCGGCGCGTCGCTGGGCCTGGCCGGTACCCTGCTGCAGCAAGTGTTGCGCAATCCGCTCGCCTCACCGACGACCCTGGGGGTCTCCTCGGGTGCCCAGCTGGCGTTGATGGCGGTGACCCTGTTTGCCCCGAGCTGGCTGCTGGTGGGGCGCGAGTGGATCGCCATGGCCGGGGGGAGCCTCGCCATGGGGCTGGTGTTTGCCCTGGCCTGGCGCCGCCAGCTCAATCCCGTGGTCATCGTCTTCGCGGGCCTGGTGATCAACCTCTATCTGGCGGCCCTGAGTCTGGGGCTGCTGCTGTTCTTCCAGGAGGAGCTCAAGGGACTGCTGGTGTGGGGTAGCGGCTCCCTGGCGCAGACCAGCTGGAGCGGTGTCACCTACCTGCTGCCACGGCTGCTGGTGGCCGCCGTGCTGGCGGCGCTGCTGGCTCGCCCCCTGGCGGTGCTGGAGCTGGATGATGCCAGTGCCCGCAGCCTGGGGGTTTCCCTCAAGCACCTGCGCCTCGGCGGTCTGGCACTCGCCGTCTTCCTCACCGCCTGCGTGGTGAGCGTGGTGGGGATCATCGGTTTCGTGGGGCTGGCGGCTCCCGTCCTGGTACGCATGCTGGGGGTGAGGCGGCTCGGCTTGCGCCTGTTGTGGGCGCCTGTGCTGGGCGCCCTCTTGCTGACGGCCACCGACCTGCTGCTGCAATCCCTGACCCGCTTCTGGCCGGTGTTGATCCCGACGGGGGCCATGACGGCCCTGCTGGGGGCACCGCTGCTGCTCTGGCTGATCCCCCGTCTCACCTTCAAGTCGGTGACGCCGAGGGGCGCCAGTGGGTTGACGGTGGCGCGGCATCCGGCTCCCGGGCGTTTCGTTGCCTGGCTGGGGATCGGGCTGCTGCTCGCCATGCTGGCCTCCCTGCTGTTCGGGCAGGGGATGCATGGCTGGAGCTGGCCGAGCTGGATCCGGTGGGAAGCCCAGCTGGAGTGGCGTCTGCCCCGTACCCTGGCGGCGGGGGCGGCCGGTGTGTTGCTGGCGCTGGCGGGGACCCTGCTGCAGCGGGTCAGCAACAACCCCATGGCGAGCCCCGAACTGCTCGGGGTGAGCGGCGGCACCTTCATGGGGGTGATCGCCACCGCCTTGCTGCTGCCGACCCTGCCGCTGGCCATGATCCCCCTGGGAGGCGTGCTGGGGGCCTTCGGCAGCCTGTTGCTGCTGGTGGTGATCAACCGCAAGAACGGCTTCCAGCCGGAGCGGATCCTGCTGACCGGTATCGCCATCGCGGCTCTGTTCGAACCGCTGCAGTCCATCGCGCTGGCCAACGGCAATCTGCGGGTGCAGCAACTGCTCTCCTGGATGTCCGGCTCCACCTATTACGTCACCCAGCCGGTGGCCGTGGCGCTGGCCGTGCTGGCGCTGGTGATGCTGGGCATCTGCCTGCTGGTGAGCCGCTGGCTGGATCTGATGCCCATGGGGCCGGCGGTGGCGACGGCGCTGGGGGTTCGCCTCAGTCGCGCCCAGCTGATTATCCTGCTGCTGGTGGCGGTGCTGACCGCCAGTGCGACCATGGTCATAGGGCCGCTCTCCTTCGCCGGCCTGCTGGCGCCACACATGGCCAGGCTGATGGGACTGGTGCGGGCGCGCTGGAACCTGCTGGGTGCCGCGGGTTGCGGGGCCTTGTTGATGGTGTCGGCGGACTGGGTTGGCCAACAGATCCTGTTCCCGCAGGAGGTGCCGGTCGGCCTGGTCTCCACCCTGTTGGGGGGCGCTTACTTCATGTGGTGCCTGCGGCGGCTTTAAGGGCGTGCGGCATAGAGATAACTGGCAACAGAAAGCGGGATGGCAATGCCATCCCGCTCTATTTTCAACTGCCTTTTGCCGTCCTGGCAGCGAATATCAATCCTTTAAGCCACTGATCGTGACCGTTTATCATGGGGTTGGGTTCGGCGATCGCCAGGGCCTGGGCGGGTTTGCCGCGCTGGGTCTCCTGGGTCAGGATCCGCAGCCGGTGGTGCGGCAGCTCCTCCAGCAGCCAGGCATGGTGAACATCGAGGCGATCGTCGCTCCCTTCCTCACCCGCCCAGCCGTGCCAGGCGACGCGTGCCGGCTGGCCTGCGGCGGGAGCCTGATACTCGACGACCCTGGCCTCCACCGGGAAGCCGAAGGTCTCGAAATAGAAGCGCACCCCCTCGGCCAGTTCCGGCCCCGCGTGGTCGTAGAAGCGGGTGTTGGCGGCATTGGGATAATAACCGGGCCAGAGGGGCGGGGTGTTCAGCAGGGGCCAGACATCGGTCAGGGTGAGACCAGTCACTATCATCTCGTTGGAGGCGAAGTTGTCGGTCAGTCCGGGCAGATAGCCCTCGGGCCACAGGATCTCGTTCATGGTTTTTCCTCATCGGGGTTCAGCGTCAGGGCCCGCTGTGGTCCCTGGTGGAGGTGCTCAGGATGAGAACTTGAGTGATATAAGTACAATCGCCATTCGATATGTATGTCATCACCAAGGTTAATATCATGGCGGCGATGCGCGACCCGATCTGATATTGCACAGACTGATAGCAGGTATCAGCAATCACGTTTTGCTTTATGACCCCAGCCCTTTGCAAGATGACCTTCTTTGTGATCATGACCGCCATCTTGCGGCGGCAGGAGAAACCATGTCTGCTCTGTTCAGCCCCTTTAGCCTCAAAGAGGTGACCCTTCGCAACCGCATCGCCGTACCCCCCATGTGCCAATACAGCGCCGAGGACGGGCTCGCCAACGAGTGGCATCTGTCCCACTACGCCAGCCTGGCCCGGGGTGGGGCGGGTCTGGTGATCGTCGAGGCGACAGCCGTCTCCCCCGAGGGGCGCATCAGCCCGGCCTGTCTGGGACTGTGGAACGATGAGCAGGCCGCCGAGCTGGCCAAGGTCGCCAGTGCCATCAAGGCGGCGGGGGCCGTTCCGGGTATCCAGATCGCCCATGCCGGTCGCAAGGCCAACGCCAACAAGCCCTGGGAGGGGGATGACCATATCGCCGCCGATGATCCCCGCAGCTGGGAGATCCTCTCGCCCTCCGCCATCCCCTTCGGCCAGCATCTGCCCCGTGTGCCGAGGGCCATGACGCAGGACGATATCGTCAGGGTGCAGGCCGATTTTGCCGCTGCCGCCATACGGGCGCGGGAGGCCGGTTTCGAATGGCTGGAGCTGCACTTCGCCCACGGCTATCTGGCCCAGAGCTTCTTCTCGGTTCATGCCAACCGGCGCGAGGATGAGTACGGCGGCGACTGGCGCGGCCGTGGTCGCTTCCTGCTGGAAATCCTGGGGGCGGTGCGCGCTGTCTGGCCAGAGCGGCTGCCGCTGACCGCTCGCTTCGGGGTGATCGAATATGACGGCCGGGATGAGGAGACGATGCAGGAGTCCATCGCCCTGGCCAAGGCCATGGGGGAGGGCGGGCTGGACATGCTGAGCGTCAGCATGGGCTTCTCCACCCCGGATGCCCAGATCCCCTGGGGACCGGCCTTCCTCGCGCCGATCGCCGGGCGGGTTCGCCAGGAGACGGGCCTGCCGGTGGCCTCCTCCTGGGGCATCGACAATCCCCACAACGCCGAGGCGACGGTGGCGGATGGCTTGCTGGATCTGGTGATGATTGGGCGGGTGCATCTGGCCAATCCTCACTGGCCCTATCAGGCGGCCCTCACCCTCGGCGTGGAGCGCCCCTCCTGGGTGCTGCCCGCGCCCTATGCCCACTGGCTGGAGCGTTATCGCCCGAGCTGATCCCGTAAAAAAGGCGCCATCGGCGCCTTTTTGCTAGCCGGTTTGACTGGTGGACAGCATCAGCGCCCGCAGCCAGCACTGGGCCGGATCCTTGTGGGTGCGTTCGTGCCAGGCCATCGACTTGGTGAAGCCGGGCACGGTGAGCGGGATCCTGAGCGTCGCCAATCCCTGCTCCCGGGAGATCAGGCGGCGCGGCATCATGGCCACCAGATCGCTGCTGCGCAGCACCTGGGTCAATATGAGGAAACTCGGGACCGAGAGGGCCACCCTGCGCTCCCGCCCCAAGGCCGCCAAGGCCTGATCCGTCACTCCCTGCAGGCCACCACCGCTGTAGGAGACCAGGCCATGATCCAGGGCGCAGAAGCTATCCAGCGACAGCTCTCCCTCCGCAGTGACCGGGTGCCCCTCCCGCACCACGCAGACGTACTCCTCCTGATAGAGGGGACGCAGGTGCAGATTGTCCGGAGTGGACTCCGGGGTCATCAGGGCCAGATCCAGCTCCCCGCGTTCCAGCTGGTGATAGACGGCGCTGTCATCGACGGGGTGGGCGACGACCTGGATCCCCGGCGCCTGGCGGCGCAGTTCCCGCAGGAAGGGGAGCAAAACGGCCTGCAACCCGTAATCGGTGGCCGCCACCGACCAGCGTAGGGTGGCGGTGGCGGGATCGAAGTCGGTGGGTTGCAGCATGAGCTGGATGTCCCCCAGCACCCGCTTGAGGGTCGGTGCCAGCTCCAGGGCGCGCTGGGTCGGCACCACGCCACGGGCGGTGCGCACGAAGAGGGGATCGTCGAAGTTGTCCCGCAGCCGGGTGAGCATGCCGCTGACCGCTGGCTGGGTCAGGGAGAGGCGGGCGGCCGCCAGGGTCACGCTGCGCTCGTCGAGCAGGGCATCGAATGCCTTGAGCAGATTCAGATCCAGCTTGCGAATGTCGGTCATGGCCACGCCGAGTGTGAGTGGAGATGGGGATCACCAGCTTGCCATCGATGGCCGCCGAACCGGTAGCATCGATGACGGTTGAGCATCCTTTTTGTAGATGTTTGTGCTTTAAATTATCTATTTACCGATACAAAAACTGGAGAAGATGCGGCCAAGTAGATCGTCCGAGCTGAACTCGCCGGTGATCTCGGACAGGGACTCCTGCGCCAGGCGCAGCTCCTCGGCCACCAGCTCGCCAGCCACGAAGACTTCCAGCTGCTCTTTGGCCACCAGCAGTCGCTCGGCGGCGCGCTCCAGCGCGTCCAGGTGGCGGCGACGGGCCATGAAGCCCCCCTCGGTATTGCCCTGGAAGCCCATGCAGGCCTTGAGGTGTTCGCGCAGGGCGGGCAGCCCCAGCTCTGTCTTGGCGGAGATGCGATAGACGGCGTGGCCCAGCTCCTGGCTCGGCGCCAGATCCTCGCCGGTGAGGTCCGCCTTGTTGCGCACTACGGTGAGGCCGATGTTTTTGGGCAAGCGATCGACGAATTCCGGCCAGATCTCGTGGGGGTCGACCGCATCTGTCGTGGTGCCGTCCACCATGAAGAGCACCCGGTCGGCCTGCTCTATCTCGGCCCAGGCACGCTCGATGCCGATCTGCTCCACCTTGTCCTGGGTGTCCCGCAAGCCGGCGGTGTCGATGATGTGCAGCGGCATGCCGTCCAGGTGGATGTGCTCGCGCAGGACGTCGCGGGTGGTGCCGGCGATTTCGGTAACGATGGCGGATTCGCGTCCGGCCAGGGCGTTGAGCAGGCTCGACTTGCCGGCGTTGGGACGCCCGGCGATGACCACCTTCATCCCCTCCCGCAGCAGGGCTCCCTGCTTGGCTTCGCCGCGCACGGCGTCCAGCTCGGCCATGATGGCTCGGAGATCGCCGGCCACCTTGCCGTCGGAGAGGAAATCTATCTCCTCGTCCGGGAAGTCGATGGCGGCCTCCACATAGATGCGCAGCCGGGTCACGTTCTCCACCAGCTGTTGCACCTTGCCGGAGAACTGGCCCTGCAGGGAGTGCATGGCGCTGCGGGCGGCCTGTTCGCTGGAGGCTTCGATAAGGTCGGCGATGGCCTCGGCCTGGGCCAGATCCAGCTTGTCGTTGAGGAAGGCGCGTTCGCTGAACTCGCCCGGACGGGCGGGGCGCAGGCCTTCAATCTGCAGGATGCGGCGGATCAGCATGTCCATGATGACGGGACCGCCATGACCCTGCAGCTCCAGCACGTCTTCGCCGGTGAAGCTGTTGGGAGCCTGGAACAGCAAGGCGATGCCCTGATCCAGCGGCTGCCCCTGTTCGTCGTTGAACGGCAGGTATTCGGCGTAACGTACCCGCGGCAGTCTGCCGAGCACAATCTCGGCGACGCGCTCGGCGGCGGGGCCGGAGACCCGGACTATGCCGACGCCACCCCGGCCGGGGGCGGTGGCCTGGGCCACTATGGTATCTGTTGTCATCTTGCTGGACTCGCTGATTGACTGTCTTGGTAAAAATAGTGCGGACATTGTAATAAAAAAGGCGGCCCGAAGGCCGCCTCTTTTGTCATCACGGGAAGATTGGCTGCATATCAGTTGCGTGAGTGCAGGCCTTTCTTCTCCAGCTGACGGTAGATGATGGTCTGCTGGATGATGGAGATGACGTTGCTCACCAGCCAGTACAGGGTCAGACCAGCCGGGAACCAGAGGAACATGAAGGTGAAGATGATCGGCATGAACTGCATCACCTTCTGCTGCATCGGGTCCGTGATGGTGGTCGGGCTCATCTTCTGCAGGTACCACATGGAAGCACCCATGAGGATCGGCAGCACGAAGAAGGGGTCCTTCACCGACAGGTCGGTGATCCACAGGGCGAACGGCGCATGGCGCAGTTCAACCGACTCCATCAGCGCCCAGTAGAGGGCGATGAAGATGGGCATCTGTACCAGGATCGGCAGACAGCCACCGAGCGGGTTGACCTTCTCCTTCTTGTACAGCTCCATCATGCCCTGGGACATCTTCTGGCGATCGTCACCGAAGCGTTCCTTGAGCGCCGCCAGCTTGGGCTGCAGCATGCGCATCTTGGCCATGGAGGTGTACTGGGCCTTGGTCAGCGGGAACATGATGCCGCGCACCAGCAGGGTCAGCATGATGATGGCCAGACCCCAGTTCTGGACGAAGCCGTGGAACACGGTCAGCAGCCAGTGCAGCGGTTGGGCGATGAACCAGAGCCAGCCGTAGTCGACGGTCAGGTCCAGGTGGTTTGCCACCTTGGCCATCTGGTCTTGCAGCTTGGGACCGATCCACAGCTGGCTGGTCACTTCGGCCTGCTGGCCAGCGGCGACGTCAACCTGCGGTGCCTTGTAGCCGATGATGGCCTGATCCTTGCCCTGGATGACACGGCTGTAGAAGCTGTTGTTATCGTTGGCATTAGGGGCCCAGGCGGAGACGAAGTAGTGCTGCAGCATGGCGACCCAACCACCCTTGGTGGTCTTGTTCAGGTCGGCGTCCTGCATCTCGCTGAAGGTGTACTTCTTGTAGCGGGTGTCTTCGCTGGAGAAGGCGCCACCACGGTAGGCACTGGCCACCATGGCATGACCTTCCTGATCCTTCGGCGTGGTCATGGTCTGCTTCAGCTGACCATAGAACTGCACCTGAACCGGCTCGGCAGACTTGTTGTCGATCTTGTAGTCGACGCCGACGGCATAGTCGCCGCGCTTGAGCACGAAGCGCTTGGTGAAGACCACACCCTTGCTGTCGGTCCAGGTCATGGGAACCACGACCTGATCCTGACCGTCGGCCAGCTGGTAGCTGGTCTCGGCGGCTTCATAGGTGGGGCGACCTTCTGGCTGGCTGTCCGGACCGTTGCGACCCACCAGGCCGCTCTGGGCGACATAGATGTGTGCCGGTTGGCTGGTCAGCAGGGTGAAGGGCTGATCCTTGCCTTCTTCCAGCTTGTGGGCCAGCAGCTCGGCAGCGACGATATCACCGCCCTGGGTATCCAGGGTCAGCTTGAGCACGTCGGAAGTGACGGTGATCAGCTTGCGTGCGGCGGTGGCGTTGGCTTGCTCGGAAACCTGAGGAATATCACCGGTCTGACCGGCTTCAGGTACGAAATGTTCGGTTTGGGCCACGGTCGTCGGGGCCGGCTTCGGAGCCTTGTCAGACTCCCACTGTTGCCAGAGCAAGAAGCTCACGAACAGCAAACCGATCAGAAGTAAATTGCGTTGTGATTCCATAGTCTTCAGTTTCTTCGCTTTGGTTGCGGAACCGGGTCATAACCACCCTCGGATAAGGGATGGCATTTTAATAGACGTTTGCTGGCTAACCAAACGCCTTTTATGAAACCGTGAAGTCGGATTGCTTCTATCGCAAATTGGGAACAAGTCGGAGTGAAACGGCAGCGCGGCCCGAGCAGGGGACTAATGATTAGCTGATACAGGCGTATCAGTTTGATGGCTACCCATTGCAACGGCGTGACAGAGTGCGCCATAGCTTTTCCAGTAACTTGAACAGCTCCTCGTTATCCATCTCTTTGACGCCAGCCTTGGCGATCACGACGATGTCGATAGCGGGCAGGTTGGTTTGATTGAGACGAAAACTTTCCCGCACCACTCGTTTGACACGGTTACGCCAGACGGCACGCTTGAGCGCTTTTTTGGGCACAGCGAGGCCAAGACGGGGGTGTTCGAGGGAATTGGGGCAAGCAAGAAGCGTAATTTGCGGAGAAGCGGCCCGGACAGGCTCGGCGAAAACGCGTTTGAAGTGTTCGGGAGTTAACAGACGTAACTCCCGAGAGAAGGTGTGCTGGGTAGGCATTAGACTACCAGGCGGGCACGACCCTTGGCACGACGAGCGGCCAGAACTTTGCGACCGTTGGCAGTAGCCATGCGAGCGCGGAAACCGTGAGAGCGCTTGCGCTTCAGGTTGGACGGTTGAAAAGTACGTTTCATGATTCGATTCCGTATTTCTGTACAGTTTTGATTGTCACACTTAGCCGACGCGCCAGCTATAGCGTGTGACGACTAGCAAAAGAGGCCGAATTCTAAACAGAGTTCAGCTTCTCGTCAATCCGCCGTATCCCCTCATCTTGCCCTGACTCCCGAAAGAGACAGTGAAAGCCGACAGGATCCGAAGGATCAAGGGCCCCGAATTATACTGGCTACCCGGGGTTAAACAAGGATCCTCCAATAAAAAAGGCGGCAGAGCCGCCAAAGAGAGAGCTAGTTAATCACTTTCCGCAAGAACTCCCGGGTGCGGGGATCCTTGGGATCGACCAATATCTGGCTCGGCGGGCCCTGTTCCACGATCCGGCCCCCCTCCATGAAGATCACCCGATCGGCGACATCACGGGCAAATTCGATCTCGTGGGTCACCACCACCATGGTCTGGTGCTGGCGCGCGAGTTGTTTCATCAGACCCAGCACCTCGTCGACCCACTCGGGATCCAGTGCCGAGGTCGGCTCATCAAACAGGATCACCTTGGAGTGGGCCGCCATGGCGCGGCCGATGCCGACCCGCTGCTGCTGTCCGCCGGAGAGGGACGCCGGATAGGCATCCTGCTTGTCGGCGAGGCCGATGTCCTTGAGGATGCCGAGCGCGGTGGCACGAGCCTCCGCCTTGGGCTGTTTCCAGACGGTGATCAGCCCCTCGGCGATGTTGTCCAGCGCCGTCTTGTTGGCAAACAGGGCATAGTTCTGGAACACGAAGGAGGCGCGCTTGCGCAGCTCGATGGCCTGCTGATCGCTGGCCTTGGCCAGATTCAGTTGCAGATCGTCGATGGCAAGCTGGCCTGCATCCGGTGTCTCCAGCAGGTTGAGGCAGCGCAGCAGGGTGGATTTGCCCGTCCCCGAGGGGCCGATAATGACGACTATCTCCCCCTGCTTGACCTCCAGATCGATGCCGTTGAGCACCTGGTTGCCGTGAAAGGCCTTGGAAAGGCCGGTGAGTTTTATCATGGCTGCTCTCCTTTAATAGGCACGGTTCAGGCGCACTTCCAGCAGGTGCTGCAAGCGGGTGAAGAAGATGACCACCACCCAGTAGATCAGCGCCACCGCCATGAAGCTCTCGAAGAACTTGAACGAGGAGGCAGCTTCCATCTGGGCCTTGCCCATGATCTCCGCGACACCCAGGGTGAACGCCAGGGAGGTGCTCTTGATCATGTCGATGAAGTAGTTCATCAGCGATGGCGTCGCGATGCGAGCCGCCTGGGGCAGAATGATCCGCTGCATCGCCTGGAGCCGGCTCATGCCGATGCTGAGGGCAGCTTCCATCTGGCTCTTGTGGATACCCAGGATGGCGGCCCGGATCGACTCGGCCATGTAGGCGGCAAAGTGCAGGGTCAGACCGACGATGGCGGCGGTGAAGGCATCCATTCCCACGAAGATGGGGAAGAGTTGCGGCAGGCCGTAATAGAGCAGGAACAGCTGGACGAGCAGGGGAGTCCCTCGGAAGAAGGAGATATACAGCATCGCCAGCCAGTGAAGTGCAGGAACGCGAAACACCCGTACTATCGCCAGCATGAGCGACAGTACGAGTGACAATACGAATCCCCACAGGGCCATTTCCATCGTGGTGCCCAGGTATTTGAGCAGGATGGGAAACAGCCCTAGCGTGTACTCGAGGTCAAATTCCATCATTTATTTGCTGGTGATGTCCGCTGCGAACCATTTTTCGGAGATCTTGGTCAGGGAGCCGTCTTTGCGCATGGCGGTCAGGGCGTCGTCGACCTTTTTCAGCAGCGCCTGCTTCTCCGGAGTCTTCAGGAAGGGCAGGGCGTTTTCGATGGTTTCGAACGGTGCGCCAGCCTGTTGCAGCGGCAGCTTGGATTCCTTGATCAGCTGGGCGGTGGAGACGCGGTCCATCACGAAGGCATCGATACGACCGAGGGCCACATCTTGCTCGAAGGCGGAGTCATAGGTGCGGATATCGATCTTTTTCTCGGGATCGTTCTTGCGCAGCAGTTCTTCGAAGTTGGAACCGAGGTTGACCGCCACCTTCTTGCCGGCCAGATCCTTGAAGCCGTTGATGGTGCTGTTGCCCTTGCGAACCACGATCTGGGCGCCGTCATACACATAAGGCTGGGAGAAGTCGTACTTGGCCTTGCGCTCGTCGGTGATGGTGATCTGGTTGGAAATGGTGTCGACGCGGCCGGTTTCCAGCATGCCGAACAGGCCGGAGAAGCTGGCGGTGACGAACTCTACCTTGTAACCGGTGCGCTCACCGATCTGGTTCCACATGTCCACCTCGAAGCCCTGCAGCTTGTCTTGTTTGACGAAGGTGAACGGGAAATATTTGCCGGACATGCCGACCTTGATGGTTTCCTGGGCGATGGCCTGACCGGACAGGGTGGCCAGCAGAATGGCGGCGCCGGAAATCAGCTTGATTGTGGTTTTCATGGGGATTCCTCTCTCTGTAGTTCTGTATTTTTAGTTGTAATCACGGGTCGGCGCTGATGTTATTGGAATAAAATATAAAGAATAAATGATATTTGGTTATATAAAATAACCACTACCGCATCGATTCATTCTGTCCACATCGCAGGCCAAGGGCTGTGGGTAACTTTGGGGATGAATGCCGATCCTGGGTCGCTGGATCCTTGAAAGTCAAGGATCTTATTTGCTGGATCCTGCTGGCGGCAACTGGAGATCCAGCCGTTAAAAACGTAGAATAGCCGGTCTTTACTTAATCAATTGACGGGAGTCTAGAGTGACTGCTTCGCTATGGCAGCAGTGCCTTAACCGGCTGCAAGATGAGTTGCCCTCGGCAGAATTCAGCATGTGGATCCGGCCGCTTCAAGCGGAGTTGAGTGACAATACTCTGACCCTGTATGCACCGAATCGCTTCGTCCTGGACTGGGTACGCGACAAGTACCTGCTTCGGGTCAACGGCATCATCAATGAGCTGTGCGGTGCGGATGCTCCCACCCTGCGTTTCGACATCGGTAATCGTCCCCACCCCGTCGCGGTCGCCAGAGCGCCGGCGCGCGGTGCCGAGCCTGTGAATAACTCTCACAAGAGCTGGGAAAGCAAGACCGAAACCAAGCCCGAGCCGAACCACAAGAGCAACACCAACGTGAACTATACCTTCGAGAATTTCGTCGAGGGTAAGTCCAACCAGTTGGCCCGTGCGGCGGCCCGTCAGGTGGCCGACAATCCGGGTGGCGCCTACAACCCGCTGTTCCTCTACGGTGGCACCGGTCTGGGCAAGACCCACCTGCTGCACGCCGTCGGCAATGCCATCAAGGATCGCAAGAAAGACGCCAAAGTCATCTACATGCACTCCGAGCGTTTCGTTCAGGACATGGTGAAGGCGCTGCAGAATAACGCCATTGAAGAGTTCAAGCGTTATTACCGTAGCGTCGATGCCCTGCTCATCGATGACATCCAGTTCTTCGCCAACAAGGAGCGCTCCCAGGAGGAGTTCTTCCACACCTTCAACGCCCTGCTTGAGGGCAACCAGCAGATCATCCTGACCTCGGATCGCTATCCGAAGGAGATCAACGGGGTGGAGGATCGTCTCAAGTCCCGTTTCGGCTGGGGGCTGACCGTGGCGATCGAACCGCCAGAGCTGGAGACCCGGGTTGCCATTCTGATGCGCAAGGCGGACGAGAACCAGATCCACCTGCCGGACGAAGTGGCCTTCTTCATTGCCAAGCGACTGAGATCCAACGTTCGTGAGCTGGAAGGGGCCCTCAATCGGGTGATCGCGAACGCCAACTTCACCGGTCGTGCCATCAACATCGATTTCGTGCGCGAAGCGCTGCGCGACCTGCTGGCGTTGCAGGAGAAGCTGGTCACCATCGACAATATCCAGAAGACGGTGGCGGAGTACTACAAGATCAAGCTGGCGGACCTGCTGTCCAAGCGCCGCTCCCGCTCTGTCGCCCGCCCGCGCCAGTTGGCTATGGCCCTGGCCAAGGAGCTGACCAACCACAGTTTGCCGGAAATCGGGGATGCCTTCGGTGGCCGTGACCACACCACAGTCCTTCATGCCTGCCGCAAGATTGAGCAGTTGAAGGAGGAGAGTCACGACATCAAGGAAGACTATTCCAACCTGATCCGTACCCTTTCTTCCTGACGGAACCGAGTGCACAGATGCAGCGCGAATATGCCAGCCTGATCCGAACCCTTTCCTCCCAATAACTACGGAGAGCACAGATGCAGCTCGAAATTAGCCGTGAGGCCCTGTTACGTCCTCTGCAACTGGTGTCCGGTGCCCTGGGTGGCCGGCCGACCCTGCCCATCCTCGGCAACGTGCTGCTCGATGTCAGCAACGGTCTGCTGTCGCTGACCGGGACCGACCTCGAGGTGGAGATGATCGGTCAGGTCTATCTCAACAGTGACAGCCAGGATGGCCGCACCACAGTGCCGGCCCGCAAGCTGCTGGATATCTGCCGTGGCCTGCCGGAAGGGGCGGACATTCGTCTCAACACCGAAGGTGAGCGGCTGATCATCCGCTCCGGCCGCTCCCGCTTCAACCTGTCGACCCTGCCGGCGACCGAATACCCGAACATCGAGGATTGGGAGTCCGTGCTCGAGTTCGACATCAGCCAGCTGGAGCTTAAGAAACTCATCGACGCCACCCAGTTCTCTATGGCGAGCCAGGACGTGCGCTACTACCTGAACGGCATGCTGTTCGAGAGCGAGGGCCACGGCCTGCGCACCGTCGCTACCGATGGTCACCGCCTGGCGACCTGTCGCCGCGAGGTGGTGCAGGAATCGCTGCCCGATCATCAGGTCATCCTGCCGCGCAAGGGTGTGCTGGAACTGGTTCGTCTGCTGGAGGCGGAAGACAAGCCGGTTCGGCTGCAGATCGGCCGCAACAACCTGCGCGCCGCCCTCGATGGCTTCATCTTCACCTCCAAGCTGGTGGATGGCCGCTTCCCGGATTGGCGCCGTGTCATCCCGCGGGGCAGCGACAAGGCCCTGATCGCCGGTCGTGAAGACTTGCGCCAGGCCTTCGCCCGCGCCGCCATTCTCTCCAACGAAAAATTCCGTGGGGTGCGTCTCAATTTGCAGCAGCATTTGCTGCGCATCACCGCCAACAACCCGGAACAGGAAGAAGCGGAAGAGCTGCTTGACGTACAATACGAGGCTGGCGAGATGGAGATCGGCTTCAACGTCTCCTATGTGCTGGACGTGCTGAATACGTTAAAATGTGACCAAATCCGGATCAGCCTGAGCGATTCCATCAGCAGCGCCATTATTGAGGATTTTGAGAGCCAAGATGCCCAATACGTGGTGATGCCGATGCGGATCTAGTCGTGTCCCTGGTCAAACTCCAGCTCAGCGACTTTCGCAATATCCAGCAGGCCAGTCTCGTGCTGTCCCCCGGCCTCAATATCCTGGTCGGGTGCAATGGCAGCGGCAAGACCAGCGTGCTGGAAGCCATTCATTACCTGGGTCTCGGCCGTTCTTTTCGTACTCACCTGACCGGGCGGGTCATCCGCCAGGGCGAGCGGGCCTTTACCCTGTTTGCCCAGTGCGAGCTGGAGGGGCGTCAGGTGCCCATCGGGCTCGCCAAGGACAAGGGCGGGGAGACCCAGCTCAAGATCGCGGGTGCCCAGGCCCAGCGGCTGGCCGATCTGGCCGAGTTGCTGCCGGTGCAGTTGATCCATCCCGATGGTTTCAACCTGCTGACCGGGGGGCCCCAGGCTCGCCGGGCCTGGCTCGATTGGGGCGTTTTTCATCAGGAGCCGGGCTTCTTCTCCCTGTGGGGACGGGTGCGGCGGTTGCTGAAACAACGTAACGCCCTGCTGCGTCAAAGCAGTCAGTATCGCCAGTTGGCGTTCTGGGATCAGGAGTTGGTGCGGCTGGGGGGCGAGTTGGCCGAGTTTCGCGCCAGTTATTGTCAGGCCATTACGCCCCTGATCAAGGAGATGACGGCGGATTTCTTGCCGGAATTCGACATCAGTCTCGGTTTCTATCGGGGCTGGGAGAGAGAGACTCCCCTCGGCGACTTGCTGGAGGCGGGGTTCGAGCGGGATCGTTCACTGGGCTATACAGGGGTTGGCCCGCAGAAGGCCGATGTACGGCTCAAGGCGAACGGGGTACCCGCTCAGGATATTTTGTCCAGGGGTCAGCTGAAGTTGCTGGTCTGCGCCATGCGACTGGCCCAAGGGCTCTATTTGAATCAACATAGCAGCCGTGGCTGTATTTTTTTAATTGATGATTTTGCCTCTGAACTGGATGTCGACAAGCGCCGCCTGTTGGCCGCAAGGCTGAAGCAGTGTGCGTCCCAGGTGTTTATCACCGCCATCGACACCGGTCAGCTCGCAGACATGATGGATGCGAGTGACTGCAAGCTGTTCCACGTGGAACAAGGCAAGATCTCCGAAACATTAGAGAAGGCAGAGAGTAAGCTATGAGTGAAAATACTTACGACTCCTCGAATATCAAGGTGCTGAAGGGCCTGGATGCGGTCCGCAAGCGCCCGGGGATGTATATCGGCGATACGGATGATGGCTCGGGTCTGCACCACATGGTGTTCGAGGTCGTCGATAACTCCATCGATGAGGCTCTGGCTGGCTACTGCTCCGAGATCCAGGTCAAGATCCACTCGGACGGTTCCGTCTCGGTGCGTGACAACGGTCGGGGCATCCCGGTGGACATCCACCCGGAAGAGGGCCGTTCCGCCGCCGAAGTCATCATGACGGTGCTGCACGCGGGCGGCAAGTTCGATGACAACTCCTACAAGGTGTCCGGTGGTCTGCACGGCGTGGGCGTCTCCGTCGTCAATGCCTTGTCTGACAAGCTGCTGCTGACCATTCGCCGCAACGGCCACGTCTATGAGCAGACCTATCACCTGGGCGAGCCGCAGGCGCCGCTCAAGCAGATCGGCGACAGTGCCTCCGGCACCGGTACCGAGGTGCGCTTCTGGCCGAGCCCGACCATCTTCAGCGACACCCTGTTCCACTACGAGATCCTGGCCAAGCGTCTGCGCGAGCTCTCCTTCCTCAACTCCGGTGTGTCCATCCGCCTGCACGATGAGCGCGACGGCCGTGAGGTGCATTTCTGCTACGAGGGTGGCATCAAGGCCTTCGTCGAATACCTGAACCAGAACAAGACCCCGATCCACCCGAAGGTGTTCCACTTCACCACCGAGCAGGATGGCATCGGTGTCGAAGTGGCCATGCAGTGGAACGACGCCTATCAGGAAGGGGTCTACTGCTTCACCAACAACATCCCGCAGCGGGATGGGGGTACCCACCTAGTGGGTTTCCGTACCGCGCTGACCCGCACCCTCAACACCTACATGGACAAAGAGGACTACAGCAAGAAGGCCAAGTCTGCCGCCAGTGGCGACGACGTGCGTGAAGGTCTGATTGCCGTTATCTCCGTCAAGGTGCCTGATCCCAAGTTCTCCTCCCAGACCAAGGACAAGCTGGTCTCGTCCGAGGTGAAGACCGCTGTCGAACAGGCGATGGGCGAGAAGCTGGCAGACTTCCTGCTGGAAAACCCGGCCGATGCCAAGATAGTGGTCAACAAGATCATCGACGCGGCCCGTGCCCGTGAAGCGGCTCGCAAGGCCCGCGAACTGACCCGTCGCAAGGGTGCACTCGACATCGCCGGTCTGCCCGGCAAGCTGGCGGATTGCCAGGAGAAAGACCCGGCCCTGTCCGAACTCTACATAGTGGAAGGGGACTCTGCAGGCGGTTCCGCCAAGCAGGGTCGCAACCGAAAGAACCAGGCCATTCTGCCGCTCAAGGGCAAGATCCTGAACGTGGAGAAGGCGCGTTTCGACAAGATGATCTCCTCGCAAGAGGTGGGCACCCTGATCACCGCCCTGGGCTGTGGTATCGGTCGTGACGAGTACAACCCGGACAAGCTGCGCTACCACAACATCATCATCATGACGGATGCGGACGTCGATGGTGCGCACATCCGGACCCTGCTGCTGACCTTCTTCTACCGCCAGATGCCGGAAATCATCGAGCGTGGCTATGTCTTCATCGCCCAGCCGCCGCTCTACAAGGTGAAGAAGGGCAAGCAGGAGCAGTATCTGAAAGACGAAGATGCGCTGCTGCAATACCAGACTGCCATGGCACTGGACGGTGCGACCCTGCACGTCAACGAGTCTGCCCCGGCCATTGGTGGCGAGGCACTGGAGCGTCTGGTCAACCAGCATCGCGCCGTCTCTCACCTGATCACCCGGATGTCCCGCCGTGCGCCGGACGCCGTGCTGACCCAGCTGATCTATCAGCCTGAGCTGACCGAAGCCCTGTTGGCCAGCGAGAGCTCACTGCAGGCCTGGTGCCAGTCCATGGAAGCCGTGCTCAACGAGAGCAACCAGGGCGTACAGTACCAGATGCAGGTACGTCGTGACGAGGAGCGCAGCCTGTTTGTGCCCCACGCCGTGGTACGCCAGCATGGGGTCGATCGTGAATACCCTCTGAGCTATGACTTCCTGCAGTCTGCCGAATACCGTCAACTGGTTTCGCTGGGCAAAGAGATCGCCAACCTGATCGAAGAGGGTGGTTTCATCAAGCGTGGCGAGAAGGTGAAGCCGGTTGCTAACTTCGTGGAAGCGGTCGAATGGCTGATGAGCGAAGGCAAGCGCGGCATCTATATCCAGCGCTATAAAGGTCTGGGCGAGATGAACCCGGATCAGCTGTGGGAAACCACCATGGATCCGGAAGCGCGTCGCATGCTGCGTGTCTCCATCGACGATGCGGTCGGTGCCGATCAGCTGTTCTCCACCCTGATGGGGGATGCGGTCGAACCGCGTCGCGACTTTATCGAGACCAACGCCCTGCGTGTGGCGAACCTCGACGTCTAAGACGCATCAGCAGAAGATAAAAAAGCCGGTCCCAGTGACCGGCTTTTTGTTTTTAGACTCGCGT
The DNA here is from genome assembly GCF_054052485.1 of Aeromonas intestinalis. Lineage (NCBI taxonomy): Bacteria > Pseudomonadati > Pseudomonadota > Gammaproteobacteria > Aeromonadales > Aeromonadaceae > Aeromonas > Aeromonas intestinalis. The sequence goes on from NZ_JBSTYK010000015.1 coordinate 56,629, forward strand.
TCCACGTGAAACATCCTGGGCTCGTCTGCGATGGGGCCTGTACTTACGCCTTGTCACCGCGAAAGGTTCGGCGCCATTCCCGAGGGGAGACGCCAAAGCGGGTGCGAAAGTGCTGGCGCAGCAGGGTGGCGGACTTGAGGCCCACCAGTTCGGCGATGCGCTCCATGGTATGGGAGCTGGACTCCAGCAGCTCCTGGCTGCGCCTGAGGCGTTCGGCGAGCAGCCAGTCGCCGAGGGAGAGCCCCGTCGCCAGCTGAAAGCGGCGGCTGAAGGTACGTCGGCTCATCAGGCAGTGCTCCGCCAGACTGTCCAGGGTATGAGGATGCGCCAGATGAGTGCGTAGATGGTCGAACAACTGGTTGATCCTGGCGTCCCGGGTGGAGGCGGGGACTGGTTGCTCGATGAACTGGGCCTGGCCGCCATCCCGATGAGGGGGAACAACCAGCCGCCTGGCCAGCTTGTTGGCGAGCTGGCTGCCATGGTGCTGGCGTACCAGATAGAGGCAGCAGTCCAGCCCGGCGGCCGTACCTGCCGAGGTGATCAACCCTTCATCATCCACATAGAGGGCATTGGTATCGAGCCGCACATGGGGGAAGCGGTGGGTGAAATCCTGTTCGTACTCCCAGTGGGTAGAGGCCCTATGCCCATCCAGCAGGCTGGCGTAGGCCAGCACGTAGGTGCCGAGGCAGAGCCCGACCACCTGGGCCCCGCGCTGGCGAGCGGCGGTCAGCGCATCGAGCAGTGACTGGGCCGGTCGCTCGGCCGGATCGCGCCAGAAGGGGATGATGATGATATCTGCCTCCAGCAGCCCTTCCAGGCCATAGCCAGTGTCGATGCGAAACCCCTGGGACGAGGCTGGCTGCTGTGTGTCGTCACCGGCACAGAGTCTGAGCTCGAACATCGATTGGCCCGGCATCATCTTGTCGCCAAAGATGAGGCAGGGGACGGCGAAGTGAAAGGGGCTGAAGTGATCGAAGGTGACGACGGCGACGATGGGCATGATGGCAGGCTCCTTTGCGCATGAATGACGATGATAAGCCTTGTCATGATAAAGCCTAAGGCCCATCTGAACCTTCGGTTCGTCCACTCAGAAAGCCATGGTTTCCCCATCTTCCGGCACCAGTACGTGCTCCAACATTCCTTGTTCCCCCAGATAGTCGCGCAGCTCATGGCGCGACAGCAGCGCGTGGTTGACGGCCTCCAGGTGGCTAGCGATCAGGGTTGTCCGGGGGGCTGCCTGATGCACCGCTCGCACATCTTCCTTGTTCATGATGATGGCGCCCAGCCCGCTAACCTGGGCATCGCCGCAGTTGAGCACGACGACCTCGGGGTCGTGCTTGCGCAGGCTTTGGGCCACCTGTGCGTTCCAGACCGTATCGCCGGCGAGGTAGAGGGTCTTCTCGGCGGGATGGGAGAAGACCACCCCGGACACCTCGCCGAGCCGTTCTCCGAGCACGGCCATGATGCGATCACTGCCATGCTGGCCGGCGGTCTGTTGCAGGCGAATGCCGGCAAATTCGCCGGATTCACTCAGCAGTCGCACATCTTCAAAGCCGTTCGCCCGCATGGTGTCGGCATCCTTCTCGTGCTGCACGAACAGGGGAAGGTGCTTGGGTACAAGCTGAGCCGCTGCTGGGTCCCAGTGATCCAGATGGTCATGGGTCACTATCACGGCGTCCACATCCAGCAGGGTCGCCATGGGCAGCGGCAGCTCGACCAGGGGATTTCGCAGATGGCTGTTGGCCATGCCCTCGAAGCCGGGATAGCTGTCCTTGGGGGCCAGCATGGGGTCGATGAGGAAGCGGCTACCGGCATAGTGAATGAGCAGGGTGGCATTGCGAACCTGGGTAATCTTCATGGCGTGCTCCTGTGGGTGGTGGGGGATGCACAGCCAGTATGGCGTGGTGGGGAGAGGAGCATGAGTGGCCCGCGGGCTGATTATCGATCCTATCGGGCCATTTTTATTGTTCAGCCATGACCCCTGAAAATTTTTCATTTCCCCCTTGAAAGGGAAATGCCGGACCCTATATAGGTAACAAGGCCGGAACGCTCGACAGAGGTTTCGACCAGGCGCCCGTCCAACCGGAGGGCAAATGATCAGTTATCGCTCACAAGAGGATAATACTATGCGTTCTATCGACTTTTCTCCGCTCTATCGTTCTGCCATCGGTTTCGATCGTCTGGCCAATCTCATCGAGTCTGCGGCCAGCAACGGCAATGCCGGTTATCCCCCCTACAACATCGAGCAGCTGGGCGACAGCGACTACCGCATCAGCATGGCGGTGGCGGGCTTCACCCAGGAAGAGCTGGAGCTGAGTTTCCAGGAAAACCTGCTGACGGTGAAGGGCAGCAAACAGGCTGACGGTGAACGTCACTATCTGTATCAAGGGATCGCCGAACGAGGCTTCGAGCGTCGCTTCCAGTTGGCAGATTATGTGCGGGTGAAAGGGGCCGATCTCAAGAATGGTCTGCTGCACATCGACCTGGTGCGCGAAGTGCCCGAGGCGATGAAGCCGCGCAAGATCGAGATCAACGGCTAAGCCCGTTTCCCGCATTGTTAGATGGGTGCCGAATATGGGCCCACATTATTTAAAACCTGTTGCTTATTTGAAGGATAGGATTATGCGTAACCTCGATTTTTCTCATCTCTATTCCAATGCCGTCGGCTTCGAGCGGATGGCCCGTGAGCTGGAAGGCCTGTTAGAACACAAGACCTCGGCCTATCCCCCTTACAACATCGAAAAGCGGGAGCAAAATGGCTACCGCATCACCCTGGCGGTGGCTGGCTTCGAGCGCGAAGAGCTGGAACTGGAAACCGAAAATGGCACCCTCAAGATCAAGGGGCGCAAAGGGGCGGCTCCCACCGAGCGTCAGTTCCTCCACCAGGGGATCGCCGAGCGTGACTTCGAACTCGCCTTCAAGCTGAGCCAGCATGTCGAGGTGCGGGATGCCCGCCTGGAGCATGGTCTGCTGGTCATCGATCTGGCTCGCGAGCTGCCCGAGGCACTCAAGCCATGCGCCATCCCCATCGGTCAGGGTGAACCGCTGGCGCTGCCGGCTGAGTGATCCCCTCGACCCGAGAATGAAAAAGGCCTGCGATTGCAGGCCTTTTTGCTATCTGACACCAGCAGTCAGCTGCCATAGAGGCCGTTGATCTCCTCTGCCAGAATGGCGATACCACGGCGCACCAGCGCCTCGCTCTGGGAGTAGTTGAGGCGAATGCACTCCTGGCTGTGCCGCCACTGTGGATCGTCGATGCCGGGGAAGAAGTAGTGACCCGGCACGATCAGCAGGTTCTTTGCCTTCAATCGCTCATAGAGCTCCTGACTGTGGATCGGCAGGTCTTCGAACCAGAGCCAGAGGAAGAGGGCGCCCTCCGGCTTGTGGATGTGGAAGCGGGGATCCGGGATTGCGTCTCGCAACAGCCGTACCGCCAGCTCGGCTTTCTGCCGGTAGAAGGGCTTCACCACCTGTTCGCTCAGGGCGATGATCTCGCCGCTCTCGATCATGGGAATGGTGAGGGCTGGCCCCAAGCTGCCCGGCGCGAGATTGATGATGCCGCTCAGATTGGTGATGGCCCGGATGATCTTCTCATCGCCGATGACGATGCCGCAGCGGGTACCTGGCAACCCCAGCTTGGAGAGGCTCATGCAGAGGATGGTATTGGCGTTCCAGAACGGTTTGGCCTCGGTGAAGATGATGCCCGGGAAGGGCACGCCGTAGGCGTTGTCGATGAGCAGGGGGATGCCCTTGTCGCGGGCAATCTGATCCAGGTGTTCTATTTCCTCATCGGTCAGCACGTTGCCGGTGGGATTGGTGGGGCGGGAGACGCAGATCACCCCGATGTCGTCACCCACCTCCAGGCTCTCGAAGTCCACGTGGTACTTGAATTGACCATCGGCCAGCTTCTCGATGGTGGGCTTGTAGGCCACGAAGTGATCATCGGTCAGGGCCGAGTCAGCATAGCCGATGTACTCGGGGGCCAGGGGGAACAGCACCTTCTTCTTGCGCCCGTCGGCGAACTCGCCAGCCAGCAGGTTGAACAGATAGAAGAAGGCGGTCTGACTGCCGTTGGTGAGGGCAATGTTCCTGGCCGAAATATCCCAGCCCAGCTCCTTGCGCAGCAGAGTGGCCAGCGCCTGGGTGAATCTGTCTTTGCCTTGGGGGCCATCGTAGTTGGCCATGGCTTTGACCAGCTCACCGTTGTCGAGCAGGGTCTTGGCTTCGGTTTGAAAGCGCTCCAGCATGGCGGGAATGGGGGCCGGGTTGCCACCTCCCAGCATGATGGCGTCCGGATTGAGCAGCCCCTTATTGAGGTCATCCATGAGTTGAGTAATGCCGGCGTGGCGAGTGAACTTCTCGCCGAACAAGGAAAATTCCATTCGGTGGCAGATCCAGATTGATGATGGGGATGTAGCACCATAGCCCAGTTTAAAAGTGGGTGTCGATCTAAATAACCGGACGTTCCACGTGGAACAGCGCGTGAAAATTAAACATGGCAAGAATCACCATTTATCGGTTTAAAAATGACCACACCATCGTTAAAAATCTTTCCAATTGATGCCAAAAACAAGATAAAAATAACAAAATCATGTGGTTATAAATATGGCACAACTATTGGACTAACTATCTGGTCATCTCAACCATACCGGAGAACGCCAGATGAAAACCCTGATCGCTACCCTGATGCTGAGTACCCTGAGCCTGACTGCCATGGCTGACGAGAACCCCAGACCCGAGCTGGACAGTGCCAAGCTGGAGCAGGAGGTTCTGGCCCAGCAGCAGGAAGCCTCCCATGCCGTCACCCTGGATGCCATTCATCATCTCAAGCCGCTGGTGCTGGAGACCCTGGTGGTGGAGGTGAGTTCGGCCCATGGAACTCACCCCGAGAGCTGAGGTAGCGCAGGGGCGTGAGCCCGGTGTGCTGCTTGAAGAAGCCGATGAAGGCACTGTCGCTGGAGAACTCCAGGGCACTCGCCACCCGGCTGACGGGCTCGGCCTCGGCCAGCAGCTCCATGGCGCGTAACAAGCGCCATTGCTGGCGCCAGGCCTGATAATGCATACCCGTATCCCGCATGAAGATGCGGCCTATGGTCTTGTCACTGGCACCCACCCGCTCGGCCAGCCGGTTGAGTCGATCGGGCAGGGTGTTGCTTCCCTTGAGACTTTGCAACCAGCTGGCCAGGCGCGGATCTGCCGGCAGGGGCAATTGCCACGACTCCCTCGGCGCCTGCGCCAATTCCTCCATGAAGAGTGCCAGCGTCCGGCACTGCTCGGCGGCCGGTTTGTCCCATGGCCAGAATGCCATCCGTTCTATGATCGCCTGCAACAGGGGGTTGATGGCGATGACCTGCAAGGCGTCGGGCAGGACAGGATCCGGGGTGAAATAGAGAGAGCGGTAGGCGACCACGCCACGCATCTGCACCCTGTGGAAAGTTCCAGCCGGTATCCAGGCCGCCCTGCCGGGAGGGAGCAGGCAGAGGCGGTTGTCCAGCTCTATGCTCATGCAGCCCGCCTGGGCAAACAGCAACTGATGGTGTCCATGCCGATGCTGGCCGGAGTCGTGCCAGCCGAGATCGGAGGCGATGCCGAGCACGGTGCCGCTGAGTCGATCGGGATCAAAAGGGGCATCGGGCTGAATGAAGGCCATGTGTCCTATTTCCGATGTTTATAGTCCTGCTTATTGTAATCAGACAGCTCACACCTCTCTAGACTGACAGCCTCTTGTGAAGGAGGTTTGTCATGAACAACAAGTTGCCACCACTCTGGCTTGTGGTCGTACTGATGATGTTTCCCCAGATAGTCGAGACCATCTACAGCCCGGCGCTGACCGGGATCGCCACCCGGTTCGGGGTGAGCGACGGGCAGGCATCCCAGACCCTGTCGGTCTATTTCCTGGCATTTGCGGTGGGGGTCGTCTGCTGGGGGCGACTCTGCGATCTCATCGGGCGACGACCTGCCATGCTGGCCGGTCTGCTGACTTATGGGCTCGGTACCCTGATGGCATTGCTGGCCAACCAGTTCGAAGTTCTGCTGCTGGCGCGCATCGTCTCGGCTTTCGGGGCCGCAGTCGGTTCCGTGGTCACCCAGACCATGCTGCGTGACAGTTACCGGGGACGCGATCTGGCGCGGGTCTTCTCGGTGATGGGGGTCGCGCTCTCCCTCAGCCCAGTACTGGGGCTGATGAGTGGGGGCTGGCTGGTCGAGGTGTGGGGTTATCTCGGCGTCTTCGGGGGACTGATGGTGCTGGCCCTGGCGATCGGGCTGCTTGCCCTCGGCTGGCTACCGGAGACTCGCCCGGCCGACATGTCCGGAGTTGCTCTCTGGCCCCTGACATGCCGGTTGTTGCGTGATGTCACGCTGTGGCGCAGTGCCCTGTTGGTTGCCCTGTTCAACACCATGCTGTTTGGTTACTACAGCCTGGCTCCCTTTCTGTTTGCCGGTCTGGGGCTGAGCGTCGGGGAGTTTGGCTACTCGGGCCTGGGGTTGGCGCTGGCGACACTGGTCGGCAGCCTGCTGAACAAGGGGCTGCTGAGGAAGGGCTGGGCACCGTCATCCCTCGTCCGGCTGGCCTGCATCCTGGCGTTTATCTGCGGGGTCGGGGTATGGCTCGGTCAGGGCAGCCTCTGGTTCCTGCTGCCCATGATGGGAATTGTGGTGGCTTTTGGGGTGGCGATCCCGAATGTGCTGAGCCAGGCCTTGCTGGCGTATCGGGAGGTGGCGGGCAGTGCCGGTGCCCTGTTCGGGCTGGCTTACTATCTGCTGCTCAGTCTGGGATTGGCGGTGGCGGCGAACCTGCAGGATCTGGGGATCCTGCTCGTCGGTTGCGGAGGCTTGGCCTGGTTGTGCCATGGTCGCCGTTCCACGTGAAGCATCAGCTGCCGATGAAGCGGTAGCCGATGCCGGATTCGGTCTCGATCAGACTGGGTTGCTGGGGATTGTCACCGAGCTTCTTGCGCAGGCTGGCGATGACGATGCGCAGATAGTGGGTGTCCTCCTTGTGGCTCGGCCCCCAGATGTCGTTGAGCAACTGGGTCTGCAGCACCAGCTTGCCGGGGTGGCACACCAGGGCTTGCAGCAGGGCGAACTCCTTGCGGGAGAGGGGGACATCTTCTCCGTGCAGGCTCACCTTGTGACTGCTGGTATCAAGGCTGAGGCCACACTGGGGAAAGTGGCGATGTTCGCCGCTGCTGGCACCGGCCCGTTGCCTGAGCAGCACGCGGATCCGCGCCATCATCTCCTGGATGCCGAACGGTTTGCTCATGTAGTCGTTGGCCCCCGCGTCCAGCAGCCGTACCTTCTCCTGCTCCGAATCTCTGGCCGACAACACCAGCACCGGGTGCTGGTGGTGCTCGCGGATGCTCTGCAAAACCTGGATACCGTCCCCATCCGGCAGACCGAGATCCAGGATCACCAGATCCGGGTTGAGGTGGCGGTACTGCATCAACCCCTCGGTGACGCCCACGGCTTCGCTGACCTGGTGCCCCTCGGCAACCAGACTGATGCGCAGGAAGCGGCGGATTGCCGCCTCGTCATCTATGACCAGAATATGTGCCATCTAGCCTCCTGCGCTGAAAAGTGGGGTGCCAATCATGGGTACCTGGTTGTGTGTCATCAGCCCATGACCTCGGGTGCGTTGAGTGAGAGCGGCAGAGAGAGGCGCATGCAGGTGCCGTTGCCGTTGGGGCCGGCGAACGCCCAGATGCGACCGCCGTGCGCCTCTATCATAGCGCGGGAAATGGCGAGGCCAAGCCCGGTGCCCCGGCTGCCGCAATCCCCGACCGGCTGGGTGTAGAACAGGTTGAAGATCTTGTCCCGGTCGGACTCGGCAATGCCCACCCCGATGTCGATGATGTCGATGATGAGATCCGGGCTGGCCACCATCACCTTGAACTCGATGGGGGTGCCGGCCGGCGAATAGCGGGAGGCGTTGTCGAGGATGTTGACCAGCACCTGTTCGATCAGGGCGCCGTGCACGTAGAGCGCGGGGATCTGCTGATCGAAGTGCACCAGCAGCTTGTGTTGGCGCCAGGAGGAGTCCAGCCGCTTGCGGGCGCTTTCCAGCAGATCGGCGAGGTCGACCCAGTCCCGTTTCAGCTGGAAGTCCGGCGAACCGATACGGGTCATATCCAACAGGTTCTGCACATAGCTGTGCAGGCGGCGAGCCTCGTCCTGTACCGAATGCAGCAGTTCGCTGCGATCCTCCTGGCTTATCCTGTCACCGTATTCCAGCAAGGTGCTGCCGGCGCCCATGATGGTGGCGAGCGGCGTCTTGAGATCGTGGGAGACGGAGGAGAGCAGGGCGGCACGCAGCCTGTCCGTCTCGGCCTGCAACTGGCTGTCGGCGAGCCGCTCGCTGAGATCGATCCGGGCGAGGGCGGCACGGATATCGGTGAGCAGCGCCTGTAATTGATGCTCGGCGGAGGAGGCCAGGGGATTGGTCAGCCGGATGCCGAGCACGAGATCGTCGGTGAGAGGGTGGTACTGGGCTTCGGCCGCGTTGAGGGTGGCGGTGTGGGCGCCGGCATACTGCTTCTGGGCCAGGCACCAGTCGATGGCCGCCTTGTCGGTCTGGCCGGGGCCGAGCGGGGCGTCACCCGCCCGGTATTGGTAATCCTTGTCGAGGGCGAACACGGGTTGGCCCAAAGCCAGGGAGATGGCCTGAGTGCCTTGTCTGAGCACGTCAGTCGGGCTGCTGGCAGTGGCCAGCCCCTGGCTCAGGGAGAGCAGGGCATTGCCGAGCTGCTGGGTTTCGCGCAATCCCACCAGCTGCTGGCGCTGGCGAGAGGCGAGCCGCCCCGCCGTCACACCGACGATGAGCAGCACGAACAGAGTCAGCAGATCGCTGTGGCTGGCCACGCTGAGGGAGAAGTGGGGGGCGACAAACAGCAGGTTGTGAGCCACGAAACCGAGCACGGCCGCCAATATGGCGGGCATCAGGCTGGTGGAGAGCGCGGTGGCCAGCACCCCCAGCACGAACAGCAGGGGCAAGGAGGCCGGTGGCAGCCAGTGGGAGAGACCCCAGGCCAGGGCCGAGGTGAGGCTCATGATGAAGATAGCCATCAGGCTCTGGCGCACCTCCTTGCGACCTGAGGGATGCAGCCCCAGGCTCTGCTTGCGTTTCTCCGTGTCTACCAGGGTGATCTCGAACCCGCGAGCCTGTTTGAGCAGGTGTTGTACCAGGGAACGGCGCCAGGGGGATTGATGGGGCTTGCCGAGCAACAGCTGGGAGACCTGTTGCTGTTCGGCGGTTTCGAGCAGGGTATCGGCTACCGCCGGACTGGAGAGGGTCAGCACCTTGGCACCGAGCTGCGATGCCAGCGCCAGTGCCTGCTCCAGTTCGGCCGAACGCCGTCCCTTGCTGTCGATATGCACCACCAGCCAGGGCAGTTGGCGACGCTGGGCGAAGCGGTGGCCATAGCGAACCAGGGACGCGCTGTGCTGATCCCCGAGGCAGACCATCAGCTTGCCCCGTAGCGGAAGCGTGCTCTTGCCTGCCGCCTGCCACTGCAGTTGCAGATCCCCCTCCACGTGGCTGGCCGCGGTCTGCATCGCCAGCTCGCGCAAGGCGGTCAGGTTGTTGAGGGAGAAGAAAGACTGCAGGGCCGCCTTGGCCTGATGGGGCACATAGACCTTGCCCTCCTTGAGGCGTCCCAGCAGCTCCTTGGGGGGGAGATCGATCAGTACCAGGCTGTCGGCCTCCAGCATGACCTGATCCGGCAGGGTCTCCTTGACCCTGACGCCGGTCAGTTGCCAGACGAGATCGTTGAGGCTCTCCAGGTGCTGCACGTTGAGGGTGGTGTAGACGTCGATGCCTGCACCGAGCAACTCCTCCACATCCTGCCAGCGTTTCTCGTGGCGGCTGCCGGGGGCATTGGTGTGGGCCAGTTCATCCACCACGGCGATGGCCGGCTTGCGCTCGAGCAGGCCGTCCAGATCCATCTCTTCCAGCCGCTGCTGGCGGTGGTAGAAAGGCTGGCGTGGCTGGATGGGCAACTTGTCCAGCAGGGCCAGGGTCTCCTGGCGGCCGTGGGTCTCCACCACCCCGATGAGGATGTCGATCCCGTCCTTGGCCTGCTCCCGCACGGCCTGCAGCATGGCGTAGGTCTTGCCGACGCCGGGAGCGGCGCCGAGGAAGACTTTCAGCTTGCCCTTGTGTTCTTCTTCCAGGCTGGCCAACAAGGCGTCGGCCCTCACCTCATCACGCATCCCTTAGTCCCCATCGAGAGTCCCTATCGATCAACAGCCGGTTCGGCTCAAGAATCCGTATTACTGTCTGCATAGCAGCGAGTCAGCCCGGCGTGTCATCGTGTTGATCCATCTTGGCCAAACAACAGACCCGGCACGGATGCCGGGTCGTCCTCATCAGGCGTCCTTGTCGAGCTGCAGGTTCAGCTCAAGGACGTTGACCACTTGTGGACCTAGGATACCAGCTTGTGTGGCGGACTTGACCCGCTCCGTCAGCATGGCGGGATCCAGCCCTCGTTCTCTGGCCACCCTGTCCACTTGAGACAACACGGCGTCCAGCGGCAGGTGGGGGTCCAGTCCGGAACCTGAACGGGTCAGCATGGCCGGTGATGGATTGCCGGGCTGGGCCTTGGCGGCTTCACTGGCGAACTCGGCCCGCAGGGGGGAGCTCATGCCGAGATTGGTGGCGCCGCTGCCGACAGTGGCGAAGTCGCTGGCAGAGGGGCGGGAGTGGAAGTAATTCGCCCGCTCGAACTTCTGCGCCAGCAGGGCGCTACCGACGAGTTCTTGTTTGTCGTTGGTCAGCTGGCTGCCGTTGGCTTGCCAGGGGAACAACACCTGGGCCAACCCGGTCACGGCCAGGGGATAGGCAACCCCCAGCAGCAGTGTCAGGGTCAGCAGGGTTCTGATTGCAATCATGATATGTCCTTAATACCTGAACAAAAATCCATGGAGTGCGGGCCAGGCCCGCACTCCGCCGCGGTTACACCAGGCCGAGGCCGGTGACGACGAGATCGATGAGCTTGATGCCGACAAAGGGGATCAACAGGCCGCCAACCCCATAGATGAGCAGGTTGCGACGCAGCAGGCTGGCAGCCGATTCCTGCAGGCTGACGCCGCGCAGGGCCAGGGGTACCAGCGCTACTATGATCAGGGCGTTGAAGATGATGGCCGACAGGATGGCACTCTGCGGGCTGCCCAATTGCATCAGGTTCAGGGCGCCCAACTGCGGGTAGGCGGCAATGAACAGGGCCGGCAGTATGGCGAAGTACTTGGCCACGTCGTTGGCGATGGAGAAAGTGGTCAAGGCTCCCCGGGTCACCAGCAACTGCTTGCCCACCAGCACCACGTCCAGCAGCTTGGTGGGGTTGGAGTCTAGATCCACCAGGTTGCCCGCCTCCTTGGCGGCCTGGGTCCCCTCGTTCATGGCCAGCCCCACGTCGGCCTGGGCCAGGGCTGGGGCGTCGTTGGCGCCGTCACCGCACATGGCTACCAGGCGGCAGTCGGCCTGCTCCTGGCGGATGTAGGCCAGCTTCTTCTCCGGAGTCGCCTCGGCGATGAAGTCATCCACCCCGGCCTCGGCGGCGATGGCGGCCGCGGTCAGCGGGTTGTCCCCGGTGATCATCACGGTGCGTATGCCCATATGGCGCAGGGTCTGGAAGCGTGCCTTGATGCCGGGCTTGATGATGTCCTTGAGGTACACCACCCCGAGCAGCTGCTCGTGGGTACAGACCAGCAGCGGTGTGCCCCCCTGGCGGGCGATGTGATCGACGGATTTGAGGATGAGCTCGGGCACCCCCTTGCGGTCGAGTGAGAGGTAGTTCAGCACCGCATCCACCGCGCCCTTGCGGTATTGGTGGCCGTTGCGATCCAGCCCGCTCAGCCGGGTCTCGGCGCTGAAGGGGATCACCTTGTCGCTCTCCAGCTGGCTCGGCTTGACCATGCTCTTGCCCGCCAGGGTCAGGATGGACTTGCCTTCCGGGGTGTTGTCACCGAGGGAGGCCAGCATGGCCGCCTGGGCCAGCAGGGAAGGGTCCACTCCCGGTGCCGGGATCAGCTCGTCCGCCATGCGGTTGCCGAAGGTGATGGTGCCCGTCTTGTCCAGCAAGAGTGTGCGCACGTCACCGGCGGCTTCCACGGCGCGGCCGGACTTGGCGATCACGTTGAGCTTCACCAGTCTGTCCATGCCGGCGATGCCGATGGCGGAGAGCAGGCCGCCGATGGTGGTCGGGATCAGGGTGATGAAGAGGGCGATCAGGTAGAGCCGCGGGACCTGGGTGCCGTTGTAGTCGAGGAACCAGGGCAGGGTGGCCACCACCAGCAGGAAGATCAGGGTCAGACCGACCAGCAGGGCGTCGAGCGCCATCTCGTTCGGGGTCTTCTGGCGCTTGGCCCCTTCCACCAGGGCAATCATTCGGTCCAGCGTGCTCTCGCCGGGGTTGTTGCTGACCCGGATCCAGATCTCGTCGGAGACGACGGTGGTGTTGCCGGTCACACCGCTGCGATCCGTGCCTGACTCGCGGATCACCGGGGCGGACTCCCCGGTGATGGCGGCCTCGTTGACCGAGGCGATGCCGGCGATGACCTCGCCGTCCGCCGGGATCATCTCGCCGCTGCGCACCAGCACCAGATCCCCCTTGAGCAGGCTGGTGGCGGGCACCCATTCCCCCTTGTCATCCCGCGGATGGCTGACCTTGCGGGCCTTGAGCTGACTCAGACCTGCCTTCAGGCTGTCGGCCCTGGCCTTGCCACGGCCTTCGGCCAGGGTCTCGGCGAAGTTGGCGAACCAGAGGGTCAGCCAGAGCCAGGCAGTCAACTGCCAGGCCAGGCTCGGGGCGACCCCGGACAGGGGTTGGCCCATCAGGGACTCGACGGTCGCCATCACGGCGGCCAGCCAGAGGCTGAAGAGTATGGGGCTGCCAAACAGCGCCTTGGGATTGAAGCGATACAGGGCTTCAATCATGGCCTGGGCGACCTGTGAACGATGTGACTTGGCCTTGACCTTGTCGGTGCCAGTGGTCACTGAAATGGACTTGCTCATTGGAAGGCTCCCTGCATCAGGGTGAGGTGTTCTGCGACCGGTCCCAGCGCCAGCACGGGCAGGAAGGAGAGGCCACCTATCAGCAATACGGTGATGATCAGCAGGGTCACAAACAGCGGGCCGCTGATCGGGAAGTCCCCTGTACCCGTCTCCTGGCGTGGTGCGCGGGAGAGTTGGCCGGCGATGGCCAGTACGGGGATGATGTAGCCGAAGCGACCGAGCAGCATGGCCAGGCCGATGGCGATGCACTGCCAGCTGTCGGCGGCGGCGAAACCACCGAAGGCGGAGCCATTGTTGCCGGCGGCGGAGGCGTAAGCGTAGATCAGGCGAGACAGGCCGTGGGGGCCCTCATGGCCGATGATGGCGCTGGCACTCGGTGTCAGCAGGGTGATGCCACCGATCACCAATACCCCGACCGGCATGACCAGCATGCTGGCCACCACCCACTTCATCTCGGTGATGCCGAGGCGCTTGCCCAGGTAGGTCGGGGTGCGCCCTACCATCAGGCCGCACAGGAACACGGTCAGCAGCACGAACAGCATCATGCCGTAGATACCGGCCCCCACGCCGCCGAACACCACCTCACCCAGCAGCATGTTGATCATGCCGATCATGCCGCCGAGGGGGGTGAAGCTGTCATGCATGGCGTTGACCGAACCGTTGGAGGCGGAGGTGGTCGCCACCTCCCAGATGCTGGACAGCACGGGGCCGAAGCGGCTCTCCTTGCCTTCCCAGTTGCCCGCTTGCTGGGTCAGATGGGCGAGAGCCGGATCCGGCTGCAGCTCCTGATAAAGGGAGAGTGTCAGGCCCAGCACGAACAGCAAGGTCATGGCGGTGAGGATGGCGCGGCCATGACCGCTGTGCTTCACGTAGCGACCCAGGGTGCAGACCAGGGCGGCGGGCAGGGTCAGCAGGGTGACCATCTCCAGCCAGTTGGTGAGGGCGGTGGGGTTCTCGAACGGGTGAGCCGAGTTGACGCCGAAGAAGCCGCCACCGTTGGAGCCGAGCTGCTTGATGGCGATCTGGGAGGCGGCCGGGCCGAGCGGCATCAGTTGCTCCTGACCTTCCAGGCTGTGGAACGGCAGGTAGGCCGACAGACTCTGGGGAACCCCCTGCCAGACCAGCAGCAGCGCCATGATGAAGGCCATGGGCAGCAGCACATAGAGGCAGAAACGCACCAGATCCTGCCAGAAGTTGCCAAGGTGGGTCGTCTGCTGGCGGGTGATGCCGCGGAACAGGGCGACGGCCACGGCAGCCCCGGTACCGGCGGAGACGAAGTTCTGGGTGGTGAGTCCCACCATCTGGCTGAAATAGGAGAGGCTGGCCTCACCGGAATAGGCTTGCCAGTTGGTGTTGGTCATGAAGCTGACCGCGGTGTTGAAGGCGAGCTCCCAGCTCAGTCCCGACAGGTTCTGCGGGTTGAGGGGCAGCAAGCCCTGCGCCATCAGGATCAGAAACAGCAGGCCGAATCCCGCCCCGTTGAAAGCGAGCAGGCTGATGGCGTATGACTTCCAGTCCTGCTCCCGCCCATCGGATCCCGTACAGGCCATGGTTGCCCGTTCGATGGGCGACAGCCAGCGGGTTTTTCCCTCGAATACACGATACATATAACTGCCTAGCAGGGGTGCAGGCAGCAGAACCAGCAGCACGAAGGCGACTGGGTAGATGATCTCTTGCCACATGATGGGGTCCCTCACTCATGACTGCGTGTGAGTGCACGCAGCAGATAGCCCAACAGGGCGAGGACCAGCAGCAGATATAGCCAATTCATATCGATTCCCTTGGTGTAATTGACACCACAAGGGTACGTAGGGTGGGCGTAAAGGCGCCATAAAGCGGGGGATGGGTGGCGTAAAGTCGGCGTAAAAACGGGGTCGATGGGCCCTGGGGTGAAGAAAACCCGGCCTGGGCCGGGTTGAATGCTGGTTGGCTGGACGGGCATCACTGACACCGGCCCGCTTGCGCCCGGGTCAGCGCATGGTCACAAACTCTTCCGCGCTGGTGGGGTGGATGGCGACGCAGTTGTCGAAGTCCGCCTTGGTGGCCCCCATCTTCATGGCGACGCCGAAGCCTTGCAGGATCTCGTCCATGGCGAAGCCGATGCCGTGCAGGCCGACCACCTTCTCCTCGGGGCCGACGCAGACCAGCTTCATGCGGGTGGGCTGACGATGCTGGGTCAGGGCCGAGTACATGGCGGTGAACTGGCTGCGATAGACCTTCACCTGCTCTTCCCCATATTGGGCGATGGCTTCCGGCTCGGTCAGGCCTATGGTGCCGATGGGAGGATGGCTGAACACCACGGTCGGCACCAGATCGTAGTTCAGGTGCTCGTTTGGCTTGTTGTTGAACAGCCGCTCGGACAGGCGGCGACCGGCAGCGACCGCCACCGGGGTGAGCTGGATCCGGCCGGTGTTGTCGCCCACGGCGTAGATATTGCTGATCTGGGTGTTCTGGAACTTGTCGGTGGGGATATAGCCCCGCTCATCCAGTTCGATACCGGCTGCGGCCAGGTTCAGCTTGTCGGTGGCCGGGGCCCGGCCGATGGCCCAGATCAGGCAATCGACGGTGAGGTGGCGGCCATCTTCCAGCTGCAGAGTCAGGCTGTCGTCGGCATTCTTGATCACCGCCTTGGGGATGGCATGGGTGTGCAGCTTGGGGCCTTCTGCGGCCATGATCTCCACCAGGGTCTCCTGGATCATGGGATCGAAGCTGCGCAATGGGCCCTGCTTGCGCACCACCAGGTGGGTCTCGGAGCCGAGGGCCTGCATCACGCCGGCGATCTCCACCGCGATGTAACCCGCGCCCACCACGGCGACTCGCCGTGGCTGCGTTTCAAGGGCGAAGAAGCCATCGGAGTCGATGCCCAGTTCGGCACCCGGGATCCGGGGCACTTCCGGGTGGCCGCCGGTGGCGATCAGGATGTGATTGGCCGTGTACTGCTCACCATCGACCTCCACCGTGTGGGCGTCGACGAAGCGGGCGAAGCCCCGAACGACGGTGATCTGGTTCTTGCCCAGTACATTCTCATAGGACTGATGGATGCGGCCGATATAGGCCTGGCGGGATTCCACCAGCTTGGCCCAGCTGAAGTGATTGAGGGTGGTGTCAAAACCATAGTCGGCGCCATAACGCAGGGCATCGGCGATCTGGCCGGCATACCACATGGCCTTCTTGGGAACGCAACCTACGTTGACGCAGGTACCGCCCAACGCCTTGGCTTCGATCAGGGCGACTTTCTTGCCATACATGGCCGCCCGGTTGGCCGAGGCGATGCCGCCGCTGCCGCCGCCGATGGCGATGTAGTCAAAATGCTGTGCCATGGTGTGGTTCTCCGCTGGTTAAAAAAGCTATCACAGCATGATGGGGACAAAGAAGCTGGCTCACAAGAGCCAGCGTTCACTTCTGTGTGATGGGCAGGTGGATATGGAACTGGGCTCCCTGGCCCGGCTCGCTGGCACAGTTGATGCGACCGCGCAGCAGCTGTACCACCAGGTTGTAGATGATGTGGGTGCCCAGCCCGCTGCCGCCGTGGCCCCGCTTGGAGGTGACGAAGGGATCGAAGATGCGTGGCAGTATCTCGGGGGGAATGCCGCGACCGTTGTCGCTGTAGTCGATGACGAGCTCGCTGCCGTGCTGCTCCACCTTGATGCTGATCTTCTTGGGTCTGTCCCAGCCATCGAAGCCGTGGTGGATGGAGTTGAGGATGAGGTTGGAATAGATCTGGGTGAAACTGCCCGGGAAGGAGTAGAGGGTCAGCTTGGGATCGCACTGAATGTCGACTTCGCACTGGGCCTTCTTCAGCTTGTGGCCGAGTGACACCACCACCTGATGCAGGTTGTCCGCCAGGTTGAAGTTGTAGCGGGCCTCGGAGGATTGGTCGACCGCCACCTGCTTGAAGCTGGCGATAAGCTCGGAGGCGCGTCTCAGGTTGCCCTGCAGCAACTGCATCGACTCGTCCAGGTTCTGGGTGAATTCGTTCAGATAGGAACGGGAAAGCTGCTTGGCATCGATGTGCTGCTTGAAGTCGATCACCCGCTCCTGCAGGTAGGAGGAAGCGGTGACACTGATGCCGATGGGGGTGTTGATCTCGTGGGCTACCCCAGCCACCAGTGATCCCAATGAAGCCATCTTCTCCGATTCCACCAAGGTCTGCTGCGCCTGCTTCAGATCGTCGTAGGCCTTGCCCAGCTGGTCGTTGGCATCACTCAGGCTGCGGGTGCGGTCGGCCACCTTGCCTTCCAGCTGTTCGTTGAACAGGGTGATCTCCCGCTCCACCTTCTTGAGGCGAGTGATGTCATAACCGAATCCAATCAGATACTTGAGGTTGGGGCCCTCGTAGAAGGGGGCAAAGGTCCATTGCAGGGTCAGCTCCTCTCCCTGCTGATCATGCATGACGATCTCGCGATCCGAGAGGGAACCCTGCTCGGCCAGCAGTTCGGCCAGCTCGGTTCTCTGCGCCGGGGTGACGAACAGATCCAGCCAGTTGTGCTGCAACAACTCCTGATGGTGATAGCCGGTGAGCATGATGGCGGCGGGGTTGATGCTGGCGATGTTGAGATCCGGCTCCATGCAGCAGATGACCATGTTGGCCGAGTTGATCAGGGTAGCGGAGAAGTCCCGCTCCTGCTGCAGCTGATCGGCCGCCTGATGGCGGGCCGTGAATTCGTCGTTGAGACGGGTGCGCATCTGGTTGAGGGTGGCGGCTAGCAGATCGAACTCATCCGGATGTTTACGAGGCTGGGTTCTGCCCTCCAGGGTCAGCTCCAGGGTCAGTCGATCCAGGCTCAGGCGCTGGGCATAGCTGACGATGCGGTTGATATGACGGATCACCAGATAGTAGATGATGACCAGGATGCAGAAGGAGACGAGCAGTGTCTTGATGGTCTGGCTGACCAGGATGAGCACGGATTTTTCGATGAGGCGCTGATAAATCTGATCCAGGGAGGCGGCTACAAACAGCTTGCCGACGACTTCCCCCTGATAGGTGAGGTTGAACTCCCGGGAGATGTCGTACTGTTCTCGTTCCACGCCCTGGGTGAGCAGCGGCACCTCGGAGTTGCCCAGCATCTCCTTGACCATCACGAACTGCATGTTGGGCAGATTCATGATGCCTTCTATCTGTACCTTGACCTGTTCCTCGTCCAGGTTCCACAGACTGGCGGAAATGGGCTGCAAGAAGGAGGCCTCGATCTGATCGATGCTCGCTTCGATGACGGTCACATCCTTGTTGTAGTCCCAGGCGAGCTGCAGCACGGTAATGATGAGCGCCAGCACTGTACTGCAGATCAGAATGTAGGAAAGCAGACGGTAAGAGAGTCCGTTAAGGCCGACGGCCTTGGAGAAGATTCCTGACATGGCGTCCTTGCGGTCTGGATTGAGTGCGGTTTAGTGTAACTGCTTCATCTACTGATGTCGTGTGTCATGAAATGGATATAAGAAAGGCCCCTTTCGGGGCCTTTTTGATATTAATGCTGGATCAGTGGTTGCCCTTCGCCTTGGCCGGGATGGATTCATCGAATTCCGGCAGCGGTTTGTGCTCAGAAGCCAGGAAGGTGTAGATCACCGGCAGCACGAACAGGGTGAACAGGGTACCGATGGCCAGGCCCGCGACGATGACGATGCCGATGCTGAAGCGCTGTGCCGCACCGGCGCCGGAGGCGTAGAGCAGCGGGATGAGGCCCGCGATCATGGCCGCCGTGGTCATCAGGATGGGGCGCAGTCGCACCTTGGCCGCCTGCATTACCGCCTGCATCCGGTTCAGACCGTGCAACAGCTGCTCCTCCTTGGCCACCTCACAGATCAGAATACCGTGTTTGGTAATCAGACCGACCAGAGTGATGAGGCCCACCTGGGAGTAGATGTTCATGGTCGCCAATCCCCAGGCCAGCGCGATCAAGGCACCGCTGATGGCCAGTGGTACCGAGACCATGATGACCAGGGGGTCACGAATGGACTCGAACTGGATGGCCAGCACCAGGAAGATGATGGCCAGTGCCAGTGCGAAGGTGGCGTAGAGGGCATTGCCTTCGGTCACGAACTGGCGAGCCTCCCCCATGAAGTCGTAGCGATAGCCCTGGGGCAGCTTCTCTTCGGCAGTGGCCTTGAACCAGTTGATCGCATCCCCCATGGCCACGCCAGGTGCCGGTACGGCGCCTATGGTGGCGGAGTTCAGCTGGTTGAAGTGGGGCAGGGCACGTGGCTCCCCCTTGATTTCGATGCTGATCAGGCTGCCAAGCGGGATCGACTTGCCGTCGGCGGCGCGCACGTAATAGCCCTTCATGGATTCGGGGTTCATACGGAATTTACGCTCCACCTGCGGGATCACCTCGTAGGAGCGGCCATCCAGATCGATACGGTTGACGTAGCCATCCGCCATCATGGTGCCCATGGTGGTGCCGATGTCCTGCATGGTGATGCCGTAGGCACCGGCCTTGTCCTTGTCGATGTTGATCTTCATGGTGGCCGAATCGTAGTTCAGATCGAGATCCGAATAGACGAACTGACCGTTGGCCTGGGTGGCCGACAGCATCTCACCCGCGATCAGGAACAGACTCTCGAAGCTGTTCGGGGTGGTGATGACGAACTGGATGGGCAGACCGCTCGACGCACCCGGCAGCTCGGGGAACTGGAAGGTGGTGATGGCCATGCCCGGGATGTCGGTCACCAGACCGGCTACCCTGTCCAGCACCTCTTTCTGGCTCGCCTCACGCTCGCTCCAGGGCACCATGGACGCGATACCGAACGCCTGGTTGGAGTTGAACACCCCGGAAAAGACCTGGGCATAGGCGATTTCCGGTTGCTCATCCAGGATCTTGTTCACATCGTTCATGGTGTTTTCGATGTAATCCAGGTTGGCGTTGGATGGTGCCGTCGCCAGCACCGCCATGACCCCCTTGTCTTCCGACGGTGCCAGTTCACTGGGGATGAACTTGAACAGCAACGGCAGGCTGGCGAACACGATGACGGCGAACACCACCACCACGATGCGCTTTTGCATCACGGCATGCAGCATGCGGTCGTAGCGATCCGTCATCCGGTCCAGCAGATGGTGCACCGTGCTCTCGAACTTGTTCGGCTTGGCGTTGGCCTTGAGCATCTTGGAGCACATCATGGGGGAGAGGGTCAGGGCTATGATGCCCGAGACGAACACCGCCCCCGCCAGCGTCAGCGCGAACTCCTTGAACAGGGAGCCTGTGATGCCCCCCATCAGAGCGATGGGCGCATACACGGCGGCCAGGGTGACCGTCATGGCGATAACCGGGATGGCGATCTCCCGGGTGCCGATGATGGCGGCCCTGAAGGGTTCTTCCCCTTCCTTGATGTGCCGGTCGACGTTCTCCAGCACCACGATGGCGTCATCCACCACCAGGCCGATCGCCAGCACCATGGCCAGCAAGGTCATGAGATTGATGGAGAAACCGAACATGTCCATCATCATGACCACGCCGATCAGACTGAGCGGTATGGTGATGATGGGGATGATGACGGCCCGGAACGATCCCAGGAACAGGGTGATCACCACCAGTACGATGGCGGCCGCCTCCAGTATGGTCTTGATAACCTCGTGGATGGACTCGTTGATGGCGATGGTGGAGTCATACAGCACGTTGGTCTGCAGGGTGCTCGGCATGTTGCGCTTGAGATCCGGCAGCAATTCCAGCACATCGTGGGCGATGGTGATGGGGTTGGCAGTCGGGGCCGCGTTCACAGCGACCACCACGGCCTCTTTGCCGTTGGCACTGGCGCGATAGATATCGTGGCTCTTCTCCAGCGTCACCTTGGCGATGTCGGAGAGACGGATCACCTTGCTGTCACGGGTGGCCACCACCAGTCGCTTGAGCTCATCCGTGCTCTCGACCTGGGTCTTGGCGTTGCCGTTGAACAGGGTGAAGTAACCGGTCGCCTGACCCGTGGCCGACTGATAGTTGTTGCTGTTGAGCACCGTCATCACATCGCTTGCGGTGAGATCGAAGGCCGCCATCTTGGCCGGATCCAGCCATACCCGCAGGGCAAATTCGACCCCGCCGTAGATGTCGATCTTGGAGACCCCGCCCACGGTGAACAGCTGGGGCTTGATGACTCGCTCAAGGTAGTCGGTGATCTGGCTGGAGTTCAGCTCAGGGCTGGTGAAGCCCATGTAGAGCACCGCCGTGGTGGAACCGGTAGAGGAGGTGACCGACGGGTCCTCCGACTCTTTGGGCAACTGGGAGCGCACCGAGTTGACCTTGGCCAGGATGTCAGACAGCGCGGCGTTGGGATCGGTGTTGAGCTTCATGTAGGCAGTGATGGTGGAGCTGCCCAGCTGGCTTGAGGAGGTCATGAAGTCGATGTTGTCGGCTTGCGCGACCGCCTGCTCCAGCGGCTGGGTGATGAAGCCCTGGATCAGATCCGAGCTGGCCCCGTAGTAGCTGGTACTGACCGTGATCACCGTATTGGTGACCTCGGGGTATTCCCGCACCTGCATCTTGAAAATGGCCTGGAAGCCCAGCAAGGCGATCAGGAAGCTGATCGAGATTGCCAGCACCGGCCGTTTTATGAATATGTCGGTAAATCGCATCGTAGATCTCCGCGCTTACAGCATCGGGGTTTGTGCCGGAACGGCCAGGGCATCGTTTTTGACCACGTGCACCTTGGTATCGTTGCTCAGGCGAACCTGACCCGACAACACGATTTCATCGCCAGCCTTGATGCCGGACAGCACGTGGACATCGTTGCCGCGACGCTCACCAGCCTTGACCACGACCTGTTTGGCACGCTTGGCACCCTCCACCTCATGAATGATGTAGACATTCTCCCCATACAGGGTGAAGGAGATGGCGGACTGCGGGATCACGATCTGCTCCTTGACCGTCGGCAAGATGATGCTGGCACGGGCAAACATGCCGGAGCGGAGCTGGCCGCTGTTGTTCGGGATGGCTGCCTGCACCTGGATCAGACCGCTCTGGTAGTTGACCGCGGGTTCGATGGCGGTGATCTGCCCCTCAAACTGGTCGTTGGGGTAGGCATCCACCCCTATCTTGATGGTCTGGCCGAGGGAAATCTTGGAGATGTCGGTCTGGGGCACGGTGAAGCGCAGACGCATCACGCTGGTGTCTTCCAGTCGCACAATCTCGGTACCCGGTTCCAGATACTGGCCGAGGAAGACGTTGCGCAGACCCACGGCGCCGCCGAAGGGGGCGCGCACTTCGCGACGGGCGATGGTGCCCTTCAGGCTCTCGATATCGGCTTCGAGCGAGCGATAGCTGGCCTCGGCGTCATCCAGCTGGTCCCGGGAGATGGAATTCTTCTGGTACAGGTTCTGGTAACGCTCGAACTTGGCGCGCGCCGCCGGCAGCCTGGCCTGGGACGATTTCAGGTTGGCCTTTTCCACGCTGGAGTCCAGGCTCAGCAGCAGCTGATCCGGCTTCACATGAGCGCCAGACTCGAAGCTGATGTTGTCGATGGTGCCTGCCAGTTCGCTGGAGAGGGTCACCCCCTGGTTGGGCTCGATGAAACCGATAGCCTCGATGGTCGGCACCCAATCCTGTGCCTTGGTCACCATGGCGGTCACCGGAAACTCGGGCTCGGGGCGGCTGGCCAGAAATTCCGCAATCTTCTTCTGCTTGAACATATTGAAACCGATGACACTGCCGAACAGAACGAGTGCAATCAGTAACATGATGGCCATCCACTTTTTCATGAACAGGCTCCTGTGGTGGAAATTTGAGGGTTTAAAATGGCATTCCAACTGGCTCTTATCACGGTTTCCAGCTGTTCTTGCGTTAATTCAAATGGGTGTGCCCGGCGCAACAGCGCCAGGTTGGCCACACAATCCAGACTCAGTGTCTGCAACACCGGGACGGGTAGATCGATAAACAATCCTTGTTGGCGACCCTGTTCAAAAAAGTTTTCAAGCGGCGCCCATGCCGCCATTATGACCGGATCCTGTTCTAATTCAGCCCCCAATGGAGAACTTTCGTACTGCAATTTACATTTCAGTGCGTTGGGGGTGTTGATAAAGATGGCGTCTATGTTGAACCACAGGCGCCGATACTGCCGAAATGACACTTCCTCTATCTGCACACCCTCCATGACCAGAGGATGACACTGAAGAATGGTGTGCTTGTACAGCTGGCGGATCAGGTCATCCTTGTCGCTGAAATAGCGATAGATGGTGCCCGCCGCCACATTGGCCTTCTTGGCGACCACGGCGATGGAAAGGCCGAAGAAGCCTTGCTCGCCGAGGACTTCGCGCGCTGCCTCGAAAATGCGCTCTTTCTTATCCATGACTCTTCCGATTGCAACGGCTGAATGAACGTTCATTCATTCTAGATTGAGAAGTGGGCAAGTCAAGGGGAGGGGAGAAGTTCCCGGTACGATAAGTCGACAAAAGTGGGTCGACTGAAGACGATTCCGGCCGAGGAGGTGTAGAAAAGCTATAAAACTGCACAAAACGATGGAAAAACAGTCGGTTGATTCAAGGGGATGAAAAAACAGTGGACAAGGCCGGCGCCATCATCAATAATGCGCCCCGTTCGACAGCGTAGCGCCCGTAGCTCAGCTGGATAGAGCGCTGCCCTCCGGAGGCAGAGGTCACAGGTTCGAATCCTGTCGGGCGCACCATCAAACGTGCGCCAGTTAAACGGGCGTTGTTGTGGAACAAAACAGCTGTGGTGGCTGTAGCTCAGTTGGTAGAGTCCCGGATTGTGATTCCGGTTGTCGTGGGTTCGAGCCCCATCAGCCACCCCATTTTACAGCTTGTCAGGTACGCGAAGGTGGCGGAATTGGTAGACGCGCTAGCTTCAGGTGTTAGTGCCCCCCGGGTGTGAGGGTTCGAGTCCCTCTCTTCGCACCATACTTGCTGTATGACGAAGGTGACCATGAGGTCATCTTTGTGTTTTTGAAATACCCCATCGGTGATTAGCGCAGCCCGGTAGCGCATCTGGTTTGGGACCAGAGGGTCAAAGGTTCGAATCCTTTATCACCGACCACATTTGAAAACCCCGCTTAGGCGGGGTTTTTGCTTTTCCGGCCTCCGCCCATTCTGTCACGTCTCTTTACACTTCTGTTGGCGCCTGCGCGCATCGAATTCGCTATGCTGGGTGCCTGATTCACGCGCCGGCGGTCACCCTGGCCCCGCTTCAGGCACTTATCCAATGCAGCACATGACTCGACAAGCCGGCCTGCTGGCCTTGCTCACCCTGACCTTGGGTGGGTGCACCACCTTGCAACCCGATCCTGATGCGATCCTGCTGGGGGCAGCCCCCAAGGCAGAGAAAACCACTATGGCAAATCTGATCACCAGCGGTGGCTTTTGTGTGACGCTGAGCGAGCAGAATACCCTGCTGACACAGGACTGCGATCAGGGTACCCAGCAGGAGTTTGACTGGGATGCCGGGGCGCTGCAACTGGCCCGGGGCTGCCTGATCGCCAGGGGGGATGACGAACTCGGTGTGGCGGATTGCCGGGATGACAGCCATCAGTGGCAGTGGCAGGCGGATCGCCTGTTCAACCGTCAGCTGTCCCTCTGTCTGGATGTGGCTGGTCGCCGTCATCAGCCCGGCACCCCGCTGCGTCTGGCGGAGTGCTATGGCGGTGCGAACCAGAGCTTCGAGTGGAAGCAAAAGGGAGGCTTGCTGGACAACCTGGGCTTGCCCAAGCTGGCCTGGTGAGATTGACCCGCCTTTGGCATGGCGTGCCGACAACGCCTGGCAAAAGGGGCGGGGGGCTGAATACAAGAAGGGTGACCCTGGGTCACCCTTCTGCATGTCTGGGGCATCGCCGGATCAGGCGAGGCTCGGTGCGAACAGCTTCTCCAGATAGACGGCAACCCCATCGTCGTCCGAGCTCAGGGTCTGATCATGCTCTGGCAGGGCCCGCTTGAGGCGATCGTGGGCATTGCCCATCACCACGCCGCGGCCCACCATGCTCAGCATCTCGAAGTCGTTCATGCCATCGCCAAAGGCCACGGCCTGTGACATCTCCAGCCCGTGCTGTTCCAGCACGGCGCGCACGGCATTGCCCTTGTGTACCCCGGCGTGCATGACTTCGAGGCAGTCCGGCAGGGAGAAGGTGACGTTGAGCCGATCACCATAATGCTGATTGAGTTGCGCTTCTATCTGCAGCAGCTTCTCGTGCTCGCCGATGTAGAACACCTTGTTGACCTTGTCGGTGGGGTGGCTGGCGAGATCCGCGAGGCGATAGGTGAAGCCGGAGTCGTGATGGAACTGCAGCAACCAGGGCAGCTCCTCTTCCACCAGCCACTCGTCGCCGTAGTAGACGTTGATATGGATGGAGGGATCGCGCTCGAGGGCGATCAGTTCGGCTGCCACCGTGGCCGGCAGTGCCTGGTTGTAGACCAGCTGGTCCTGCTTGTCGTGCACCACGGCGCCATTGGAGGTGATGAGGTAGATATCCAGCCCCAGCGCATCGCGGATGCTGCGCACGTCCACGTGATGGCGACCGGTGGCAACCACGAACTTGATTCCCTGATCCACCAGGCGGTGCAGGGTGTCACGGGTGCGGGGGGAGATCTGGTGCTGCTTGTTGAGCAGGGTACCATCGAGATCGGATACGACTACCTTGAACATCTTTACCTCGGCATGAATGGAACGCCGGGGCAGTGTACCCCAGCGTCCTGCGTCACCCCATTTATTTAGGGATACAAAAAATAACCGCTTTTAGAAGCGATCGAAGAAGTCCAGGGTCGCGGTCAGTGCAGGCATGCGCTGGGGATCCGCCTCCATGAACAGCTCGTGCCAGGCCCCCTGGATACGCAGCGGTTTGCCCCCTTCACAGCGGGCCCGCTCGCAGAAGCTGTCCTGAGCCCCATTGTCGACGATGCCGTCATCCCCGGCCTGGATCAGCAGCAACGGGGTCTTGATGCGATCCGCCTGTGCCACGGCCTCATCTCCTGCCTTGATGCCTTCCCGGATCCAGTGGGCGGTGACGCCGCCCAGCTTGATCTGGGGGTACTGCTCATAGAGCTCACGGAAGGCCTGGTAGCGTGCGGTGCTGTGACTCAGGCCATTGTCGGCAAACTCGTGGGAGACATAACCGCCCTGACCCGGCCCGTAGGGAGGCTCTCCCCACCAGCTGCCCACCGTGTCCATGGTGACGGCCAACCCCTTGGCGAGCCACTTGGGGATACCGCCGAGATTGATGCCCATCATGGGGGAGGAGAGCACGGCGGCCTGGATGTCGTCCGGCCAGCGCTCAAGATAGCGGGCCGAGATGGCGCCCCCCATGGAGTGCGCCAGCAGGAACAGCTTGGCGGGTTTGTCCGCCAGCACGACCTCGTCGTGGAACTGCTTGAGATCCTGTACATAGTCGTCGAAGTCCGCCACATAACCCTTCTCGGGGTCTTTCAGCAGGCGGCCGGAGAGGCCCTGGCCACGGTGATCGATGAGGTAGAGGCTGTAGCCCTGGCGCCACAGATCCCAGGCCAGCTCCTGATACTTGAGGTAGCTCTCGACCCGGCCGTTGACGATGAGGATGGCTCTGTCCACCTTGGGCTGGCGCAGGGCGACGTAGCGGATGCTGACTCCGTCCTTGCCCTTGAATTCTCCCGGGACCGCGTGCTCCTGCCAGAAGGTCGGCAGGGTCTGCTGGTGGAGGGCAGGCACCTCGGCCTCGGTGGTCAGCTGATAGGGGTTGTTCACGGCGAAAGCTCCGGCAGAAAACAGGGTCAGGGCCAGCAAGGGCAGTAATTTCATGGGGTGCACTCCTGCAGCCAATGTTGATGAAGGGCAGCGATATCGCCGGCGCAGAGCAGGGGCATGGCCGCTTGCAGGCGGGGCAGGGACCAGTCCCACCACTGCATGGCCTGCAGCAGGGCGATCTGCTCATCGCCGAAGCGGCGACGGACAGGTTTGGCCGGGTTGCCGCCCACTATGGTGTAAGGCTCCACGTTTTTTGTCACCACGGCCCGGCTGGCGATGACGGCGCCATCGCCGATCTGGATGCCCGGCATGATCATGGCTTCCGAGCCTATCCAGACATCGTTGCCAATCCGGGTATCCCCCTTGCGCTGGAAGCCGCTCTGGGCGCCATCACCGAAACGGGCCGCATCGAAGGGGAAGGTGGAAACCCAGTCCATCCGGTGGCCCTGGTTGCCCGCCAGCATGAAGGTGGCGCCGGAGCCGATGGAGCAGAACTTGCCGATGATGAGGCGATCCACCTCACCCCAGATGCCGCTCTCCCAGCTGTCACGGGTCGAGCCGTCCCCCAGCAGGTAGCGTACGCAGTGATCCTCGAACGGCTTGCCGTGGTAGTAGCCGGAGTAGTAGCTGTAGTCACCCGCCTCGATATTGGGATTGGTCAGGTGATCCCGGATGACCTGGGACTCCAGCCAGCTGCCGAACGGGTTTTCCATTACTCCTCCTGCCATGATTCATCTTCTTGCTGGGCGGCGGCCCAGCCCTTGCGGGTCAGTTGCATCTGCTGCCACCAGGCGTCGTCCGCCAGGATCTCGCCCGCCGGGCCGAGTTGGGGGTAGGGCATTTCTTTCTCTTTGCAGAGCTGGGCATAGATGGGGTAGCCCCCCTCGAACAGGATGCTGTTCTGCTCCTCCAGGCTCAAGGGACAGCCGCGCTGGTAGCAACCGGCCAGTTCCCGCTGGCGCTGGGTCTCGTACAGGATGGCGGCGGCGGCCACCGAGACGTTGAGGGACTGCACCATGCCCACCATGGGGATGACGATATGGTGATCGGCCAGGGCCAGGGCCTCGTCGCCGATGCCGTGTTTCTCCTGGCCTACCAGGATGGCGGTGGGACGGGTGTAGTCGATGGCACGAAAGTCCACCGAGCTCTCCGACAGGTGAGTCGCCAGGATCTGCATGCCGGCCGCCTTCAGCTCGCCGACGGCGCTGCCGATGTCCGGGTGCAGCTTCACGTCCACCCAGTTCTGGCTGCCGCGGGCCGTGCCCTTGCGCTTGTGGATCCAGGTCTTGGGCCAGACCGCGTGCACCCGATGGATGCCGATGGCGTCGGCGGTGCGCACGATGGCGGCCAGATTGTGGGGCTTGTGGACCTCTTCCATGCAGACGGTCAGGTCGAGCTGGCGCATGGCCAGCATGTCGGAGATCCGTTTAAAGCGTTCAGGTGTCATGTCAGTTTCTATCGAATGGGGCTGATGGACGTCTTCCCATGCAGGCTGACGGGCACATGGCCAGCCTGTCCGCCGCGTTCGGGGTCATGGGTTGTCTCTCTAAAAGCAGCAGGCGGCTTGCGCCGCCTGTGTTCAGTTCTTCTGTCGGCTCACCTTGAGCACGTTGGGCATCACCCGGATCTTGCGCATGATGTTGGCAAGGTGGATCCGGCTCTGGGTGGTGATGAGCAGGGTGACCAGATAGACACGGCCATCCTTCTCCTCGGTGCTGATGGCGTGGATGTTGGCACCGGTGGCCGCGATCACGTTGGCCAGCTCCGCCAGCGCACCCTGGTGGTTGATGATCTCGATGCTGATGCCGGTGCGGAACTCCTGTTCCTGCTCCTTGTCCACTTCCCACTGCACCGGCAGGTACTTGTCCGGCTCGCGGCTGTAGCCCTTGATGTTGCGGCAGGACTCCTGGTGGATGACCAGTCCCTTGCCCGGGCTGATGTGGGCGATGATGGCATCCCCCGGGATGGGGCGGCAGCAGTTGGCGAAGGTGACCAGCATGCCGTCGGCACCCTTGATCGGCATCTTCTTGCTGGTGGATTTCGGCTGCTCTTCCGGCGGCAGCTCATCCCCCAGCATGCGGCGCGCCACCATGACGCTCATGGCGTTGCCAAGTCCCACATCGGCCAAGAGGCCCTGCAGGTTTTCGTGCTTGGTATCGGCCAGCACCTGTTTGATGCGCGGCTCCGGGATGTCCTCGATGTTCTTGGCTCCCAGGGCGTGGTTGAGCAGGCGACGACCCAGCACCACGGACTCTTCGGTGCGCAGGTTCTTCAGGAACTGGCGGATCTTGGAGCGGGCCTTGGTGGTCACCACGAAGTTGAGCCAGGCCGCGTTCGGGCGGGCACCGGGGGCCGTGATGATCTCCACCGTCTGGCCCGAGTGCAGCGGGCTGCTCAGCGGATAGGGGTGGCGGTCGACCCGGGAGCCGACGCAGGCGTGGCCGATGTCGGTGTGCACCGTGTAGGCGAAATCCACCGGGGTGGCGCCGGCGGGCAGCTCCATGATGCGGCCCTCCGGGGTGAACACGTAGATCTCGTCGGGGAACAGGTCCGTCTTGACCCCTTCGATGAACTCGAACGAGCTGCCGGCGCTCTGTTGCAGCTCCAGCAGGCTCTGCATCCAGCGCTGGGCGCGGATCTGGGCCGTGGTGCCCGAGCTGTCGCCATCCTGTTTGTAGGCCCAGTGGGCGGCAACCCCCTTGTCGGCCATCTGATCCATGAATTCGGTGCGGATCTGAACCTCCACCGGCACCCCGTGGGGGCCGACCAGGGAGGTGTGCAGGGACTGATAGCCGTTGGTCTTGGGAATGGCGATGTAATCCTTGAAGCGACCGGGACGGGGCTTGTAGAGGCTGTGCATCTGTCCAAGCACCCGGTAGCAGGTATCTATGTCTTTCACTCGCACCCTGAAAGCATAGATATCCATCACTTCATGGAATTGCAGTTCTTTCTTCTCCATCTTGTTGTAGATGGAGAACAGGTTCTTCTCGCGACCGCTCACCTGACAGTCGATGCCTGCCTCCCGCAGTCGTCCCTCTATCTCGCTGTGGATGGAGTCGATGATCTCCCGGCGATTGCCACGGGCGCGACGCACCGATTCCCGCAGCACCCGGGAGCGCATGGGATAGAGCGCCTCGAAGCCGAGCTCTTCCAGCTCGTTCTTCATGGTGTGGATGCCGAGGCGGTTGGCGATGGGGGCGAAGATCTCCAGGGTCTCGCGGGCGATGCGGCGACGCTTGTCCGGGCGCAACGAGCCCAGAGTGCGCATGTTGTGGGTGCGGTCGGCGAGCTTGATCAGGATGACCCGGATGTCCTGGGTCATGGCCATCATCATCTTGCGGAAGTTCTCCGCCTGGGCCTCTTTGCGATCGCGGAACTTCAGCTTGTCGAGCTTGGAGACGCCGGAGACCAGCTCGGCCACGGCATTGCCAAACAGCTCGGCGAGATCGTCCTTGGTGACGGGGGTGTCTTCGATGACGTCATGCAACACCGCGG
Organism: Aeromonas intestinalis; assembly: GCF_054052485.1. Classification (NCBI taxonomy): domain Bacteria; kingdom Pseudomonadati; phylum Pseudomonadota; class Gammaproteobacteria; order Aeromonadales; family Aeromonadaceae; genus Aeromonas; species Aeromonas intestinalis. Next base: position 86,773 of record NZ_JBSTYK010000015.1, read on the forward strand.
CCATCAGGGTTTCGTGATCGAGACGCATGTCCCCCAGGATACGGGCGACGGCAACCGGGTGGGTGATATAGGGCTCGCCACTGGAACGCATCTGTCCCTGGTGAGCGTCACGGGCCACCACATAGGCTTGCCTGAGCTTCTCGACCTGCTCGGGTGGCAGGTAGGAACTGGCTATTTCTTTAAGGTTTTCAAATAAATACAAGACAGTCCCCGCAGCGGTGATACGGCAATCCGTGAAATTGAGGGTATGCCCCTGAGTTTGCGAGGTTTTCGAGCGGTTGTAAATGGGGGAGAGCGGTCGGCACCCGGGCGGGGGCCGACCAGCAAGATAACTTAACCGCGACCTTCGGCGATGGCAGCAACGGCAGCCAGCTCGGCGGCTTCCTGCTCTTGCTGCTCGTAACGGTCCTGGGTGTCCATCACCTGGTTGTTCACCAGACCCAGTTCGATTTCGCGCAGGGCGATCACGGTCGGCTTGTCGTTCTCTTCGTCGACCAGGGGATCTTTACCTTGTACCGCGATTTGACGGGCGCGGCGCGCGGCGACCAGCACCAGGTCAAAACGGTTACCTACCTGTTTTACAGCATCTTCTACAGTAACGCGTGCCATGCAGGACTCCAGTGTTTGGGCTTTCTCGGTTTAAAAAAGCGGTGTTTAAAAATGACGCAAAAGTTTACTTGTTTTTGGCCTATTCTGCCAGTAGCTGTTGCAGCAAGTTTTGTTGGGCCTGCTGCTGGTGGTGCAATTCCAGCCGTTGGCACTCGATGATGGCTCTGAGCTGGAACAGTGCCTGCTCAAAATCTTCATTGATGATGACATAGTCATACTCGTCGTAGTGCACCATTTCGGCAATGGCTTTCTCCATGCGGCCACGGATCACCTCGGCGCTGTCCTGGCCGCGGCCGACGAGGCGACGTTCCAGCTCTTCCCGGCTCGGAGGCAGGATGAAGATGGACTTGGTCGGCATCTGTTCACGGATCTGGCGGGCACCCTGCCAGTCGATGTCGAGGAAGACGTCGATGCCACGGGCAAGGCAGGCCTCGATGGCGGCGCGGGAGGTGCCGTAGTAGTTGCCGAACACCTCGGCCCACTCCAGAAAATCGCCGCGCTCGATCAGGGTCTTGAACTCCTCCACCGCCACGAAGTGGTAGTGCACACCGTGCTCTTCGCCCGGACGGGTGGCGCGGGTGGTGTGGGAGACGGAGAGCTGCATCTTGCCTGCGTCGTTATGCTGGGTCAGCAAGGCATTGAGCAGGCTGGACTTACCCGCCCCGCTCGGGGAGGAGATGATATAGAGGGTGCCTTGTTGCGCCATGTCTGTACCTTTAAGCGTTGCCGTGTTTTGGTTGTAGCAGAGGCCGCCGTCTTGTGCCCGAAAGGGAGACAGTCGCTCGCAAAACGCGGAAAAGTTGGAGCCGGGAGGATGTAAAGGCGGCGAATTTTAGCAGATGGCTGCGGATAAAAAAACGGCCGGAATCATATTCCAGCCGATCAAAGTATTCGTAGCTTGCTGCGGGAGCGTTACCCACAAGCCGGGATTCTGCCTCGCCCGGACGGGGACGGCCAGCAGGTTATCCCTGCCTCACTCTTCGGGATTTTCGAGTTTCTGTCCGGTCGGCATCCCATAGGCCGCGCAGATCCGATCGAAGGCGGCGATGACCCGCTCGCTGCTTATCTTGGCCATGGCGTCCGGATCCTTGAGGCGGGTACGCCAGTCGAGCTCCGCCAGCGGCTTGCCGGTCTCCTGCTCGATCAGCTCCTGATAGACGCTGACCGCATGGTCGCGGCACAGATAGGGGCCGGTACGGGCCGGGTTGTGGTGGGCGTAGAGGCCGATGACCGGTGTGCCCACCAGGGTCGCCATGTGGGTGGGGCCGGTATCCGGCGCCAGCACCAGGCTGGCTTCCTTGATCAGTGCCAGCAATTGCTTGAGGTTGGTCTGTCCCACCAGATCCACCGGTTTGCTGTGACTGAGGTGCTGGATCTGCGCGGCCAGATCCCGCTCCAGTTTGGCCGGGCCGCCGCACAGATAGACCTGAAAACCCTTGCTGACCGCGTGATCTGCCAGCGCGGCATAGCCCTCAGCGGTCCAGTTCTTGAACGCCTTGCTGGCGGCGGCGCAGATGAGCAGGGTGGGCTTGCCGGCGATCTTCTCCCTGGCCCAGGCCAGATGCTCCTGGCTGATGGGCAATTGCCAGTCCGGGGTCAGGTCCCGGATGCCGAGCTCCCTGGCGAAGGCGAGGAAGCCGTCGAGCACATGGGGAGAGTCGGGAGAGGGCACGCGATGGTTGGTGAACAACCACTGACCATCATTGGCGCGCTCCTTGTCAAAGCCGAGCTTGATATCGGCCTTGATGCCCAGGGTGGCGATGCTGGCACGCAGAGCAGCCTGCAGGTGGAGCAGGGCATCGAACCTGCGTCCTTTGAGCTGCTGCCACAGCTCGCGATAGCCACGCCAGCCTTTGCTTTTGTCAAAGGCGATGACCTCCACCCCGGGCAGGTCGGCAAAAAGTGTCGCTTCGATTTTCCCGGTGATCCAGGTGATGCGGGTTGCAGGCCACTCCCGCTGGATGACGCGTACCAGCGCCAGCGCGTGGCAGCAGTCTCCGATGGCGGAGAGCCGCAGGATGCAGAGGGAGGATGGTGGCGTTTGGAACAACGGCATGATGTGGCGCAAGGGTGGCAGAATGGATGGATGGCATTATGCAAACTCCCTTGTGGATTGTAAAATTGCGCCAACCCTGCCCGGCAGGCCCTCCTGCAGGACGTGCGCACCCATCACACCGCGCTCACTATCGATCGGAACCTTGATAATGTTGACACAGACAGTCCAGAACCAGACTTGCTGGTATGCCGAAGGGGTATTTCGTGACCCTTCTCCCGCCCTGTTCGATCCGGCTTGGTGGCAGACCCATCGACAGGTGGTGGGTTCCTCCATCGGCCGCGGGGTGACCTGGTTCGTGAAGGATGAGTCCCGTCATCTGGTGCTGCGCCACTATTACCGGGGCGGCATGGTGGGCAAGGTGGTGCGGGATCGTTTCTGGTTCGAAGGGGTGGAGACCAGCCGGGCCATGGCCGAGTTCAGCCTGCTGGCTACCCTGAGCGAGCAGGGGCTGCCGGTGCCCCGCCCCTTTGCGGCCCGCATGGCCAAGCAGGGCCCCTTCTATCGCGCCGACATCCTGATCGAGCGCATTCGTGGCGCCAAGGATCTGGTGGCCCTGCTCAAGCAGGGCACCATTCCCTGCGAGGTGTGGCACAAGGTCGGCAAGACCATCAAGCAGTTGCACGATGCGGGCGTCTATCATGCGGATCTCAACAGCCACAACCTGCTGCTCGACAAGGAGGGCAAGGTGTGGGTGATCGATTTCGACAAGGGCGCCATCCGCGCGCCGGGCAGCTGGCAGCAGGCCAATCTGGAGCGGCTGTTGCGCTCCTTCAACAAGGAGTCCCAGCTCCATACCAGCTTCCATTTCGTGCCGGAAAACTGGCAGGCGCTGATGGAGGGTTATCAGGGAAAGGCAGGCTGAACCCGATAGCCTTGCGGCCCCATGGCGTGACGCCGGGCCGACTGGCGTCGATGGCGGGTTAACAGGGAAAAGCGGGCCGAGACGGTTGCTCGGCACAAGGGCCAATGTTACTTATTGAGCAGATATTCAAATCCGGTATTGAGGCAATTGATGGAAAGGTATGAGACCCCCTGGACAGAGGCCGTAACCCGGCTCGATGCGTCCCTGATGACAGAGGCGATGGCGATGCTGGAGGCCGGGATCTGGACCTGGTCGGCGGAGCAGGGGTTGAGGCGTGATCCCTCCTGCCTGCAACTGCTGGGGTTGGAGGGCAATGCCCTGGATGACCTCGGCTGGCTGGCGCGGGTGCATCCGGACGATGGCACCCGGCTGGCCGACGCCATTCGGGCTTGTCAGGCGGGGCACAACCAGGGGCTGCGCCTCGAGTATCGTATCCTGCATCATCAGGGCCACTATGTGCGACTGGAGGAGCGGGTACGCCGCAATGCCCGGGGGGAGCTGCTGGGGGTGGTGCGCCACCTGGACCCGGCGGTGCCTCAGGAGGAGAGTCGTCACGATACGGATCCCCTCACCGGGCTGGAGAGCCGCAGTCACTTCGAGTTGCTGCTGGATGAGCGGCTCGCCAGCGAGAGTGGCAGCTTCTGCCTGCTGCAGTTCACCGTGGATCACCGCAGCAAGATCCTGCAGCTGTTTGGCGAGGTGGCCTGTGACGCCATGATGGCGAAGCTGGCGCGCATCGTGCGCCACGAGCTGCGCCGGGAAGACCCCTTCGCCCGCTGGGATGAAGATGGCTTCATCCTGATGCTGTCCCAGACCGATCGGCTGAGCGGTCTGGAGATCGCCGAGCGGCTGCGCCTCGAAATCGCCGACGCCAGCCTGCTGCCGGAGCGGCCGGTGACCGTCAGCATCGGTCTGGTACAGAGCCAGAATGCCGAGCAGATCGATCACCTGCTGGCGCGTCTGGCCTCCTGTCATGGTCAGGCCAAACGGGAGCACAACGCCGTCGTCGGCTGATTTTTAGTCAGTGCTCACTCACCGGCTGAGGTTGGTGGGTAAAAAGAGGGCCTGCATCAGCAGGCCCATCGGTTGACTCATGGTCACTGTGCGCCACGAACCGGCTGGCGTTGGCAGATCCAGAGGGAGGCCAGCATCAGCACGGCCCCCAGGCTGAGCCTGAGCAGATCGGTGTCCTTGCCCCAAAGCACCAGGTTGACCAGCAGACCCGCCGGGATCAGGGCGTTGTTCATGATGGCCAGCACACCGCTGCTGACCAGGGTCGCCCCCTTGTTCCACAGGAAGTAGCCGAGCCCGGATGCCCCCACCCCCAGCCAGAGCAAGATGCCCCACTGCAGGTTGCTGGTGGGATACTGGGGTTGCCCCAGCAGCCACCAGGCGGGCAGGGCAATCACCAGGGCCCCGAGATAGAAGCAGCCGAACACCGCGAGCTGGGGCGGCTGCTCCTGCTCCCGTGCCAGCAGCACCTTGTAGCCGACCTGGCCGAGGGCGAAGCAGATATTGGCCCCCTGCACCACCAGGAACCCCATCACATAGCTCTCGGTCAGGCCATCGAAGCGGATCACGGCCGCCCCCAGCACCGCCAGCAGGGCGCCCCACAGGTAGGTGGGTTTGAACCTGGACTCCAGCAGATCATGGATCAGGGTCACGTAGATGGGGGTGAAGATGGTGAACACCAGCACTTCCGGCACCGTCAGCAACAGGAAGGAGTGGTAATAGAACAGATACATGATGCCGAGCTGGATGGCGCCGAGGGCCATCAGCTTGGCCACCAGATCGGGGCGCAGCCAGCGGCGGCGCAGGAAGGGCAGGAATACCAGGCTGGCGAGGGCGATGCGGGTCAGCACGGAGAAATAGGCATCCACCTGGCCGGCGAGGTAGACCCCGATCAGGCTGAAAGAGAATGACCAGAGCAGGGTAACCCCTATCAAGTAGTTCATGTGATTGAAATGTCGTCAGTTGTCAATTTGGAGGGCGCTATGATGGCCGAGTTGGACGTCGCGATCCAGCGTTTATGGGGCTTGCTGCCACAGATCGGATCATTTGCCTTCGAGGCGAGTAACGGGGCGGGATCCGCCACCGACTGGAATGGGCGGGGCGAGGGGGTGGTGCGGGTGACCGATCATCAGGGGGGCTGGTTGTTTGCCGAACAGGGGCGCTATCTCACCCCGCATGGCAAGGCGCTTGCCATGCACAACAGCTTCTGGTGGCAGCGCGTCGAGGGGGGCGTCAGCCTCTCCCATCTACGCCACGAGGCACCCGTGTTGCTGTTCGAGCTGCAGCCCGGGCCGGATGGCCGCTGGCTCACTGCCGAGGCGCACCTGTGTGGGCAGGATCACTACAGCGCCGAGCTGTCCCTGACCGCCGACGGTTTTCTGCTGGGATGGCAGATCACCGGCCCGCGCAAAAACGAGCGACTGAGCTATCGCTACAGGGTGTGATGCGCCGGGAGGCAGGGATAAAAAAACCGGCGCAGGGCGCCGGTTGAAGGGACAAATCGGAGGTTTTTTTTAAAACGGTCCCAAAAAACAGAGAGATACACTCTGGTCACACAATCAGACGGAGCACTCAGGCACTCAGGGCGTAGCTCAGCATGGCCTGCAGCTTGCTGTCGAACAGCCAGGGCAGGGTCAGCATCAGCAGGCCGAGCAGTCCGGCCAGCCGGTGCTTGTACTGCCAGCCGGCGATCAGCACCAGACCGCCACACAGGGTGGTCAGGATGCCTGACATAGGGCCGCCTCCCGCTGGATACGGCGTTGCTGGGCCCACTGGTTGAGGGCGACCGAACCCAGGATCAGTGCCAGTGCCACACCGGTGGTGGACTGGATCTGCTCGCCGAGGAAGAGGGCACCCAGCATGACGCCGAACAGCGGCACCAGATAGTTGCTGAAGGAGGCGAAGGTCGGGCCCGCCTTCTGGATCAGCGCCATGTAGAGGAAGTAGACCAGACCGGTACAGAAGACACCCAGTACCACGACGGCGCTGATGGCCTGACTGCTCGGCAGGGTGAGGGCGCCCAGATCGGTGACGAAGGGGGCTGCCACAAGCAACTGCACGGCGGAGGAGATCAGGATGTTGCGGGCCACCACCACGGGGTGGTCCTTGGCGAAACGCTTGATCATCAGCAGGCCGATGGCGAAGCAGCTGGCGCCAAACAGGATGGCGACGGCGCCGAGCAGGCCCGCATCCATGCCGTTGGAGAGCTTCGGCCAGAACAGTACCAGCACGCCGATGAAGCCGATGACCACGGAGATCAGGCCTCCCTTGGTGATTTTTTCACCGGAAACCAACAGCGGTGCCATCAAGATGGTGACAAAGGGGATACAACCCATCACCACGGCGGCGATGGCGCTGTCCACGTATTGCTGACCCCAGGCGACCATGATGAAGGGGATGGTGGCATCGAGCAGGGCGATCCACATATAGGTGCGCCAGCGGGTATGCTCGCTCTTGAGACGCATGAACAGGCAGAGCAGGCCCAGGGTCAGGCTGCCGCACAGGGCACGAATGGCGGCCACCATGATGGGGGGCAATTCGGCCACGGCCTGGTGCATGAAGATGAACTGGGAGCCCCACAACAGGCCGATCGCCAGCAACAACAGATAGCTACGCATTTTAATCTCCGATGGTATTTGCCCGCGCATTCTATGCAATCTGCTACTATGCCTTAAATGAATTGTCGTCATCCGACTATGGCCCTTATCGATGGAACAGCCCCTTTCCCGCCTCGACCTCAACCTGCTCACCGTGTTCGACATGCTGATGCAGGAGCGCAACGTCACCCGTGCCGCCGAACGGCTGCATCTCTCCCAGTCCACCGTCAGCCACGCTCTCGGCCGGTTGCGACAGGCGCTGGACGATCCCCTGTTCGTGATGAGTCGGCGGGAGATGATGCCCACGGATCGCGCCAAGGCGCTGGCGGGGCCGGTGCGCCAGGCGCTGGCCATGCTGGAGCAGGGCTTGCGGCAGGCAAAGGGCTTCGAGCCCGCCAGTGCCCAGCGGGTGTTTCGCATCGCCACCCCGGGCTCGGTGGAGCACGGCCTGGTGCCGACCCTGGTGGAGCGCATGCACCAGCTGGCGCCCGCCTGCCGACTGGAGGTGTGCGAGCTGGCGAACAGCGACTATGAGCGGGAGCTGGAGAAAGGGGAGCTGGATCTGGTGATCGGCTTTGCCGATGCCAACCACCTCTCCCCCCGCTTGTGGCGCGAAGAGTGGTTCACCAATCCCCTGGTCTGTCTGTCACCGCTCGGTAGCGCTCTGCCGGAGGAGCTGGGGCCGGAGGAGTTGGTGAGCCGCCCCCATATCTACACCTCCAGCTGGGGTCACAGTCAGGCCATGGTGGAACTCTGGCTGGCCCGTTTCGGGGTCGCGCGGGAGCTGGGGGCCAGGTTGCCGAGCTTCATGGCGGTGCCCCAGCTGATGGCGACCGGCCGCTACCTGGTGGTGGTGCCGGAGATGATCGGGCGCCACTTCTGCCGTTATTACCCGCTGCGACTTCATCAGCTGGAGCCCGCCATCCCCATCGTCTACCTGATGGCGGGCCACCCCTTGAGCGCCCACGACGAGGCGATCCGCTGGTTCAAGAGCCTGCTGCACCTGCTCGCCTTCGAACGCTACGGCGAGGCGGCCCTGGGCACAGCGGCTCAGCGCAACCCGGCGAAGTAATCCAGCCCCATGGCTCCCTTGACCTCGGCCAGCACCTCGTCGGTGAGGGTGCGGGCCTGCTGGGTGCCCCTGTGCAGCAGCGCCAGCAGCTGACCCTTGTCGGCGATGGCGGCCTGGCGGCGCGCTCTCATGGGGGTGAGCAGGCTCTGCAGGCAGTCGTTCAGCACCTGCTTGCAGCGCATGTCGCCAAGGCCGCCGCCTTGGTAGTGGGCCTTCATCTGCGCCACCAGGGCCTTGTCCGGGTGGAAGGCATCCAGATAGGCGAACACCGTATTGCCCTCCACCTGGCCGGGATCGCTCACCTTGAGGTGATTGGGGTCGGTATACATGGCAAACACCGCCTGTTTCACCTCATCCGCCGACATGCCGAGCTCTATGGTGTTGCCGAGGGACTTGGACATCTTGGCCTTGCCGTCGATGCCGGGCAGGCGGCCGGTGTCGCTCAGGATCGGCTGGCATTCGGTCAGCACCTCTTTGCCGACCAGCGTGTTGAAGCGGCGCACTATCTCGTTGGTCTGCTCCAGCATGGGCAGCTGATCCTCCCCCACGGGCACATGGGTGGCGCGAAACGCCGTGATGTCGGCGGCCTGACTGACCGGGTAGACCAGGAAGCCGGCGGGCAGGCTGCGCTCGAACCCTTTTTGCTGGATCTCGGCCTTCACCGTGGGGTTGCGCTCCAGCCGGGCGACGCTGACCAGGTTGAGGTAGTAGCAGGTGAGCTCGGCGAGGGCGGGCAGGGCGCTCTGCAGGCAGAAGGTGGTACGGGCGGGATCCAGACCGGCGGCCAGATAATCGGCCATCACCTCCAGCACGTTGTCGGTCACCCTGGCCGGGTTGTGGCCGTTGTCGGTCAGGGCCTGCAGGTCGGCGATCATCACGAACTGGCGGTAATGGGTCTGGGCTTCCACCCGCTGGCGCAAGGAGCCGACGTAGTGGCCTATGTGCAGTTTGCCGGTGGGGCGATCGCCGGTCAGTATGATGGGGTTGTGCATGTCACTCTCTCCAGTTGGGGGTGGGCCGGGAGGCGACATGGGACACAAAAACAATGACCGCCTCTCGGCGGTCACGGTGTTTTCTGTCGTCAATATCACATAGAAAAGCAGTGCCGCCTGTTAAAAGCAGCACCACCAGTTGTTGTGATTAAAAGCGATCGTGTTCATGGTCAATCAAGCTACGCCCCTTTGATCACTTCTGCAAGGGGACGACCAGCAGATCGCAGGGGACAGTGTTCATCAGCTGGCGCGCGCTCGAGGTGAGCAGGCTCCAGAAGCTCTGGCGATGGCCGCACACCAGCAGGTCTATCTGGTAATCCTTGACCGCCTGATTGACCCGCTCGCTGAGATCGCCGCAGATCACCAGCTTCTTCTCGATGGGGTAGTCCACGGATGCCAGGAAGGCTTCCAGCTTCTCTTTCGCTTCGGCGATCACCTGATCCTGCACGTTGTCGATGTCGATATCGATCATCTCGGTGTAGAGATCCTTGAGGTCCACATCCACATGGATCACCGACAGCTTGGCACCGTTGGAGCAGGCCCGGTCGACCGCCTTCTCGATCACCTTGCGGTTGTCTTCCGACAGGTCGATCGCGGCCAGTACGTGTTTGTAATAGGTTCCATTCATGGGAGTTCTCCTCATCGATCCTGAGTCCACTATACCAATGTCTGCTGAAACTAAAACGACCTCGTCGTCACAATGTGGGGCATTGGCACGGGCGTCCTGTGAAGCCAGCTTGCCGCCCCCATTTGCGGGTTGCATATAAATTAGCCAGAAATTTGAGGCCGATCACGCCAGCCTATTGCCGTGACAAGATCAGGGGAATAGGATGTGCCCGTGCTTCGCAATGAACACAAAACAACAAAAAGCATCTGAATACCGCTTTGGGGAGCCTCGTGCTCCCTCTTGTTTTTCTGCCCCTTTTTTCCGTTTATCCCCGTTCGCATCAAGGTTTGTCACCTCGCCATGGTTATGCTGTAGCCAGTTTCTTCGTCGAAGCCGTCTATGATGATCCCACCCGGGGCCGGATAGGGATGGCCCGCCGCCTGATCCCCTCGTTTGGAGAGATGCCCATGATTATTCGTCCACAAATCCAGGGCTGTGTCGCCCGCAACTGCCACCCCATCGGCTGCCGTGCCGCCGTCGCCCAGCAGATCGCCAGCGTCAGGGCGGCGGGCCGTTTCGACGGGCCAAAACGGGTGTTGGTGCTGGGAGCCTCTTCCGGGTTCGGCCTGGCGTCGCGCGTCGCCCTGACCTTCGGGGCAGGGGCCGACACCGTTGGTGTTTCGTTCGAGCGAGGCCCCTCGGAAAAAGGGCTCGGCAGTGCGGGCTGGTACAACAACATCTGGTTTCGCCAGGCGGCGGAGCAGGAGGGGCGTATCGCCGTCAACCTGATCGGCGACGCCTTCTCGGATGCCATGCGCCAGCAGGCCATCGATGTCATCCGCCAGCAACTGGGGCAGGTGGATCTGGTGGTCTATTCCCTCGCGAGCGGCATCCGGGTGATGCCTGATGGCACCCAGGTGCGTTCCGTACTCAAGACCACGGGCCAGCCATTTACCGGTTGGGGCCTGGATCTGGAGCAGGAGGCCCTGGTGCAGCAGACCCTGGCGCCGGCCAGTCCGGAGGAGATCCGCGACACCGTCACCGTGATGGGGGGAGAGGACTGGCAGCTCTGGTTACAGGCGCTGCAGCAGGCGGATTGTCTGGCAAAAGGCGTGCAGGCGGTGGCTTATTCTTATATCGGCCCGGAATCCACCTATCCCATCTACCGTGACGGCACCATCGGTTACGCCAAGGAGCACCTGCATGCCAGTGCCGAGAGCATCAATTTGCAGCTGGCAGCCCTCGGTGGTCATGCCTGGGTGTCGGTGTGCAAGGCGCTGGTGACCAAGGCGAGCGCCTACATTCCGGTGCTGCCCGTCTACCTCGGCCTGCTGATGGGGGTGATGAAGGAGCGCGGCGTGCACGAGGGCTGCATCGAACAGATGCTGCGGCTATTCGCCGACAAGATGTATGGCCCCAAGGGGGTGGTGGCCGATGGCAACCGCTTGATCCGCATGGACGATCATGAGCTGGAGCCGGCCATTCAGGCTGCCGTCTCCGCTCTCTGGTCCAAGGTCACGCCGGACAATTTCCAGAGTCTCGGGGATTTCGGCGGATTGAAGCGGGACTTCATGTGGCTCAACGGCTTCGACCTGCCGGAGGTGGATTACGGCGCGCCGGTCAATGTCGCGGCCCTGACCGAGCTGACACCCTGAGCCATCAGGCCACGCTGGGAATCGACTCGGCGGGTGCGTCGGGGGAGTGCGCCAGTATGGTCTGGTTGCGCCCCTGGCGTTTGGCCTGGTACATGGCCATGTCGGCTCTGTGGATCAGCTGGCTCAGGCTGGTATCGGCGGGGGATCGTTCTGCCACCCCGATGCTGACGGTGATGGCGGGGTGGTGCAGCAGTTCGATCCGCTGGCGCAGCTGCTCGGCCTGCTCCCGGCAGCGGGCACCGTCCTGGGGCATGGCCACCAGAAACTCCTCTCCTCCCCAGCGCCCAATCTGTTGCAGATCCGGTGCCCAGCGTTTCAGTTCATGGGCCAGTCGCTGGATGGCGAGATCCCCGGTCTGGTGACCGTGGCGGTCATTGATCTGCTTGAAGTGATCGATGTCGATGATGAGCAGGGTCAGCGGCTGGTGCTGCTGCCACTGGTGCGCCAGCCGCTCCATCAGGGCACGCCGGTTTGGCAGCCCGGTCAGCTGATCGAAGGTGGCGAGTTTGTAGAGGTGGCGCGAGTTGCGATGCAACCTGTGGGTCGCCAGCCCGAGCAGGATCAGGGCCACCCCCAGCAGGAAGACCAGCAGCAGCTGATAGTAACGGGCGCTCTGCTGATACAGCAGCTGCTGGCGCTTGCGGTCATTCTCCTGCTGCAGCGCGCGGTTGCTGGCCTCGCTGCGCGCCAGTTCCCGCTCGGCCTGAAAGGCACTGGCGTGCTGGCTCAGGGTCTGGTTGAAGTGCTGCTGGTAATCCTGCATGTATTCGGTCATGGCCCGGTAGGCCTCGGGGTAGCGCCCCAGATCCGCCAGCAGGCTGGCTTGCAGCGCCTTGCCCTCTATGGTGGTGGCCTCGGTCTGGGCCGTCAGCAGTTGCAGCGCCAGCTGCTTCTCACCGCGCCCTTGCAGGGTCCTGGCCCGGGTTTCGGTCAGGCGTGACGCCGCCTGGGGGTAGCCGAGGCTCAGGTAGATGCCCTGCGCCTCGTTCAGGCTCTGCCAGGCCGCTTCCCACTCTTTCAATCCATTGAGGGCCATGGCCTGATAGCCGAGCACGATGGCGCGGTAGTCCGGTGGCAGGCCGGGCTGCCCGAGCAGGGTATCGAGCAACTGCCACGCCTTGGCCGGCTGGTCCGTGTCGATGTAGAGCCGCGCCATGTTGGCCTTGATGATGGCCTGGCTGTTGGGCTCGTCCAGCCGCACCATCAGCCGCAGGGCATCCTGGTAATAGGTTTCCGACTCCTGATAGAGACGAAGATCGGCGTAGAGGTTGCCAAGGGTCATCAGCAGGCGGGCCCGTTGCAGGCTGGAGAGGGTCGTCTCCTGTGCCTGCTGATTGAGGTGATAGGCGGTCTTGAGTTCGCCGATGGCCTCCTTGAGCTGACGGGTGCGATAGAGGGCGAGACCGTTGAGAGCATGCCACTGGGCGAGCCTGGCCGGATGGCCCATGAGGGCGGGCTGCAGCTGCGCCAGCAGCCTGAGGGCCTGGCGGGGGGCTTCCGTCTCCAGGGTGAGGGCGACCTGCTGCAACCGGAAGTCCAGCAAGCGGCCGGTCTCTTTGTGGGCGGCGGCGAGGGAGCGTGCGCGGGCGTTGTCTATCAGGGCGTCGGGATGGCGTCCCAGTGCCGCCTTGGCGAGGGATCTGGCGTGGAACAGCTCCATTCCCTGGCGTGGCTCGGCGTCGAGGCGCTGCAAATAGCCGGCAGGATCGCGTGCCGCCGCTAATTCCGTCTCGTCAAACAAGGGGGGAGCCGCCTGCACCTGAGTCATCCAGAGCAGCACCAGAGCCATCACCAGTCTCATCGAATCTTCTTCCTGACCACTGGCGCCATCATAGAGGCTGAGTCCGGGTACACCATGATTCTTTGCTTCTCTATGCCCGTATGGGGGGAAAGATGAGAGGGGCAGGGTCACAACTCGGGGCGCATCACACACCCGGAGTTGATTCGTGGTAAAACAGTGGCGACAATCGGGAACACATCACCCTGGAGAATCATCATGTTGGCCAAAGCCATGATCGAGAAGTTGAACGAGCAGATCAATCTGGAATTCTATTCCTCCAATCTCTACCTGCAGATGAGCGCCTGGTGTGAGGACAAGGGCTTCGAAGGGGCTGCCACCTTCCTGCGCCAGCACGCGGTCGAGGAGCGCCAGCACATGGAGCGCCTGTTCACCTATGTGAGCGAGACGGGCTCCATGCCGGTGCTGGGTGCCATCGAGGCGCCGCCCCACGAGTTCAACTCCCTGGGTGACATCTTCCGCACCACCCTGGAGCACGAGTATCACATCACCAAGTGCATCAATGGCCTGGCCCACGTGGCCTTTACCACCCAGGACTACTCCACCTTCAACTTCCTGCAGTGGTACGTGGCCGAGCAGCACGAAGAAGAGAAGCTGTTCAAGAGCGTCGTCGACCGTCTCTCCCTGGTGGGCGAGGATGGCAAGGGCCTCTACTTCATCGACAAGGAGCTGGCGGAGCTGGCCAAGGGCGCCCCGGCCAGCATCATGGACAGCAACGCCTGATAGTCGTGGACACTTAATGTTCAGCCAGTACAATGACGGCCCCTCTTATGCAGGGGCCGTTTTTCTTTGGATGAGTGAGTGATGATGACGCAGGTTGATGTGGTGGTGATCGGGGCCGGTGCGGCCGGTTTGATGTGTGCGGCCCAGGCAGGCTATCGCGGGCGCTCCGTGCTGCTGCTGGACAACGCCAAGAAGCCGGGCCGCAAGATCCTGATAAGCGGCGGCGGACGCTGCAACTTCACGAACCATCAGGCCGGCCCCCACGCCTTCCTCTCGGGCAATCCCCACTTCTGCAAGTCGGCGCTGGCGCGCTACACCCAGCAGGACTTCATCGACCTGGTGGACAGGCACGGGGTGAACTATCACGAGAAGACCCTGGGCCAGCTGTTCTGTGACGAGAGCGCGAAAGAGATCGTCGAGGTGCTGCTCACCGAGTGCGAGTGGGCCGGGGTGAGCCAGCAGTACCAGACCGAGGTGCTTGCCGTCAGCAAAACGGATGACGGCTTCCTGCTCGACACCAGCAAGGGGGCGATCCGCTGTCACTCCCTGGTGGTGGCCACCGGCGGTCTCTCCATGCCCAAGCTCGGCGCGACTCCCTACGGCTTCAAGCTGGCGGAGCAGTTCGGCCTCAACGTGCTGCCGACCCGTGCTGGCCTGGTGCCCTTCACCCTGCATCAGGCACAGAAGGAGGCCTTCGCCGATCTGGCGGGAGTCAGCCTGCCGGTGGCGGTGACCGCAGAAGACGGCACCTGCTTCAAGGAGGCCATGCTGTTTACCCACCGCGGCCTCTCCGGCCCGGCCATCCTGCAAATCTCCTCTTTCTGGCTGCCTGGGCAGAAGATACACATCAATTTACTGCCGGATTTGGATATTCCTGCTGCCATCAAGGGCTGGGCCGAGGCCCATCCGGCCCAGGAGCTGAAAACCGTGCTGGGCCGCGAGCTGCCCAAACGCTTCGTCGACAAGCTGGTGGAGCTGGGTCAGCTCGTCAACAAGCCGATGCGCCAGTACAACGAGCGGGAGCTGGCGGCCATCGCCGACCTGCTGGGGGATTGGCAGATCCTGCCCAACGGCACCGAGGGCTATCGCACCGCCGAGGTGACGCTGGGGGGGGTGGATACCAACGAGCTCTCCTCCAAGACCATGGAGGCGCGCAAGGTGCCGGGGCTCTACTTCATCGGTGAGGTGGTGGATGTGACCGGCTGGCTCGGTGGCTACAACTTCCAGTGGGCCTGGTCATCGGGCTGGGTGGCAGGGCAGTACTGCTGACGAACAGGTCGAACGACGCCACCATCGGGCCCCTCTCTGGGCCCGATGGTGTTTCTCCCGCCTGATGGCGACTTCCGCACTCTCTTTGAATCTCCTTTCCTGCCGATGGCTTCCCGCTGCCTCACCCGAGGATAGCGGTGGCTAACCCTTCTTCAGCGTCGGCAACAATACGGTCAGCAGACCGATCAGCGGCAGATAGGCACAGACCTGGTACACGGTCTCTATGCTGGTGGCGTCCGCCAGCTGGCCCAGCAGGGCCGCCCCTATGCCACCCAGACCAAAGGCGAGGCCGAAGAAGAGACCTGACACCGTGCCCACCTTGCCGGGGATCAGCTCCTGGGCGTACACCAGGATGGCGGAGAAGGCCGAGGCCAGGATCAGGCCAATGATGACCGAGAACACCGAGGTCCAGAACAGGTCGACGTGGGGCAGCAGCAGGGTGAAGGGGGCGACGCCGAGGATGGAGATCCAGATCACCCGCTTGCGCCCGATGCGGTCACCGACGGGGCCGCCCAGCACGGTGCCTGCCGCGACGGCGAACAGGAAGGCGAACAGATACAGCTGGGCACTGTCGAGGGAGAGGTGGAATTTGTCCATCAGGTAGAAGGTGTAATAGCTGCTCAGGCTGGCCATGTAGAAGAACTTGGAGAACATCAGCAGGCCGAGGATGGTCAGGGTCCAGCCGATCTGGCGGCGGCTCAGGCCGTTGCCGGCATGGGCCCTCATCCGTTTGTGGAAGCTGGCGGCATGCTGGCTGGACCAGCGTCCGACGAAGCTGAGCACGACGACCCCCACCAGGGCGAACAGCGAGAACCAGGCCGCGCTGGCCTGTCCGTGCGGCACTATGATGAGCGCGGCGAGCAGCGGACCTATGGCCGATCCCAGGTTGCCGCCGATCTGGAACAGGGATTGGGCCAGGCCGGGTTGGTTGCCAGCCGCCATGCGGGCGACCCGGGAAGATTCCGGGTGAAAGACCGAGGAACCCATGCCGATCAGCATGGCCGAGAACAGCACGGCGCCAAAACTGCCGGCCTGCGACAGGGAGAGCAGCCCCAGCATCGTAAATCCCATGCCGAACGGCAGGGAGTAGGGCATGGGCCTGCGGTCGGTGTAGAGGCCGATCAGCGGTTGCAGCAGGGAGCCCGTGAACTGGTAGGTCAGGGTGATGAGGCCTATCTGGGCGAACGACAGGTTGAGGCCGAGCTTGAGCAAGGGATAGATGGCCAGCAGCACCGACTGCATCATGTCGTTGAGCAGGTGCGAGAAGCTGATGGCGGCGATCACCGGGTAGGTGGTGCCGTGCCTGGGTTCGGCCACGGCTGGCGTGGCGAGCAGGGTGTCGGTACTGAGAGGCTTGTCCATGGTGATGTGTCTGTGATCCGGGATCCCTCTACCATGCCCGATCCCGGCGCCGGTGGATATTACAAAAGTGGGCAAGGTGCCCTCTGACGGAGGAGACGCCGATGACCGATCATCGCCTGATTGCTGCGCCCTTGTGATTTGTTGGCGGAGGCATAGTATAGGACGGTCACGCTTTAATCATCCGGGAGGGACCCCGAAGACCGGGACCCTTCCTCGCATCGGGGGAAGTTATGTTTGAAAGTCTTGGGGTCATCAACGTCTGGACCTACCTGGTCGGCCTCTTTTTCATCATCATAGCGCCGGGCCCCAACTCCCTCTATGTGCTGCGCACCGGGGCGACCCGGGGCATCGGTGCCGGTTACAAGGCGGCCCTCGGGGTCTTCGTCGGCGATGCCATCCTCATCTTCTGCGCCTATCTCGGCATCGCCTCCCTCATTCGCACCACGCCGCTGCTGTTCACCCTGGTGCGCTACCTCGGTGCCCTCTATCTGCTCTATCTGGGTATCAAGATATTGCACGCGAACTTCGTCGCCAGACAGGCGACCGCACAGAAGGAGGCGGTGCCCGAGGAGAACTACTTCGGCAAGGCCCTGACCCTGAGTCTCACCAATCCCAAGGCAATCCTGTTCTACGTCTCCTTCTTCGTGCAGTTTGTCGACTTCAACTATGCCCACACCTGGGTCTCCTACCTGGTGCTGGCGGGCATGCTGGAGGCCATGAGCTTCGTCTACCTGACCCTGCTTATCTTCGGCGGCACCCTGATGGCCCGCTTCTTTGCACGCAAGGTGCGCCTCGCCAGGCTGGGCAATGGGCTGATCGGGCTCTTCTTCATGGGCTTCGCGGCCAGGCTGGCAACCCTCTCTTCCTGAACCCGGGGGCTGGTCAGTCCGGCCAGCCCCATCCTCAGGCTCCCTTGGCGGCCACTCTGAGGTAAACTGGGTGCCTCCCGTGCTGCCACCTCGATGCATTCTCTTCCTGGCAGCCCTTCTTGAATCCTTAATAGTGCGCCCAGATGGCCGCCGGCCGGAGGGGCCATGCTCGAAAATCAGATGATGTTGTTGGCGGTGTTCGAGCGGGCGGCGCTGATGCTGATGACGCTCTTCCTGCTGACCCGTACCCGGCCGTTCCAGCGGCTGTTCCAGAAGCGGGATCACACCCCGGCGGAGCTGGTGATGGTCGCCGCCATCTTCGGCCTGTTCGCCGTATTCAGCACCTACACCGGCATCCCGGTGGAGGGGGCCCTCATCAACGTGCGGATCATCGCCATCATCTCGGGGGGCATACTGTTCGGCCCCTGGGTCGGCATCCCGGCCGGGGTCATCTCCGGTCTGCACCGCTACCTCATCGACATGGATGGTCACACCTCCATCCCCTGCCTCATCGCCAGCATCATCGCCGGCCTGCTGGCGACCTGGCTGCACCTGCGCTGTCGAAAGTCGCGGCTCTGGCTGTACGGGATCCTCGCGGGCATGGCCTGCGAGGGGCTGACCATGCTGCTGATATGGGTGCTAACAGAACCTCATGCTGTTGGTGTCGAGATTGTCAGTCATATCGCCTACCCCATGATGGCGGGAACCTTGTGTATCGGCCTCATCATCAAGCTGGTGCAGGATCTGGACGACGAGAAGGAGCTGATCGCCGCCAAGCAGGCCAAGCTGGCGCTGGACATCGCGAACCAGACGCTGCCCTTCTTCCAGAAGATCGATCGCCACTCCCTCGGCCAGGTGTGCGAGGTGATAAGACGGGAGATCAGTGCGGACGCGGTGGCCATCACCGATACCCGGGACGTGCTGGCCTACGTGGGCGTCGGCAAGGGTTACTACGAGCTGGACGAGCATCACGCCATCAGTGACATGACCCAGCGGGCCGTGCTGCTCGATCAGATCATCATCAACAACGATCTGCGCCAGTACCATCTGTCGGACTTCCACTCGGTCATCATCATCCCGCTGAGGGAGAACGGCGTGGTCAGCGGTACCCTCAAGATCTATTTTCGCCGCACCCACAGCATCACCAGCTCGTTGCGGGAGATGGCGGTGGGTCTCTCCCAGCTCATCTCCACCCAGATGGAGGTGTCGCGCATCGAGCAATTGAAAGAGATGACCCGCAAGGCGGAGTTCACCGCCTTGCAGAGCAAGATCAACCCGCATTTTTTGTTCAATGCCCTCAACGCCATCTCGTCGCTCATCCGCATCCGTCCCCAGCAGGCGCGCCAGCTCATCGCCAACCTGGCGGACTATCTGCGCTACAACCTCAACAAGGGGGATGAGCTCATCGACATCCAGGAGGAGCTGCAGCAGGTGCGCGACTACGTGGCCATCGAGCAGGCCCGCTTCGGCGACAAGCTGGAGGTGGTGTTCGAGGTGGACGACGTGCATATTCAGGTGCCGAGCCTGCTGCTGCAGCCCCTGGTGGAGAACGCCATCCTGCACGGCATCCAGCCCCGCAGCGCGCCGGGCCGGGTCACCATCGAGGTGAAACAGCTGGCGGGGGGCATACGGGTGGCGGTGCGCGACACCGGTTATGGCATCAGCCAGGCGGTGATCGACGGTGTGGCCGCCGGCCGGGTGGAGAGCCGCAGTATCGGCCTGATGAACGTGCATCAGAGGGTCAAGCTGTTGTACGGCGACGGCCTGCAGCTCAAGCGGCTCGAACCCGGCACCGAAGTCTGTTTCTATCTGCCGGATCCGGAGGCCATGCCGTGCTGAACGTTATCGTAGTGAAAGATGAATGTCCGGGCGTGTTGGCCTGTTTGCCGGGTTTGGAGGGGATGCCATGTTGAGAGCCATCATAGTCGAAGACGAATACCTGGCCCGGGAAGAGCTGGCCTATCTGGTGGCGCAGCACAGCACCATCGAGATAGTGGCGAGCTTCGAGGATGGTCTTGAGGCGTTCAAGTACCTGCAGGATCACGAGGTGGACGTGGTGTTTCTGGATATCCAGGTGCCTTCCATCGACGGCCTGCTGCTGGCCAAGAACCTGCACAAGTCGAGCCATCCGCCCCACATCGTGTTCGTCACCGCCTACAAGGAGTTCGCGGTGGAGGCGTTCGAACTGGAGGCGTTTGACTACATCCTCAAGCCCTACAACGAGCCGCGCCTCATCAGCCTGCTGCAAAAACTCGAACATGCCGGTCGGCAGCAGCCGAGTTCGGGGACCGAACCCGGCGGGGAGGGGAGTCCGAGCCAGAATCGTACCGTCAACCTGGTGAAGGGGGAGCGCATCATCGTCACCCCCTGCGAGCAGATCTATTACGTGGAGGCGGACGAGAAGCTGACCCATGTCTATACCCGCACCGATCGCTACGTGATGACCATGACCATCAGCGAGTTCGTCAGCCGGCTGCCGGCGGAGGGCTTCTTTCGCTGCCATCGCTCCTACTGCGTCAACATCAACAAGATCCGCGAGATCGTGCCCTGGTTCAACAGTACCTACCTCATCCGGCTCCATGATCTGCCGTTCGAGGTGCCGGTCAGTCGCAGCAACATCAAGGCGTTCCGTCAGCTGATGCGGCTCTGATTGTCATTCATTCCCGCCGATCTGCATTTCATGCCTTAATCGGTCTGCAATTCGTGCGCCGCTCCTATAGTGGGCTCAACTTCCCGAGTCCACCGCCCGAGGCGCATCATGACCGTCGATCTGAACCGCACCCGGTACCTGACCCTGATTGGTACCATCATCACCCAGTTCGCCCTGGGCTCCGTTTACACCTGGAGCCTGTTCAACGCCCAGCTCTCCGACAAGCTGGACGAGCCGGTCAGCCAGGTGGCTTTCGCCTTCGGTCTACTCAGCCTCTCCCTGGCGGTCGCCTCCTCCATGGCGGGCAAGCTGCAGGAGCGATTCGGGGTGCGCAACGTCACCCTGGGGGCCGGCGTGCTGCTCGGCATCGGCTTCTTCCTCACCGCCCATGCCAGCAACCTGGCCATGCTCTACCTCTGCGCCGGCATCCTGGTGGGCTTCGCCGACGGGACCGGCTACCTGATGACCCTCTCCAACTGCGTGAAGTGGTTCCCGGAGCGCAAGGGGCTGATCTCCGCCTGCTCCATCGGGGCCTATGGCCTCGGTAGTCTGGGCTTCAAGTACATCAACCTGCTGCTGCTGTCGAACAACGGCCTGGAAGCCACCTTCCAGCTGTGGGGCCTGATCGCCATGTCCATGGTGCTGGTGGGCGGCATGCTGATGAAGGATGCGCCCAAGCAGGCGGCCTCCCAGCAACAAGCCGAGAGCCGCGACTTCACCCTGGCACAGGCGATGCGCAAGCCCCAGTACTGGATGCTGGCGCTGATGTTCCTCACCGCCTGCATGAGCGGCCTCTATGTCATCGGCGTGGCCAAGGACATCGGCGAGAAGATGGTGGGTCTGCCGGGCTCGGTGGCCGCCAACGCCGTCGCCATCATCGCCATGGCCAACCTGGGTGGTCGTCTGGTGCTGGGCATCCTGTCTGACAAGATGTCCCGTATCCGGGTCATCACCATCGCCCAGGTCATCACGCTGGTGGGCATGGGGCTGCTGTTGTTCGTGCCCCTCAATGCGAACCTCTTCTTCGTGGCGGTGGCCTGCGTGGCCTTCAGCTTCGGCGGCACCATCACCGTCTACCCCTCTCTGGTGAGCGACTTCTTCGGCCTGAACAACCTGACCAAGAACTACGGCGTCATCTATCTGGGCTTCGGTCTCGGCAGCATCATAGGTTCCATCGTCGCGTCCCTGTTCGGCGGCTTCATGGCGACCTTCAACCTCATCCTGGTGCTGATGGTGGTGGCGCTGGTGCTCTCCCTCACCATTCGTCTGCCGTCCCCGGTGGTGGCAGCAGATCGGGCCTGACAACCCCGCGCTCCTTCGCAAGCAGTAAAAAAAGACCCGGGCCTTGGCCCGGGTCTTTGCATTGAAGGGGTGGCGCTCAGCGCGGTGGCAGCCCCAGCAGGGTGCGAAGCTGGCTGGCGGTCGCCTCCACCGTCGGCCAATTCAGGCCGGTGACGGTGACATGACCCATCTTGCGACCGGGGCGCGCCTCGCCCTTGCCGTAGAGGTGCAGGTGCACCCCCGGCAGGGCCAGGGCACCGGCCCAGTCCGGGGTGCCGTGCTGCCACAGATCCCCGAGCAGGTTGAGCAGGATGGCGGGTTGGACCTCAGCCTGCGCGGGCAGGGGCAGATCGCACAGGGCGCGGACCTGCAGCTCGAACTGGCAGCAACCGGCGTTGTCGATGCTGGGATGGCCCGAGTTGTGGGGGCGGGGGGCCATCTCGTTGACCAGCAGCTTGCCGTCCACCAGGAAGAACTCCACCGTCAGCACGCCCACGTAGTCGAGGGCGGCGATCAGGTGCTCGGCGATGCGCTTGGCCTCGGCCTCGAGAGCCGGGACATTGGCGGGGGAGCGGGTCTGATCCAGAATGCCGCCGCTGTGCCAGTTCTGCACCAGGGGCAGGGCGCTGATGGCGCCGCTCGGGCTGCGGGCCAGGGTCAGGGCAAATTCACCTGCCAGTGGCAGCCGTTTCTCCAGCACGCAGGGCACGCCGCTGGTCGCGAGGGCGGCGGTCAGCTCGGCGCTGCTGGTCACCGTCCACTGCCCTTTGCCGTCATAGCCCTCGCGGGCGGTTTTGAGGATGGCGGGGAAGAGGTCGTTTGGCAGTGCGGGCAGCGGTTCATTGGGGAGCAGAGTCAGGTTGGGGGCAACCGGTACCCCGGCGCGGGTCAGGAAGGCTTTCTCTTCCCGGCGATCCTGACATACCCTCACCGCGCTGGCGGCAGGGTGTACCGGCAGGTGCTGCTCCAGCAGGGCCAGGGAGGCCGCCGGCACGTTCTCGAACTCGCAGGTCACGGCGACGCAGCGACGGGCCAGTTCGGCCAGGGCCTCGGCATCGTCATAGGCCGCCACTATCTGCTGATCGGCGGCGGCACCGGCGATGCTGGCGGGATCCGGATCCAGCACCACGACCTGATAACCGAGGCGATGGGCCGCCATGACGAAGTAGCGACCGAGCTGGCCGCCGCCGAGCATCCCCAGAGTCGCGGGAGGCAGTATCATGCCGGCTCCTCCAGTTGCAGGGCCAGCACCCGGTCGCGCTCCTTGGCGCGGAAGCCGTCGAGCTGCTGCTGATAGCGGGGAGCGTCACTGTCCTGGGCGACCGAGAGCAGGGAAACGGCGAACAGACCGGCGTTGGCGGCGCCCGCTTCACCGATGGCGAAGGTGGCGACCGGCACCCCTTTGGGCATCTGGACGATGGAGAGCAGGGAATCCATCCCCTTGAGCTGACGAGTCGGGATCGGCACTCCGAGCACGGGTATCGTGGTCTTGGCGGCCAGCATGCCCGGCAGGTGGGCGGCGCCGCCAGCCCCGGCGATGATGGCCCGCAGGCCGCGCTCGCGGGCACTGGCCGCATACTCGAACAGCAGGTCCGGGGTGCGGTGGGCGGAGACCACTCTCGCCTCGTAAGGGACGCCATGTTCCTTGAGGATGCGGGCGGCCGCCTGCATCACGGGCCAGTCGGAGTCAGAGCCCATCACCAGGCCGATCAAAGGGGGGTTCGTCATTACGGCTTCCTTGGATGTCAAACGTTTGCCGCATGTTACCAAAAAGCCGTGCAGGCTGGTTCAAAATTTCACGGGACAACGCATCTTGCCTCGTCGCCGAGGGGCGGCTCCGGTTGGTTCGGGGAGCCGTGATTCGGCTAGCTCGCCTCCAACATGAAACAGTTCAACGACTTGTGTCACGAGGTGCTGAGTGACGCAGCCGACCCCGGCCACCGAGTGATCCTGTCTGGCGGGATCGTTGGTGGCCATGGCGTGGTGAAATGCAGAAGTTAGTTTAGAAATCCAGATGGCTATACATCCGATGAGACTCTGCCTATAATCCCCCCCGCTTTGGCGCATCATGCTTAATAGGGAATCCGGTGAGAATCCGGAGCTGGCGCGCAGCGGTAAGGGGGAACGAAGCGACATCAGGCACTGCCATCGGGTGGGAAGCCGTCGCCTAGGTCATCAGCCCCCGAGCCCGAAGACCTGCCAAAGTTCGTATTTCGGGCCGAGAGAAACCGGCCACGGAAGATGCTTACGCGAACTTAAGGATCTCTCATGTCCAAGACATTATTGGCGGTTGCCCTGTTGCCGGCAGCAGCCTTCGCCCAGACCCCCAATGCCAATGACACCCTGGTGGTGACCGCCAACCGGGTGGAACAACCCGCCAGCACCGTGCTTGCTCCCATCATGGTGATCGATCGCGCCGAGATCGAATCCCGTCAGGTACAGAGCCTGCCGGACTTGCTGAAAACCCTGCCGGGTGTGCAGATCACCACCCTGGGTGGCCGTGGCCATGCCAGCAGCCTGTTCATCCGCGGCACCAACTCCAACCATTCGCTGGTGCTGATGAACGGTCGTCCCATTGCCGCCATGGTGGCGGGCACGCCGGATCTGAGCCAGATCCCCCTTGGCAACATCGAGCGCATCGAATACATCCGTGGCCCCCGCGCCGCCGTCTATGGCGCCAATGCCATCGGGGGGGTCATCAACCTCATCTCCAAGACCTCCGCCAAGAATGGCAGCGAGACTCATTTGAAAGGTGGAGTGGGCAGTCATGGCTACGGCCAGGGTCAGGTGCGTACCGTGCAGGCTCTGGGCGAGAAGACCGACCTGAACCTGCTGGTGGGTTATGAGCGTACCGATGGTTTCGACGTGATCGCCGGTGCCCAGCAGCCTGATCGGGATGGTTTCGACAGCCTGAACGGCCAGTTCGGTCTGAATCACGCCTTCAACGAGGCCTGGAGCGCCGACTTCAACGCCCAGGGTTATGACAACCAGACCGAGATGGACGATCCCTATATGTCGTCCGATCAGAGCCGGGTACAGGCCTTCCAGTACGACGGTGGCCTCAAGTACCAGAGCGGTGCCCTGAGCAGCCGGCTGGAGGCCAGCTACGGCGAGAACAAGCTGAAGAGCTGGTGGGAGAGCAATGGCGAGTCCAGCGCCGAGCCCATTCATACCGGGCTGACCCGTTTCTCCTGGATCAACAACTGGAGCGGTGTGGAAGGCTTGTCTCTGACCGGTGGCGCCGACTGGCAGCAGGAGCAGATGAAGTCCGATTCTCGCAGCTACGGCCAGTCGTTCAATGCACCGGATCGGGACAATATCGGTTTGTTCGCCGTGGCGAGCTACCGCTGGCATGCCCTGCTGGGGGAGTTGTCCGGCCGTACCGATGACAACGAGCAGTATGGTCGCCACAACACCTGGTCCGCGGCGGCCGGGCTGGATATCAACGAGAATCACAACGTACGGTTGAGCTACGGTACCGCCTTCAAGGCACCGACCTTCCTCGACCTCTATTACCCGGGCTATGAGAACCCGAACCTGCAGCCGGAAGAGAGCAAGAACCTGGAGCTGGATTTCTCCGGTCGCTACACCGCCTGGGACTGGTCCATCAACCTGTATCGCAACGAGATCCAGAACCTGATCTCCTGCCAGAGCGCCTCGTCCAGCTGCAAGCCGGATAACACGGACGCCGAGATCCGGGGTGTGGAAGTGGCCCTTGGGCTGGAGACCGGTCCGCTGCGCCACGATCTGAGCTTCGATTACACCAAGACCGAGGACAAGAACGACGGGGATCAGCAGCTGCTGCGCCGCGCCAAGCAGAAGGCGAGCTGGTTGACCCAGGCACAGCTGGGCCCGGTGGATCTGTCGACCGAGCTGCTCTATGTGGGCAAGCGGGATGACAAGAACTTCAACAGCTTCCCGGCCGAGCGGGTGGTACTGGGCTCCTATACCCTGGTCAACCTGGGGGCCAGCTATGATGTGCTGCCTCAGCTGACTCTGGGCGGTCGCATCGACAACCTGTTCGATCGCAACTATGTGCCTGCCTATGGCTATGCCGCGGCGGGTACCGAGTTCAAGCTGACCGCCGACTATCGTCTGTAATCCTTCCTCTGCTTATATAGAGAGGAAAAAGCAAGGCCCCGCCATGTGCGGGGCCTTTTCTATTGGCCGTCCGCGGGAGTATGATCGCCGCCTCGCATTCAAGGGGGAGCTCAGGTGGCCAATATTCTAGTGTTCGACTCAGGCATGGGCGGTTTGACCGTCTATCGCGAGATCCGTCGCACCTTGCCTGCGCACAACTACGTCTACTGCTTCGACAACGCCAACTTCCCCTATGGCGAACTGAGCGAGCCGGCGCTTATCGCCGCCTGTTGCCGTCTGGTCAGTCACATGGTGGCGGCACATGCCATCGATCTGGTGGTGATCGCCTGCAACACCGCCAGCACCATAGCGCTCCCCGCCCTGCGGGAGGCCTTGAAAGTGCCCGTGGTGGGGGTAGTTCCGGCCATCAAGCCCGCCGCTGCCCTGACCCGCAATGGTTGCATCGGCCTGCTGGCAACCCCCGGCACCGTCAGCCGCGCATACACCCATACCCTGATCGCACAGTTCGCCCCGGGCAAGCGGGTGTTGCTCAAGGGGGCGACCGAGCTGGTGATCGAAGCCGAGCACAAGCTGGCAGGGCGACCGGTCAACATGGCGCTGTTGCGCGAGGTGCTGGCGGACTGGCTGGACGAAGAGGTGGTGCCGGATACCCTGGTGCTGGGCTGCACCCATTTTCCACTGCTTGATGACGAGATCCGGCAACTGATGCCGGATTGCCAGCTGGTGGATTCAGGCAGTGCGGTGGCGAGACGAGTGGCCCACTTGTTGGCCGATGTGCCGACATCCATGCTGGAAGAGGGGAAGGGGCGGGCATATTGCACCCGGCTGGATGCCCAGGCCCAGAAACTGACAACCCCCTTGCAAGCTTGGGGGTTGTCATCACTGGAAGAGGTTGAGTTCTGAGTTCTCAGGCGTCGACGTCGCCGCCTTCCCGCTCATCCCTGTCCCGCTTGTCATTCGCTTCACGTACCTTGAGGGTACGCTGCTGATATTCCTTGTCATTCAACGCGACGATCGCCTTGGCCGCATCGGCGGCAGGCATCTCCACGAAGCCGAAGCCCCGACGCTTGCCGGTCGCCTTGTCTTTCATCAAACGGACTGAAATCACCTGACCTTGCTCTGCAAACAGTTCACGCACGGCAATCTCGTTGGCGCGATAGGGCAGGTTGCCTACATATAAGGTGCAGGTCTCCTGATTCGTACCTGGCTCGGCCGCACTGGCGGGAGCCCGGTTGAGAAACAGCGGTACGACGAAACCACCAATGGCCAGACCGACGGCAAAAATAACTTCGGCTTTCAGAGAAAACTGCAGGGCTTGGGCAACCAGGTAGCCGACCAGCGCCAATACCAGGGCGAGTACGGCAGCCTGCACATAAGCAGGAAACTTGGATAAATTCATCTTTAAAGACCTTTTGTAAATGAAAGCAAAAAAGGTGCAACACTCTATTCACCTCCATGGTAACCAGCTTTATGGCCGGGCGCTACCATGGACGACTCGGGAGGCATTATCCGCTTCAGTATGGCATCCATCTGACAAGGAATTGCCAATAAAGTGCCTTTAAAATAGGGCTGAAATCATAGGCTTGTGGATAACATTGTATATATACACTGAATAAGCTGTTTCTAATTGGATAATTTCAAGTTTCCGTGACTTTCTTCAAGAAATGCCTTGTCATCGCAGGCCAGCTCCCTATAATGCGCCCCTACCAGCT
>NZ_JBSTYK010000016.1:0-91393 GCF_054052485.1 Aeromonas intestinalis
GCAAAGAGTTGGTTGCGGGGGCCGGATTTGAACCGACGACCTTCGGGTTATGAGCCCGACGAGCTACCGAGCTGCTCCACCCCGCGTCCGAGGTGGCCAATAATAGGCTCCATCCCAAATATTGCAAGCAAAAATCTTGAAAAAGTTGAGTGTGTGTACTAAGCCGCCGCTATTTGCTGCTTTGCCGGACAAACCGCTTTGTTTTTATGCAGTTAACGCCGCCACCTCTTCGTTCATCCCCTTTCACAACGAAAAACGGACCCGCAGGTCCGTCTCAACATTCCCTGTCCAGGCCATCAGTTCAGCTGATAGCGATAGGCGATCCCCAGTTGCTGATCATTCCCATAATTGTTGTCCGACGCATAGGCATAGGTGCTGATGGACTGACGCTTGGTGATCTTGTAGCCCATGCCGAGACCGGCAAAGTAGCCATGATAATCGTTCGACCCCATAGACCCCGTCCCGAAGGCAATGAAGGTCCACTTGGGCGAGAGCGGCTTGAGGGTGAAGACGCCAAGATATCCCCCCTTGCTGGTATTGGGCATCAAGACGAACTCCGAGCCGGTATCGATGTCCACCGAGCCACAGCCCTGGGTGCCGACTTCGCAGGCGATGTCCCCGTCGTTGTAGCTGACCCCCGCCATGGGGAAGATCTGCCAGCCCGCGGGGGCAAAGCCGAAGGCACTCAGGGGAATGAAGGTGCCGAGACTGTAGCTGGTCTGCTCCGCATCATGATCAAACTGCTTCTTGCGGAAGTTGAAGTTGAAGATGCCGATATCGGAGAGCCAGGAGCCCCCCAGCCGCCACTCGCTGCCATCCTTGTTGATGGAGGCGTTGAGCTTGCTGACCGGCCCCATCCCGATGGAACCCGACACCTTGAACTCATCGGTGTAACTGGCCCCCAGCTGGGTCACCACCTTGGTGGGATCGTCCGCCAGCTTGTCCGCTTCCTTGATATCCCGCGCCGACGCCTGGACACCCCCACTGACAGCCAGGAGCAACAATCCCCCCGTGATACGACTGACCCAGTCCGTATTCATCCCCATCTCACCCCTGCTTGTCTTGTTGTGAACCCACACCATAACCGATTTTCTCTTTCAAGGCAGAGACAACTGCTGCAATGCGCCACTTGCGGCGATTTCGGCGATCAGCAGACCGCAGAGCGTCACGGAGAGCACCACGGGGGCCGTCTCCTGCTGTCGATAGAGGGGGGTGAACCAGAGCAGCAAGGCGGCGATCAGCAGCGCGGCCTGGGTCAGCACCCAGGGTTGCAGGGCGCTCAGCACCTGAGTGGCAGGCTCCGCCATCATCATCAGGGCGACGAACCAGAGCAGGCTGGCGATGGCCGCCACCAGACCGGCCACCGGCAGCAGGACATTGAACGCCTGCAAGCGGTGACGGGCCCGCAGCAACATCAGGTGGGCAAACGCCGATCCCAGCAGCACCATCTGCAGCAAGCCGTTCACCCATCCCAGCAGTTGCAGCAAGCCTGTGCCATAGAGGGCCAGCGGCAGGGCCGGCAGCCACAGCAGGGTGGCGGGAATGGCGCGTTTACCCTCGAGGCGGGACTGGACCAGCGACAGGACAATTCCCAGCACCAGGGCTGCCCCCCCGCTCCAGATAAGCCAGCCGCTCATCCCGGCTTCGATGGCCAGCATCAGGGAGAGACCGGTAATGACCCAGACGGAGAAGAGCTGGGTGGTGATCCGCGAACGCTGTCCCGGACAGAGATCGCCGCGCCAGAGCACCAGCGCGAGGGCGATCAGGGCCCCCAGCGCCATCAGGCCGGTCAGGGGGAAGAGCCAGGAAGGGAGTTGGACGAACATAGGGTCTCCAGCAACAGACAAAAAGTAGGCGTGACGCGCGCCAACCATAGGTGCGCGGCTTCATATAGAAGGGGGCGAGTATACCCAAACTCGCCCCCTTCCCCAACGGCCGACGATCCGCACCGATCAGCCCTGGCCGCGAGCCAGCGCCACCACCCGTCCAAACATCTGCTTGATCACCGGGGGAATGCGATCACTGCCGAGGCGCTCCGCCTCCTCCACCACCGCCAGCGCCATGCCGGGCTTGCTGCGATGATGGATGGCCTTGGTGATGATGCGAGAAGGGCTCATGGTCGAGCGCCCCCCGACCCCGGCTTCACGCCGGAACACGGATTCAAAACCGTTCTGGTAGAGGTAGTGCTCGATGTCCGCCGCCGGCAACTGGGTCACCCGATCGCGCTCGCGCTCCCCCTTGAGCAGGGCACGGGCGGAGCTCGCGTACTTGACCCCCGCCTCGTCGCCGTCGGTGAGCAGGTGCCACTCGATGCCAAAGTCCCGGGCCACCTTGATAAGGGGCGCCTGGCCGCACTGGGCAAACTCGATGATCCGCACCCCCTCGGCCCGCAGGCTATAACCGCAGATCTGGGCCAGCTCGGAGAGCAGCCAGATCTCGGTCTCCCCTTCCACCAGCAGCCAGCAACGCGCGAACAGGGACATGGGCCTGTTGATGCGCACGTGAAACGCTATCTTGCGCAGATCGTC
Source organism: Aeromonas intestinalis (assembly GCF_054052485.1). Lineage (NCBI taxonomy): Bacteria > Pseudomonadati > Pseudomonadota > Gammaproteobacteria > Aeromonadales > Aeromonadaceae > Aeromonas > Aeromonas intestinalis. Next base: position 2,529 of record NZ_JBSTYK010000016.1, read on the forward strand.
GCTGCTGTAGCGCTCGCCACCGAGCTGCTGGCAGAGGATATCCTGCTGGCGCCGTACCAACCGACGCACCTGATTGAGCGGCAGTGACGAAAGCAAGTCCCCCGAGTTGGTGGTGAGCAGCTTCTGCCCCGGCAACTGCTCCAGCAGTCCCCAAGCCAGGGCCAGCATGGTGGGATGCAGCCGGCTCTCCGGATCTTCCAGTATCATGATGGGTCTGGCCCCCTCCTCCAGCTCCCGGTTGCCACGGGCGTTGAGCAGCATGGCCGCCATCCCCGCCATGGCCAGTTGCAGCGCCCGGTTGTCCGCACTGCGCAGCAGCACCTGCAGGTTGCCGGGGTTGCGCAGGGTCATGGGGCGATTGACGATCTCCCGCTGGCTGCGCGGCTTGTGCTTGATGGGGGCCAGGGCGCGGAAGTAGTGATCCATCAGCTGACGCACCGCCTCCAACGCCTCTTTCAACTCGGGTTCGCCGATGCGCTGGGGTTCGTCCGTCAGCTTGCCGGAGAGATCTCCCAGCCGCTGGGTACTGAGATCTCCCCAGGGCAGGGTCTCGATGCCACCCCGCGCGGTGCGGGCATCCCGCAGGCGGAACACCGGGTTCATGGTGATGAGCAGTTGCACCAGATCGTCGTTGTTCTCTACCTCCAGGCTCTTGCCGATGCCATCGAGAAAATCGTGAATCGTCAGCACGCTGCCGTCATCTTGCAACTCGGCGCTGGCCCGGTAGTGAACCCGGTGGAACTTGTCCTTGTGGGGGATCCAGGCCGCACCGAGGCGAGCCAAACGGCGGGAGTGCTGGCACATCTGGGGGCGGTATTCACAAAAGGTGAGCACCAGTTGCAGGGTGCGGGAGGCGGCCAGCTCAGGATCTTCCGGCTGATGGAAGTCATCCGCGGTGAATTGATAGGGCTCGGCATCCCCCAGCAGGCACCAGAGGGCACGCAGCAGGCTGGACTTGCCCCAGGCGTTTTCACCGATGAGCACCGTGGTATGATCCAGCCCGAGCGAGAGCCGGTTTATGCCACGAAAACCTTTGACTTCAATACGTTCCAGAAACATTCAGCCACACCAGATCCATATACATGGAGCCATAGTGGCAAAGTTGCCTGCAAAAACCTACCGGGTTGCGACGATTTTCAGCGGGAACTGTGAGGCACGAGGGGTTCGGGGGCGGCAGGGGCACAAAGGCGGATCTTGGGGCCATTCCAGTGGCTGAACCAGAGGTGGCGGGTACGGGTCTGACGTTTGCGATGATTCAATGGGCACTCCGTTTGAGACAAGGGCAGCCAAGTGCCGCCATGGCTTCGCAGTGTGCCCCTCAACCGTGACAGCCAGATGACAGCTGACCACGCCACTGGCCCGGGCTCAGGCCGAAGGCCTCCTTGAAGCGGTTGCCAAGGTGCGCCTGGGAGGAGAAACCGCACAGGGCGGCGATCCCGGCCAGGGACTCGGGCCCCGCCAGCAACTGCTTGGCCCGCTGCAAACGCAGCCCCAGCAGATAGCGATGGGGCGGACAGCCAAGGCTCTGGCCAAACATGCGAGCGAAATGATATTCGCTCAGACCCGCCTCCCGGGCGAGATCGCTCAAGGTGACGGGATCCGCCAGGTGGGCCAGCAGGTACTCCTGCACCCGCCGGATAGTCACGGGTGCCAGCCCGCCACGCACCTGGGGCAGGGCCGGCGACTCCCGGGTGTGATGGCGATAGGCATGGAGCATCAGCATCCAGGCGCCGTGAGAGAGCGCCATGCGATCCCCGTCCATCTGCCAGTCCAGCCCCATCAACTGCTGTTGTACCAGGGCCGCGGCCAGGGGATCCTCGATGAAGGTCTTGTCTTCCAGCAGCAGGTGCCGTCCCTCCTTGTCGCAAGCCTCCTCGGCGATGCGAGCAAGGTGGGCCGGACTGAAATAGAGGTGGAAGAAGCGAAACTCTTCGCGCACCAGCCACTCGGATCTGTGGTGATCCGGCATGATGCACACCTTGCCGGTTCCGCCGTGGCCGCCAGGGCCATCGAGGCGCTCGGTCTGCTCGCCCCCCTGCAGATAGACGCTGATGGTGTGATGACCGGGCTTGTGATAGCGGGTCTGATCGTAGCGGTTGCACCAGCTGGCAAAGCCGAGCCCGGGTTCCAGCCAGCAGGCGTTCTCCAGCCGCGCCCCCGTGCTGACCAGGGCATCGAATACCCCCGCCTGTCTGATGGGCGGTATCATTGGCTGCATTGCCTGTTGCACCTCGGTTCTCCTCGTTGGCCGCGCTACTTGGCCCACTCTCCCGTGGGCCCATATTCGCCTTTGTCCTCATCTTATCGTGGGCCCTGCCCGGGCGCTGCCCCTGGCGGCAAAAAACCGCAAGATGCTGTAAGCCAGCGTTGCGCACCGGGCCCATGCTGGGATCCTGTCATCTTGATCCGCGGAAAACCCCATGAACCTCTTGCTCTATATTTCCACCGTCCTCATCTGGGGCAGCACCTGGATTGCCATCGCCTGGCAGCTCGGCCCCATCCCCATCGAGGTGTCCGTGCTCTATCGCTTCGCCCTGGCGGCGCTGGCGTTGTTTGCCCTGCTCACGATCACCGGCCGGTTCCCACGCCTGCCCTGGCAGGGGCAACGTTACGCCGCCCTGCTCGGCGCCCTGCTGTTCTCCACCAACTTCCTCTGCTTCTACCACGCCACCCTCTACATCCCGAGCGGCCTGTCGGCGGTGATCTTCGCCAGTGCCAGCATCTTCAACGGCCTCAACCTCTGGCTGTTCGAGGGCAAGCGCCCCGGCTTGCGCTGGCTGCAGGGCTCCGTATTGGGACTGCTCGGCACCCTGCTCCTGTTCTGGCCGGTGCTGGCGGATGCCCAGCTCGGTGCCAATGGCTGGAAGGGATTGCTGTTCGCCTGCGCTGGCACCCTCTGTTTCTCGCTCGGCAACCTGGTGTCGGCCCGGGGTCAGCGCCAGGGCTACCAGGTGCTGCAGATGGTGCCCTGGGGCATGGTCTACGGGGTGCTGCTTCTGCTCGGTTGGGTCGCCCTGCTCGGTCAGTCCCTGACCCTGCCCACCGAGCCCCGTTATGTCGCAGCCATGATCTACCTGGCCATCTTCGGCTCCGTCATCGCCTTTACCGCCTACCTCACCCTGGTGGGGCGCATCGGGGCCAGCAAGGCGGCCTATGCCACCGTGCTCTTTCCCCTGGTGGCGCTGAGCCTATCGACCCTGTACGAGGGGTTCGTCTGGCAGACTGTCTCCATCGTCGGGGTGGTGGTCAGCCTCATCGGCAACCTGGTGATCTTCGCCCCTCCCGTCAAGGCGTGGCGCTGGCCGCTCTCGAGGGCTGCAAACGGTACTTGCCCCTGATCCCGCCAGCCCCTAAGGTAGCGACTTCCAACCAAGAGGCCGGGAGGCGACATGTTACTGGAAGGGCTGGAGACACTCTGCCTGCTGGCGAGCGAGGGGACCATGGCCAAGGTGGCCAGCCGCCTCTATATCAGCCAGTCGGCGGTGAGCAAGCGCATCAATCAGCTGGAGCTGCGCCTTGGCAAGAAATTGATCGAGCCGGACGGGCGCCAGATCCGGCTCACCCCCCAGGCCCGCGAGCTGCTGGCCCGGGTGGCACCGAGCCTGGCCGAGATGAAGGGGGTGCTGGCGGACAGCCAGATCCTCACCGATGGCAGCCCCCTGCCCGTCGCCTGCTCGGAGACGCTGCTGGCGGGCTATCTCGCCCGCTTCATGCACGACTATCTCGGACAGGATCCCCACCTCGCCCTTTCCACCCACCACACCCCGGTGATCCTGGCCCGGGTGCGCGGCGGCGACGCCCTGCTCGGCATCTGTGCAGGCAGATTGCCGCCCGGGCACGGCCTGTGCGCCGAACTCCTGCTGACGGAGCCCTTCTATCTGGTGGGTGGAGATCAACAGGAAGAGGAATTGGGTGATCAGGGGGAGATGCGCAAGATCCTGACCATGGATCTGGACAACCCCTCCAACCGCTATCTGCGCGAGCCGCTGGCGGCGCAAGGGTTCGAGCCCGCCATGGAGCTCGACTCCTATCTGGCGTTGATTGAACTCGCCAAGGCGGGCATAGGCCCGGTGCTGCTACCCGCCGGCCTGCTGGCCCTGGTGGGAGAGCAAGGCGTACAGGCCCGCCCCCTGCCGGGATTGGGGCGCCCCCTGCACCTGGTCTATCGCCCCAACAGCTTGAAGCGATCCCGCATCGCCCGCCTGGTAGCGGCCATCAAGGGGCACTTCGCCGGGCTCGATAAAGAGCAGCAGCCCGGCCGCAGATAATGCTCAGTGAAGCCAGGAAAACAGTTCAGGATACTGGCTCCATACCAATTTGGCGGACATCAGCAAGGAGACGGTGACCAGCAATGGTTTAATCAGCTTCACCCCTTTTTTCAGCACCAGCCGGGAGCCGAGCCGGGCGCCGATGAACTGGCCGAGGGCCATGCAGAGCCCCACGCTCCACACCACCTTGCCCCCCAGGGTGAAGAACAGCAGAGAGGCGATGTTGGAGGTAAAATTCAGCAGCTTGGTGTGGGCCGTGGCCCGCGCCATGCCAAACCCCGCCAACGCCACGAAACCGATGGCAAAGAACGACCCCGTGCCCGGCCCGAAGAAACCGTCGTAGAAACCGACCCCGCCCCCCACCAGCAACGCAAACAGCATGGGGCTGAGACGGCGCTGGCTCTCGGCATCGCTCACCCGGGGGGAGAAGTAGAAATAGCAGGCGAAGGCCACCAGCAGGAAGGGCAGCAGCCGCTCCAGGATGGCGGCGTCTATGGTCTGCACCGCCAGGGTGCCGAGCGCGGCGCCGATGAAGGTGCAGATCACCGCGGGCCAGATGATGGACCACTCCAGCAGGCCGCGGCGGGCATAGAACCAGGTGGCGGAGAAGGAGCCGAAGCAGCTCTGCAACTTGTTGGTACCGAGCACCAGGGCCGGCGGCATGCCGGTGGCCAGCAGGGCCGGCACCGTCAACAGGCCCCCGCCCCCGGCGATGGCATCGATAAAACCGGCGACAAGGGCCACCCCGAACAGGGCGAGCAGGGTATACAGTTCCAATTCCATCCATAGACCTCGTGTGATTGCGGCGCCGGCGCTAGCCAGGAACCTGAATGAGTCAGCAGGCCGCTATCCTAGCGAGCCCCGGCTCATGAAGCCAACGAAACGATGGCAGCCAATTGATTCCTGATATTCATCAATAGTCCCGACTCAGAGGCCGTGGCTCCCCTCGCCTGCGCCTTGCAAGGCCGCCTCCCCCTTGATGGCCTCGAGGGCCCGCAGCAGCGGCTGTTCATCCTCTCCCGGCGCCCGGCTCACCCGACCCGCCATGTAGCGGCTGCTGAAGAGATTGAACCAGTGCTGCAGCGCCTGCCCCACCCTGATCTCGCCAGCCACCTCCAGCACGCAGGCCGCCACCTCGGCGGTACAGAGGTGCTCGTCGTGGTGGGCAACCCGCATGCCATAGGTGGAGAGCGCATCCGGCTTGATGGCCAGCACCGGGAAGCCGTCCAGATAGGGGCTCATGTTGAACATCTTGCGCGCCTCGGGCCAGGTGCCGTCCAGCAAGATGAAGAGCGGCTTCTTGCCGGGGAGCGGCACGACCTCGGTGGTGAGGCGGGCCGGCGCCTTCTCGCAGGCGGGAAACACCACATAGGGCTGCCAGGCGGGATCCGCCAGCAGAGCCAGCAGCTCGGGATGGGGCTGAGTGCGCTTCCAGAGAAAGGCCCAAGTGGTGCCTGGCAACACGTCGGCAATGAGGCGACCGGTGTTGGAGGGCTTCATGGGTTCGCTGTCATACATCAGCAGGCAGAAACCCGCTTCGGCTTTCAGTGCGGGGCGCCACTCGCAGGCACACCAGTCGTGGCGCAGCTGGCACGCCTCGCAGCGGGGTACGGCGCCGCCACGGGCGAGAAAGGGTCGGGTCGAGACGCTCTTGCGCCAGATGCGCAGGCGATTGACGGCGTGATCGGGGATGGGCTTCATGAGAGGAGGCGCTCGGGATGCGGGTTCACGGGTAAAGGGGGCGGATTGTAGCGAGCGCCATGATGGCTCGCAAGCAGTGGCTCACCGGAGCGCCGGCATGCCTGCCATCCCCTCCTATACTTGGTCGTCACCCATCCACCCGGCCCGGGCAACCGATGGGACAAGGAGCAAAGATGGCAGAACAAGACATGGCAAAGGAGCACGCCCTGGCGGAGGGGTCGACCTTCACCTGGCACGAGCTCTATGTGCCGGATCGCGATGCCGGGGTGGCGTTTTACACCCAGGTGCTCGGCTGGCAGGTGCAGCAGACGGCGCTGGAGGGGTTCGACTACCCCATGCTGGTGGCCAACGGCCGACCGGTGGCCGGGGTCATGTCCACCCGGGACAACCCCGACATGAACGGGGTGCCCCCGCATTGGGCAACCTATGTGGCGGTGGACGACGTGGATGCACGGCTCGCCAGGGTGGCCCAGCACGGCGGCACCGTGGTGGTGCCCCCCATGGATATCCCCGGCGTCGGACGCATGGCGCTCATTGCTGACCCGCAGGGCGCCCATATCTGGCTGTTCACCTCGGCCCCCATGTAAAGCGGGTTGCCACCCATATGACAGAGGGGCCCGTGGGCCCCTCTTGCTTGTACCAATCCGGCGTTATTTGCGCAGGATCTGCTCGAGGTAGTGCGCGAAGTTGTGGCCGTGGTGGGCCAGCAGTTTCGGGAACATGGAGATGGAGGTCATCCCCGGGAAGGTGTTGATCTCGTTGAGCAGGATCTCACCCTCTTCCGTCAGGAAGAAGTCGATGCGCGACAAGTGGGTCAGCTTGAGCTGGCGGAACGCCTTGAGGGCGTACTCATGAATGGCATCGGCCTGAGCCTGGGTCAATCCCTCGGCCCGCAGGGCGGTCTCGGTGTGGCTGGCGCTGCTGTACTTCTCTTCATAGGTGTAGAACTTGTCGGTGGGCACGCAGATCTCCCCCGGATAGGTGGCCACCAGCTCGTCGCCGTACTGGTAGACCGCCACTTCCAGCTCGCGGGGCTTGACCGCTTTTTCGATCAGCACCTGCTCGGAATAACCGAAGGCGTCCTTGATCCCCTGCAGCAGCTCGGCCTCGTTGCTGGCGGCATAGCAGCCGACCGACGAACCTTGCGACGCCGCCTTGATGAAGACCTTGCCCCACTTGGCCAGCCCGGCTTTTGCCTCGGCCAGGCTCTCTTCGCTCTGCTCGGTCAGGAACAGGTAGGGGGTGTTGGGGATACCGAGGGCGGAGAACCACAGCTTGGTGCTGATCTTGTTGAAGCAGATCTTGCTCGCCTCGGCGTCACAGCCCAGATAGGGCAGACCCGCCAGCTCCAGGAAGGATTGCAGATCACCGGTCTCGCCGGGGTAGCCGTGGATGCAGGGCACCACGAAGTCCACCGGACGGGCCACACTGTCAAAGGAGAGCAGCTTGTCGAGCCCCAGCTTGCACTCGCGGCCATCGGCACTGAGCCAGCGATCGGCGAACATCTCGACCCGGGTCACCTCGACCCCGGCCAGCAGACCGAGTTGTTGCTCGAGGAAATTGGCGCTGCGAAGAGAGACTTCGTGCTCGGCGCCACCGCCGCCGCACAGCAGCAAGACATGCATGTTCTTCATTAGATGTGATCCCTTGGGAGAAGCGGCTTCGTCATGAACGGTGATAATGCCATCGCGCGATCCTCGCACGAAAACCGGGCGAAGCCTGAAACGAACATAAGTGCGGGCAGTGTAGCAAGGGAGGCGAAGCCTTGTCAGCCGATGCGCCCCCTCTTTCCCCCCGGATGAGGCCAGAAAAAGGGGGATGGGGCCCGTCCCTGTGTCAAAAATGGTCTTGCCCCCTCAACGAGGGGGATCCACCCGCCCGGCCCCGTTGCCATTGACCCGAAACCAGCCGGCGATGCTGTAACGCTCCTGGCTCGCAGGCAGCACCTCGTGGGGAAACTCTTCTGACAGAAACAGCACCAGCCGCCCTCCTCTGGGAGAGACATCCATCAGAAACTGCTCGTCATCGTCATAGACCCGCAGTATCCCGCCCGCCTCCGGGGCCCAGCCGTTGTTGAGGTAGAACACCGAGGTGAGGCGGCGATTGGATCGCCCGGCGAAGGCATCGCGGTGAGTGGCGTAGAAATCCCCCTCCCGGTAGCGGGCGAAGTGGGCCTCGTAGTCGAACAGCCCCAGCATCAGGTTGCGGTTGGCGGCCAGACGCAGCCCCTCCATCCGGGCCAGATAATCCGCCACCGGTCCCCCGAGATCGGGCTCGAGCCAGTGGATCTGATCCCGGCGAATGTCGGTATTGCCCTGATGCAGCCCCTCGCGCCCGATGCCAGCCGGCTGCCAGTCGCGCGGCAGGCAGGCTTTGAGTGCATCCACCTCGTCGGCGGTTAAAAAATCGTCCACGATCACCCATCCCCGGGTGTAAATGGCATCCATGACGGCCTGATAGTCCAAGATAGGGCTCGCAGCGAATGAAGAGAGTGCGCTTTGTAGCGACTTCGGCGCCTTGGCACAAACCGGTTTGCTTCTCTTGAGAAGTCCCGCCATCAATGCGTGCGGGGAAAAGGCCGCGGCGCCCGCTTTTTCCCTTGCTGCTCGGCTCACTGGCCGTTAACGTGCTGATATCACTCGGCTCTTGTCCGCCGAGGTTTATCAACAAACGGTTATCAACGGATCATGTGAAAAGGATATGCCCATGTCTCTAGCCTCCTTCCCCCTGCAGCGACTCGATGGCAGCGACTTTCCCAGCGCAGACCTGCACGGCAAGGTCATCCTGGTGGTGAACGTGGCGAGCCGCTGCGGCTTTACTCCCCAGTACACCGCTCTTGAGGCCCTCCATCGCCAGTTCGGCCCAGAAGGCCTGCTGGTGCTGGGCTTCCCCTGTGATCAGTTCGGTCACCAGGAGCCGGGGGATGCCGAGGAGATAGCCCGCTTCTGCTCGGTGGATTACCCGGTGAGCTTCCCCATCCTCGCCAAGTGCGAGGTCAACGGGGATCAGGCTCACCCCTTCTATCGCTGGCTGAAGCAGCAAAAACCCGGGTTGCTCGGCATCGAAGCCATCAAGTGGAACTTCACCAAGTTCCTCATCGACCGCGAAGGCCGGGTGGTGGACCGCTTCGCCCCCCAGACCAAGCCAGAGGAGCTTGAAGCCCCGATCCGCGCCCTGCTCTAAGGCGCCCCCTCCTTCGTCATTCGAGATGCCTCCCAACGTGCTGCGGAGGCATTTTTCATGGGCAACACACCGCCCTGCTCCCTGCGCCACAGGGTTACTGCGCCTTGGCCCTAGTTCTGCTATATTACGCGCCCATAATCTTTCCATGTCGTGGCGGCCACTGTGCGCCGCCCCCGTTGAGCCCAAGGCTCGGAGTCTTTCGCAAAGATGTCATTCAATGAACTGGGTCTGTCACCGCACATTCTGCGCGCCGTCAAGGAGTTGGGTTACGAACAGGCAACCCCCATCCAGCAGCAGGCCATCCCGGCCATTCTGGCGGGACAGGATGTGCTGGGCGGCGCCCAGACCGGCACCGGCAAGACGGCCGGCTTCACCCTGCCCATGCTGCACCGGTTGCTGGCCAACCACGGCCGCGGTGGCCGTCGCCAGGTCCGCGCCCTGGTACTGACCCCGACCCGCGAGCTGGCGGCCCAGGTGGGCGAGAGCATCGTCAAGTACGCCCACCACCTGCCATTTCGCACCCTGGTCGCCTACGGCGGCGTCAGCATCAAGCCCAACCTCGATGCCATCAAGCTCGGGATCGATATCCTGGTGGCCACCCCTGGCCGCTTGCTGGACTTGCTGACCCAGGGCGCCCTGACCCTGAGCGCCCTGGAAGTGCTGGTGCTGGATGAAGCGGATCGCATGCTCGACATGGGGTTCATCACCGACATCCGCCGCATCATGAAGGCGCTGCCGGAGGAGCGGCAGACCCTGCTGTTCTCCGCCACCTTCTCCGATGACATCAAGGCGCTGGCGGACGATCTGCTCAAGACCCCGACCCTCATCGAGGTGAGCCCGACCAACAGCACCGCCGAGCAGGTCAACCAGCGCATCATCAAGGTGGACAGAGAGCGCAAGCGCGAGCTGCTCTCCCACATGATCGGTCGCAACAACTGGCAGCGGGTGCTGGTGTTCGTGCGCACCAAGCAGATTGCCGACAGGCTCGCCGAGCAGATGGTGAAGGATGGCCTGGACACCGTCGCCATCCACGGCGACAAGACCCAGGGTGCCCGCAACCGGGCGCTGGCGGATTTTCGTGAGGGCAAGGTACGGGTGCTGGTCGCCACCGACATCGCCGCCCGTGGCCTCGACATCGACGATCTGCCCCACGTCATCAACTTCGAGCTGCCCCAGGTGGCCGAAGATTACATTCACCGCATCGGCCGTACCGGCCGGGCCGGGCGCGGCGGCGAGGCCATCTCCCTGGTGAGTCTGGATGAGCACGATCAGCTCAAGGCCATCGAGGCCCTCATCGGTCTTAGCATCCCGAGCGAAATCCAGGAGGGTTATGAGCCAATCGGCAAGCCGACTCGCCAGACCCTGCCGGGCAACAAGCAGTTGCAGAACCCGTCGCGGGAGCGGGGTCATGCCAACGCCAGGCACAACAGCGGCAAAAACGGCGCCGGCAAGGGGCAATCCGCCAAGCCCGCAGGCAAGCGTCCCGCCAAGGGGGGTAGCAGCAAACCCGCAGCCCCGGCGCGCAAGAAAGAGGTGCGTGGCGAGGATACCGGTTTCGCCCCCCTGCGCCGCCTGCCCAAGGCCCAGCGCGACGACTATCAGGACAACTCCAACGAGGAGTGAGGCCTGGTTGCCATCCATCAGACAATAAAAAAAACCGCCGAAAGGCGGTTTTTTATTGTCAAACTGACTCTACTCGCTGCTGATTCAATCCGCCCCGGGCTTGTCGGCCAGGGCCAGATGCAGCAAGGGATAGGGCCTGCCCTCCCCATCCAGAGGCGAGCGTCCCTCCACCACGAAGCCCATCCGTCGATAGAAGCCGAGTGCCTGCTCGTTCTGCTCATTCACGTCCACCCGGCGCGCCCCGAGTGCCGCGATGGCATGGCTCACCAGCTGGCGGCCCACCCCTTGCCCCATCCCGGCGGGGGCGACGAACAGCATCTCGATGTTGCCGTCAGCCACCCCGATAAAACCGACCAGATTGCCATCCAGCCTGGCTCCATAGAGGCGCTCGGCATCGAAATAGTGCTCCAGGATCAACGATCTCAGGGCCACTATGTCCGCTTCTGGCAGGAAGTGGTGGCTGGCCCGCACCGAGGCTTCCCAGATGGTGATTAGGGTCGGGTGATCGCACTGGCGTGCGGCTTCAATCTTCATCGATACCTCGCATGTGTCGTGAACGGGGCCCTAATCTGGCACTTGGTGCCCCACTTAGCGCGGCGCCTTGATGACAAAGCCCCGCTCAATGCCCGCCTTGAAGCCGAGCCCCTCGTAGAGACGGTGGGCGGCCTCGCGCCCCTCCCCCGAGAGCAGCATCACCTTGTAGCAATCCAGCTCCCAGGCGAGTGCCAGGGTGCGCTCGAGCAGCCGATGGCTGAGCCCCTGGCGGCGAAACGCCGCGCCTGTTATCACGTGCTCGATGATGCCAAAGGGCCGGCCGCCGTTGGTGAGGGTCGGGATGATCCCGAGCTGGCAGCTGGCGGCAAGCTCGCCATCCACCAGGGCCACCATGATGCGGACATGGGGTTGGCCAAGCAGGGCCGTCAACCCCTCGCGCGCCGCTTGCTCATCGAGCACGGGATCCCGGGGTCTGAGCTCCTGGTAGAGGGCCAGCAGCCCGGCCAGATCCCGCGCCTCGCATGCTCTGATCACCACATGAGTCATCTTGCTGATCTCCCTTGGCATCGATATCAAGCGGGCCTGGGGGCAAACATGATGATGGCCATGCCGAGCAGGGCCACCCCGGCCCCCACCAGATCCCACAGGCTGGGCTTGATGCCATCCACCGCCCAGAGCCAGAGGATGGCCACGAAGATATAGACGCCGCCATAGGCGGCATAGACGCGGCCCGCGGCGGTCGGGTGCAGGGAGAGCAGCCAGGCGAACAGGGCCAGGCTCAGGGCCGCCGGCAGCAGCAACCAGGCGCTTTTGCCCTGATTCAGCCAGAGATAGGGCAGATAGCAGCCCACAATCTCGGCGATGGCGGTCACCAGAAACAGGGCCAGGGTCTTGAATTCAATCATGGGCAGTGAGGTTCCTTGCAGGGATTCGCTTCTTTTGGCAAATCATACTGTTATATACAGACTCTGCAATTGGTCAGGCAGCTCGGCGAGCTTTGGAGGGGACATGGCAGCCGTGGGGATAACATCAAGGCGGGGCAAGGCAGTTGAAAGCGACGGTTTGCGGTATCAGGGCTGAGGCCCGCCAACTGGCGGGCCTCAGCACAGGGGACTCTCTCAGCGAGTCTTCACCGCCTGCAGCAGCACAGAGACATCCGCGCCGAAGGTCCGGCTGCGAATGGCCTCCCGGATATCCTGCTCGCTGTAGCGACTGCCCGGATAGACCAGCACGCAGGCGGTGTCCCCCGGCTGCAGGAAGTGGGTCTCACCGAAGGGGGTGTAACGGGTAGCGCCAATGCTGATGAGGGCGTGGCTCGGGCGCCCGGCCTGGGCCAGCAGCCCCTGGATGTGCTCCGCCGGCCCCTCATCCTGCTGATGATTGAACTTGTCGATGGCCCAGTCCAGCAGCTGGCCGTGGAAGTAGCTGTAACCGAGCGCCGCGCTGTCAACGCCATAAGGATGCAACTCACCGCCCCGCTCCAGATAGCAGGCGATGCGGTAATCATCGAGCTCGCAGCCCTTGGCAAAGTGGGAGAGCGGCAACAGGTTCGCGGCCAGCCCCTTGCTCTCGGGGCCCCAGTTCTTCTTCTCGCTGATTTTCTTGGCGTTGGGGCGGCGGATGGAGCAGTCGTTGTAGGCAGCAAACGCCCGGGGATGGATGGCCACCACCTGATCCCCGGCGTAGGCCAGCTCGCACCAGAGCGCCACTTCCGGCTCTATCTGTACCTTCTCGTCGCCGCTCACCGCCGCCTCGGGCAGGAAGATGGCGTCACCGCTCAAGGGGAAGACCCCGAGCTGGCCCGGGTGGGAGGGCACATAGAAGGGGAACAGTGCCTTGGGGGCCGCCTTGTCCGTGACCTGCACGGCCACGAAGTCCGCCGCCTCCCCCGCCTGCTCCAGATGGCCGGCGAAATTGCCCGCCACCCCCAATCCGATGAAGTTGCTCTCGGTTATCTGCATCTGTGACTCCACTCGCGCCGGCCCCTGCCGCCGCTGTCGTTGTTCATGGTCGGTGACTACCGCCAAAGAGGGAGAATATTAAAGCACAGCCCCCTCTCCTCGCCCAGCCGGCGGCCATCAAGCTGTGCGCCAACGCCTGTTTTACCGGGTCGAGTGAGCATAAAACAGACAATTGGCATCAGGCTGTGATCCCGTCACTTGGGCAAGCCCCGTAGTTTTGCTAGTCTGCGCTATTCGTTTGTCGGATGAGCGCCCGTTGCCAGCCATGACCACACATTTTGAAGGCCGTTTCGAGGTGGAATTCAAGTATCGCCTCGCCGATCGCACCGCCCTTCTCGCGGCCCTCGACCACCTCAGTCCCGAGGTGATGCTGGAGGACAACCAGGAGCGGGATTGCTACTTCGATACCCCGGCGCGTACCCTAGCCGCCGAGGGGAAGAGTCTGGTGATCCGTGCCATGGCGCCGTCCGGCATTCGGTTGTGGATCCTGAAAGGGCCGGGCGCGGATCGCTGCGAGGCGGTCAACATCAGCGACGATGGCAAGGCCATCAGCATGTTGCACAACCTGGGGTATGAGCAGGTGCTCTGCATCGAGAAGCGGCGCAGCATCTACTTCCTCGGCCCCTTCCACCTCACGCTGGATCACCTGACCGGGCTCGGCGACTTCGCCGAGCTGGCCATCATGACCGACGACGAGGCCGCCCTGCCGGGCTATCGCCAGCAGTTGCTGGCGCTGGCGGCCCGGCTCGGCCTTGACGATGCACAACGGGAAAGCCGCTCCTACCGCACACTGTGCGAACAGCAGCGGGAGTCACTTTAGAAATGGAGTTTTACATGATAGACAAACTTTCCTGGCTCACATTTCAGGATAAACAACTGCTGTGCGCGCGCTCCCACGGCAAGCACATCTACTACATCCCCGGCGGCAAGCGGGAGCCGGGAGAGAGTGACGAGGCAGCCCTCATCCGGGAGATCGATGAGGAGCTCTCGGTGCATCTCAAGCCGGATTCCCTGCGCTTTGCCTGCGAGTTCAGCGCCCAGGCCGATGGCAAGCCCGAGGGAGTGAACGTCAGGCTGCGTTGCTACACCGGCGAGGCCGAGGGCACGCCCACCGCCTCGGCGGAGATCGCCGAGCTGCGCTGGCTGGACAGCCGTCATCTGGATGAGATCTCTCCCGTCTCCCGCCTGCTGTTTCAGTGGCTGGCGGAGCAGGGTCTGATCCGCTGATAAGCATCCGCCGTGCCGCGCATGGGCAGTGAAGAGCCTGCTCCAGATTATGTTCAGGGTGTGATGACCCTATTTATTGGCAATGAAGAAACGATGAGGAGTTTCAATGGAGATCCTTGAGGTCGATAGCACCAGAGGCATCAAACCGGCACTGATCACCCTGCTGCAAGACAGCGTGGCCAGCGGCGCCTCGGTGGGCTTCCTGCCTCCACTGCAAGAAGAGCAGGGACTGGAATATTGGCAAGGCATCGAGGCCGACTTGGCCGACGGGGTGCGCAAGCTCTGGGTGGCCTTCGATCAGCACCATCTGGTCGGCGCCCTGCAGCTCTCCCTCAGCACCAAGGCCAACGGTGGCCACCGGGCCGAAGTGGAAAAACTCATGGTGCACAGCGAGGCCCGTGGCAAGGGGGTGGGCCGCGCCCTGATGCTCGCCATGGAGCAAGGGGCCCGCGACGCCCATCGCACCCTGCTGGTGCTGGACTCCCGGGTGGGGGATGTTGCCTCCAACCTCTATCGCCAGCTCGGCTATGTGGAGGCGGGCCAGATCCCCAATTTCGCCAAGAGCGCAGACGGCACCCTGGCGGCGACCCAGTTCTTCTACAAGCAGCTCTGAGTCGGGGTGTCTTGAACGCCCATCATAAACAAGGCCAGCCGCGAGGCTGGCCTTGTTTATTGGGGCATAAGTTGTTGAGATGAGGCTTCTTTACAAAGCAACCCGCTACCGAACAAGGAGTCCCCATGATATTGGAAGTCGCCCCATTGCAGGTCATTGCGGGCCAGAGCGCCGCCTTCGAGCAGGCGTTTGCCAAGGCCCAGCGCATCATCAGCACCATGCCGGGTTACGCCGGTCACCAGTTGCAACGGTCCCTGGCCGATCCCGACCGTTACCTGCTGCTGGTCAACTGGCAACGACTCGAGGATCACACCCAGGGCTTTCGGGGCTCCCCCCAATATCAGGAGTGGAAGGCGCCGCTGCACCACTTCTACGACCCCTTCCCCACGGTCGAGCACTTTCAAGCCGTGATCCTGGACGGTTCGGAGCAGGCGGTCTCACGCTGATCAGCCCATCACATGACGGGCTGATCACCCTCATCAGGCCAGTTGCTCAGCCCTGTGTGTTATCTGCGGCTCGGCAAACGCCGCCTGCGCATCGATGAGCTGCAGCTCATAGGCATCGACCTGCCAGGTGCGAAGCAGCACCGCATCCACCGCCGCATTGGTGCGCTCGAAGGACGCCACCGCATCGAAGCCCGCCAGCAGGTTCGCCAGCATCAGGGCGCTGATGAGATCCCCCACCCCCACCGGCTGGCGGGCAAACTCGTAGAGCGGACGCGCGATGAGGTAATCCCCCTCGGCGGTCGCGAGCAGCATCTCGAACCGGCCGACCTGACTGGCGGCCCGGCCCAGGTGCTTGACCAGTACCATCTTCACCCCTTTGGCCAGCAGCTGGTGCGCCGCGGCACGGGTTTCCTCCAAATCCGCCAGCTGGGTGTCGCACAGGGTCTCCAGCTCCAGCAGATTCGGCGCCATGATGTCCGCCACCGGCAAGGCCTTCTCGGTCAGGAAACGGGTCACGCCGGGGGCGACGATACAACCTTTCTCCGGGTGGCCCATGACGGGGTCGCAGAAATAGATGGCCGCCGGGTTGGCCAGCTTGACCGCCGCCACTACCGCCAGGATCTCGTCCCCCTGCTCGGCAGAGCCGAGATAACCGCTCAGCACGGCGTCACACTGTCCCAACACCTCGATATTTCCCAGCCCTTTGCACAGCGCGCTGATGTGGCCGGCGGGCATCGCCATCCCCTGCCAGCCTGCCGCGTACTGGGTGTGGTTGGAGAATTGCACCGTGTTGATGGGCCAGACTTCCATGCCGAGACGACGCATGGGAAACACGGCGGCGCTGTTGCCGGCGCAACCAAAGACCACGTGGGACTGGATAGAGAGAATGCGTTTCATGGAAACCACCGCAGAAGAAGCATGAGGAAAGCAGGCAATATATCGGATGAAGAGACGGCGGTTCCAGCGATTCGCGGCACAAACCGGTAATTCCCCATCAAAAACCCGAGAAAGTGGCGGCGCCCGCTACCAACCTCGCCATCCCCGGCTCCCTGCCAAGCCTCTTGTCTCGGTTGTCTTCGATGTTGCGTCAGCCTGAAATCGGACTGCAATATTTTAGTTTGATGGCATATGAGAGCATTTTTAAACCAGAATAGGTGCGATGAAACAGACAACGCGAGCCAGGGATAAAAGCGGATGGCGGATGGCGGATGGCGGATGGCGGGTAGAATGGCGCGCAGACAAACCGGGCAGAAGAGCAAACGACGGTGAATATCACGCCACCTGACCCAGAGACAACTCATGAATCAGGTGGCTGCTTCTACCTTGGGATCACCCTTGAGCGAAGTGATAGACCCAGCCCTCATCCAGCGGGAAGTCCGCCGGGGCTGACAGCAAGGGGGGCAACACAGAGACGGCGCCCTTGGCGGCATATTGCAGCGCCACCAGAGCGCAGAGGGCCGCATCGTAGGGATCCGTGCCTGGCACCAAGGTCGCCGGCAGATGAGCCGCTATATCCCCTCTCGCCAGCGAGGCTCTGCCAGCGGTTTTGGCCAGGGCTGGATAAGTCTCCAGCACGGCGCGATCGGCCTCTGCCACCCGGCTCGGCACCAGCTGCAAATCCGCCAACCGTGGCAACATGGAGATCGCCAGGGTGGCGTTGTTACCGAGCCGGTCGAAAGTGGCCGACAGCGGCTTCTTCTTGTATTGCCGATGAAGCCAGCGATCACAGTCGCGATAGGCGAAGGGGTTGTCTATCTCCCGCTGGGGCACGGCGCACTCGGGTCCCCTCCCCGCCAGCAGTTCGGCAAGGGCGCGCGGGAAGGCCAGGGGCGCATCGATGCCAAGGGCCAGTTGCGGGCAGGCCAGCACCTGCATCAGTCCCATCTCGTCTTGCAGCGCCGGGCGCAGTAGGGCATCCAGATCCGGGGCCACCCGGGAGCTCAGCCGAAACAGGGGGGAGATACCCAGCCAATGCAGCTGCTGCGTCCTCGCCTGCCAGCCCACCACGGCCACCGCCTGGGCATTGCCCTGCCAGCCTCGCACATCCCAGCCGATGCCGATGGCATCCATATGAGCAGTCGTCATTTCAATCACATCTTTCTGTTCAGGATGCTGCACAGGGTAATGCCTGCCCCCGCCAAAGCAAGGGCGAGACCACGACCTAGAAGGATTTCTTGAAGTTGATGAGGGGCAGAATGGGGAAGACACCGTTCTCGGCGTAGTTGGCCAGGCCGATCTGCAAGCCATCCAGGTGTTTGGTGGCATTGACAAAGCCAATCTGGAAGGTGGTGCGCTCGGCATAATTGACGAAGCCCACGTTGGCCAGGGCATTGCCCTTGGCGATGTTCACCGCCCCCCAGTTGAGGCCCTTCACGTTGTTGGTCAGGTTGACGAAACCGAGGTTGACCCCGGTGTCCTGCCCCTCGTGCCAGTTGACGGCGTTGATGGCGACCCCGCCAAACTGGTGACGCACTCGCGCAGCCCCGAAGAAGATGCCGAGCTGCAGGCCGGTGAACTGATCCACGTCAGAGAGCGCAAACACCGGCAGATCGATGCCTTTCACCTGACCGGTACGGCCATAGAGAAAGGAGGCGCGCGCCCCTTCCACCTGATGGGAAGCGGGCAGATTGACGCCGGGCAGGGAGATCTGGACCGGGGTACTGGCCTGAGCGGCGCCGCTCAAGGTCACAGCACCCAAAGCCAGAGTACCGCTGGTGAGCAGCAAGGCGAGAGACTTCATCGATAAATCCTGGGAGTGGAGGTGAAACCGTTACCCTAGCAAAGCCGCACCGCGGGCACGAGGCGGCCACCCCGCGGCTGCGTCACCTCCCGTCACCCCGCGGCGGCATTTGTGACGGGATGCGCGCCCTTGCTCAGTCACTCCCTTGACCGGTAGAGGGTCTGACATACCGATAGCACTGGTAAATGGCATTACGCCCTCTCCTGTCATCTCGTAGCCTGACAGCAGTTTTTCTGCCTCAATCCGGCTCTGGCTCTTTTCCTGTTGCCCCTAACTGCCTAAAATAGCCGCCCTGCCGTTTTCGGCACTCATCGTCAGCAAGAGGATTCATCATGGAAACGTTTCTGCTCGAGGGTCACCCCTTCGTCGCCCTGTGCGATCTCATCAAGCATCAGGGGTGGGCCGATTGCGGTGGCGCGGCCAAGGCGCTGGTCGCCGACGGTCTGGTCGAGGTGAATGGCCAGGTCGAGACCCGCAAGCGTTGCAAGATAGTGGCTGGCCAGGTGGTCAACTTCAACGGCATGAAAGTGGTGGTGAAAGAAGGGATCAGCCCCGAGATCGAGTGAATATCACCGCCATCGGGTCTTGATGGCAGGAGAGCCCGGCCATGGGTCGAGCCCTCTTCAGAATGTGAGTCTGTGACTCAGCTGGCCTTGATCGACAGGGTCAGCACGAAACGCGCCATCGCCTCATCGCCGTTCAATGACGGACAGGTGGCCACCACCTGGATGGGGCGGTTGATGCGTTGCCCGGTCGCGAGGGATTCGTCGATCATGACATCGATGGCCTCCCCGGCCTCGCAATCGAAGCGCACGTCCGCCTCCGGCCGCTTCAAAAACTCCCCCTGCACATCCTTGAAGGCGAAATGCACCTTCTTGCGCCGCTGCCGCCCCTTCTCCATCACCAGCAGACCACCGACCAGATCGGCGCCGGTCGCCAGGGCGCCAAAATACATGCTGCCCAGGTGATTGCGGGTACGCCAGCCCAGTGGAATGCGGATGCGCAGGGCTTTGGCGTCCATCCGCTCGATGACGGGGGCGCAGAAGCCGATGACGGGAATGTAGCGCCAGGCGAAGAGACGCAGGGCGAGGTTGGCTTTGAGGCGTTGCAGGTCCATTGCAAACTGATCCGATGAGTGAGTGTGAATGAAATGTTGCCAGCATCCCCCCTCAGAGGCAAGCGCCGATTAGCCGTTCCCTGAACGCCCCAGGATCCCCCCGTTCTCCTTGAGCAGCAGCGCCACCTCCTCCAGCACATAGTCGATGAACAGGCGCGCCGCGTAAGAGAGCCCCTTGCGGCTCGGGTAGACCAGCCAGATGTTGTCCAGGGTCGTCTCATACTCGGGCAGCAGATCGATGATGGCGCCGCTCTCCACCTGGGCACGCATGGTGAGCTCGGGCAGCACGGCGATGCCGTCCCCCTCGGACACCGCATGGCGGATGTAGTAGGAGCTGTTGGAGATCATCCGGCTGTTGATCAGGATCTCCCCGTGATTGAAGGTAAGCTTGTTGTCCAGCTGGCCATCCGGCAGGCGCGTCACCAGCACGTTGTGATGGTGCAGATCCGCAAGGCAGGCGGGCCTGCCGTGGCGCGCCACATATTCGCGACTGGCGTAGAGCTTGCGGGTGAAGGGCATGATGGTGCGGGCGACGAAGCTGTTGTCGATCACATCGCCGATGTGGATGCTGGCGTCCAGCCCGTAGTTCAGGATGTCTCGGTAGCCGACGCTGCTCAGGTGCAGCTCGATGTTGATCTTCGGATATCGCGTCAGGAAGCACTTGATGATGTCGTGGATGAAGATGTCAGAGTCATTGAGCAGCCCAATCTTGATGTTGCCCACCGGCTGATGGCTCTGGGTGCGGATCTGCTCGTGAGTCTGATCCAGCTGGCTGATGATGTGCTGCAGGTTGTTGTAGTACTCCAGCCCCACCGGGGTCATGGTCAACCGCCGGGTCGTGCGGGTGAGCAGCTTGGCATTGAGCTCGGTTTCCAGATCCTTGATCCGGCGGCTCACGTTGGAGCGCGGAATGTTCAGTGCATCGGCCGCACTGGTAAAGCCCCCCAGCTCCACCACCGACAGAAACAACTTGAGATCGTCGATCCTCACCCCTTACCTCCCCGTCTTCCCGCCTGGCCTCGCCACCATGGCAAGCCTGCGGCCTTCTTCAATTGTCTCACAAATCGAGACAGTGTTGGCAGTCAAAGGCTGATTATCGAACATATATCACAGGATAAAATAGTCCTTTAGTCTCTGAATCATTGGACTTTTACCTATGAAACACCGGTATTTCCCCCTTTCATCCCTCTCTGTCATCGTCCTCGGCACTCTGCTAAGCGGCTGCAACAGTGAAGCCACCCCGCCCCAGGCCGAGACGCCGCGCCCGGTCAACGCCATCACCCTGAGCGAGGGCTCTGCCCAGCAGACCCTGCGCTTTAGCGGCGAAATTCGCTCCCACCAGCGGGCCAACCTCGCCTTCCGGGTGCCCGGCACCCTGGATGCCATCCTGGTGAAAGAGGGGGACAAGGTGAGCAAGGGAGCGGTGATCGCGAGGCTGGATCCCCACGATTTTCGGGTTCAGCGGGATGAAACCGCCGCCATGCTCAAGGAAGCCAAAGCCGCGAGCCGGCTGGCCGAGGTCGAGCTGACCCGCACTCGCCAGGCGGTGGGTGACAATGCCATGGCCAAGATCAACCTGGACAGGGCCACCAGCGCCAGCGCCCAGGCCAGGGCACGGGTGCAGACGCTGCAACAATCCCTCGCCAAGGCCGAAGATGCCCTGGGCTATAGCGAGCTGCGCGCCCCCTTCGACGGCGTGATAGGCCAGCGCTTCATCGACGAGCATGAGCAGACGGCCCCCGGGGTGCCCGTCTTCTCCCTGCATCAGCCAAGCGTCCTCGAAGCCGTGGTCGACGTGCCGGAGCAGCAGATTGGCCAGTTGAAGAACGACATGGCGGCGAGCGTCACCTGGTATCGACAGGATGTGCCCGTCAGGGCCGTCAGCCGCGAGGTGGCGAGCCTGCCCGACCCCTTGAAGCGTACCCATGAGGTGACCTTCCGCCTGCTGGACCACTCCCCCGAGCTGGTCCCGGGCAAGTCGGTCAGCATAGCGCTACCCCTGCCGGGCAGTGACCAGATCCACTGCCTGCCGGTCAGCGCCGTCACTAGCCAGGGCAAGCAGAACCGGGTCATGACGGTGCGGGCTGGTCAGGCCATCGGCGTGCCGGTCGAGATCGTCAGCCAGCACCACGACGAGCTCTGCGTCAAAGGCGCGCTCACCGCAGGCGATCGGGTGGTCACCGCCGGCAGCGCCCTGCTGAAAGAACGCCAGTCCGTTACGCTCATCAAGCAGGTGGGTGCCCAATCATGACCCTCTCCACCTTTGCCTTGCGACAAAAGACCTTCGTGGTCTTCTTCTCCATCCTCTGCACCCTGGTCGGGATCTACTCCTATTTCGATCTCGGCAAGCTCGAAGATCCCACCTTCACGGTGAAGAGTGCCGTCATCGTCACCCTCTACCCCGGCGCCACTGCCCAGGAGGTGGAGCGTCTGGTCACCGATCCCATCGAGACCAAATTGCAGGAGATGGGGTCGCTGTGGAAGCTGAGATCCCTCTCCCGCCCCGGCAGCTCCATGATATTCGTCGATTTGCAGGAGAAATACAGTTCTGATGTGCTGCCACAGCAGTGGGATCTGCTGCGCCGCAAGGTGCAGGACGTCAAGCTCGCCCTCCCGCCCCAAGCGCAGATCAGCATAGTGCAGGATGAATTCTCGGAAGTGTACGGCATGTTGTTCGCCGTCTACGGGGACGACATTCCCATGCATCAGCTCAAGGATCAGGCCCGCGAACTGCAGCGCCGTCTCAAGGCGGTCAAAGGGGTCAAGAAGGTGCAGCTGCACGGCATCCGCGAGCAGGTGGTCAACATCGATGTGTCGAGCGAACGTCTCGCCCGCAGCCACATCTCCATGGCGGAGCTCATCGCCCAGCTCAACAGCCAGAACATGCCGGTCAGTGCCGGTGAGTACGACATGGGACGCGAAAACCTGCGGGTGGCCCAGACCGGCGCCTACCAGAACGTCGAGGATGTCCGCAATCTGATGCTCACCACCGGCCTCGTCGGTAACAAGCGCGGCACCCTGCGTCTGGGAGACGTCGCCGACGTCTACCTCGATTACCAGACTCCGGCCCAGACCGAGAGTCGTTTCAACGGCCAGCAGGCCATTACCCTCGCCGTGAGCCCCGAGACCGGCATCAACGTGGTCAGCATCGGTGATGAACTGACTGCCGTGCTTCAGCAGTTCGAGTCCGAGCAACCCCTCGGCACCGGAGTGGGCATCATCGCCTTCCAACCCGAAGAGGTGACCAAGTCCATCAACAACTTCGTGCTCAACCTGCTCGAGAGTATCGCCATCGTGGTGGCGGTGCTGATGATCTTCATGGGCTGGCAAAGCGCCGCCATCGTCGGTGCAAGCCTGCTGCTGAACATTCTGTTTACTCTGATCTACATGAACCTCACCGGGGTCGATCTGCAACGGGTTTCGCTCGGTGCCTTCATCCTGGCCCTCGGCATGTTGGTGGATAACGCCATCGTCATCGTCGACCTCTTCATCGCCAAGCTGGCCAGAGGGATCAACCGGGATGACGCCGTCATCGACTCCATCAAGGAGATGGCCGTCCCCCTGCTCGGCGCGACCGTGGTCGCCTGCCTCGGAGCCACGCCGGTACTGCTCTCCCAGACCGACTCGGCGGAGTTCTCCATCTCCATCGTCCAGGTGCTGGTCAGCTCCCTGCTGCTCTCCTGGGTCGTGGCCATGCTGATCACTCCCCTGATGTGCTGGGCCTTCATCAAGGCACCGAGCGAAGATGAGAGCGGCAAGCCGGAAGGCAAGGCGGCCCGTCTCTATCGCCGCGCCGTACACTGGACCGTGGACAACCCCAAGAAGGCCATGCTGACCGTCTTGCCGCTGCTGCTGCTGACCGGCCTCGCTGCGCCGCTGCTCAACGTGAACTTCATGCCGAGCTCAGATCGTAGCATCGTCTTCCTCGACTACTGGCTGCCCAACGGGGGTCGCATCGAGAGCACCTCGGCGGACATGAAGGAGATTGAGCAGTGGCTGCTGGCCCAGCCCGAGGTGAAGAGCATCTCCAGCTACGTGGGTGAGAGTGCGCCGCGCTTCTCTGTCACCGTCGAGCCCGAGCCCCTGGATCAGAGCTACGGCCAGATCCTGATCAACACCCACAGCTTTGACGACATCCCCGCCCTGGTAGCCAGGGGTGATGCCTGGCTCGCCACCCGCTTCCCCTATGCCGAGCCGCGCTTCCGTGATCTCAAGCTCGCCACCAAGGACAAGTTCAGCATCGAAGCCCGCTTCGAGGGGCCGGATCCCGCCGTGCTGCACAATCTCTCCGAGCAGGCCCAGGCCATCATTCGTGCCAACCCACACACCAAGTACGTGCGCGACGACTGGCGCCAGCAGAGCAAGGTGGTCACCCCCGTCATCAACCAGGCGGCGGCCCGCAAGGCCGGGGTCAGCAATACCGACATCGCCATGGCCGTTCACACCGCGACCGAAGGGCTGCAGATTGGCACCCTGCGCCAGCAGGATGACCTTATTCCCATCAAGCTGCGCAGCGCCAACAGCACCCTGGAAGCCATGGCAGACTTGCCGGTGCGCTCCGCCCTCGGCCTGCACAGCGTGCCGCTCGGCCAGGTGCTCGACGACATCGAGATCGGCGGGGAAGAGAGCATGATCTGGCGCCGCAATCGGCTGCCGGCCATCACGGTCCAGGCCGGGGTGGACGGGGAGCTCACCGCCTCCGTGGTACGCCAGCAACTGGCGCCCGAGCTGGAGGCCATGGTACTGCCGGCAGGCTACACGATGCATTGGGGCGGCGAGTACTACGACGAGAAGCGTGCCGTCGACGATCTCATGCTGCAGACCCCCAAGGCGGTGGTGATGATGTTCATCATCCTGATGGCCCTGTTCAACGCCTATCGCCAGCCGCTCATCATCTTTATCACCCTGCCACTGGCCTCCATCGGCATTATCTGGAGTCTGCTGCTGATGGACAAACCGTTCGGCTTCATGGCCATCGTCGGCATGATCTGCCTCACCGGCATGATCATCAAAAACGGTATCGTCCTGCTCGATCAGATTGAGCTGGAGCGGCGCAACGGCCGCCTGCTGATCGATGCGGTCAAGGAGGCGACCATCAATCGCACCATGGCCATCTCCATGGCGGCGCTGACCACGGTGCTCGGCATGGTGCCGCTGCTCACCGATCGCCTGTTCGATCAGATGGCGGCCACCATCATCGGCGGCCTGATGGCGGCGACCGTACTCTCGCTGTTCGCCATGCCCGCCTTCTACATGCTCTTCTTCGCCCGTGAGCACCGCGCCCAAGGCCGCGCGCCGCAGGCCACAGACAAGGATCACTCCCATGAATAAGTGCCGCCTCAGTGCCCTCATCGCCCTGCTGATGCTGGGGGGCTGCAGTCTGGCCCCCGACTACCAGACCCCGACCCACCCGGTCAGCCAGGTCTATCTGAACCAGGCCACCCCGGGCACCCAGGTCGGTGGGGAGAGCCCCCTCGCATGGTGGCACCAGTTCAACGATCCCGAGCTCGATGCCCTGGTGCTGGCCGCCCAGCGCCAGAACATCACCCTCAAGATAGCGAGCCAGCGCATCCAGCAGGCCCAGGCCTATCAGGAGGCCATCGCCTCCTTCAAGGTGCCCACGTTGAGTCTGGGGGGCGGCTACACCGATTTGCGCCTCAGTGAAAACGGCGATCTGACGGGGCCGGCGGTGAGCCCGCTGCCCCTGCCGGGCGCCCTCGGTGGCGGCTCGGTACAACTGATGGAGCGGGATCCCACTGCCGTCTTCATCGGCGCCAACGCGAGCTGGGAACTGGATCTGTTCGGTCGCATCGACAGCCTGAGTCAGGCCGCCGCCATCCGCACCGAGCAGGCGGGCATCATGCGCAAGGGCTTGATCACAGCCATGACGGCAGACGTGATCAACAACTACCTACAGTATCGCGGCGCCGAGACGCGCAGCCTGATCGCCGCCGATACCGTGCGCTCCCAGCAGGAGACCCTGGCCATGGTTGAATCCCTGCATCGCAACGGCTATGGCTCGGATCTCGATCTGGCCAACGCCCGTGCGGCCCTCGCCACCACCCAGGCCAGCCTGCCGCTCCTCGACACGGCCAGGAACGTGCACCTGAACCGGATGGCACTGCTGCTCGGAGAGCCCGTCGCCCGGACCCAGGCCCGCTTCACCCCTCGTCCCCTGCCCGTCATGGAGGCGCTGATCCCGACCGGCCTGCCGTCCAGCCTGCTGACCCGCAGACCCGACGTGGCGAGCGCCGAGCGGGCCATCGCCGCCAAGAACCAGGAGCTGGGGGCCGCCATCGCCGCCCGCTACCCCAAGGTGTTCCTGACCGGCAGCCCGGGACTGGTGGCCGGGGATGTCGATGACCTGTTCAAATCAGGTTCCACCGCCTGGGCTCTGGGGGCCGGTTTCTCCTGGGATCTGTTCGACGGCGGCCGGGGCGAGGCCAGGGTCAAGGCGCAGGAGGCGGGTCTCGAGGAGGCGGCGCTCACCTATCAGCACACGGTCAATGCCGCCTTCAACGAGGTGGAGACCGCCCTCATCGCCTACGGCAACAGCCAGCAGTATCGGGATCACCTGCACCTGGCGAGCCAGCAGGCCGAGCTGGCCCTCGGCAAGGCCAAGAGTCTCTACCGCGCAGGCCTGGTCGATCACCTGCAGGTGCTGGACGCCGAGCGCCAGCAGAACAGCCTGAAAGATGCCGAAGTGGTGGCGCGCCTCGGCACCGCCACCAACGTGGTGCTGCTGCACAAGGCCCTGGGAGGAGACTGGCAGGCCCCCCAGCCGACCGAGGGATAACCCCTCTCTCACCCGTACCGACTGGTCCGTCCCTGGTGTGGCCTGAGGCCGCAAGGCGCCGTCCACAACAGGATTGGCCCACACCGAGCCCCGGCATTGCGCCGGGGCTCATCTTTTGGGGCCGTTGAACGTGCCGAAACGCCCTCAAGCAGACCTTCAGGCCCCCTCTTCCCAGTGATAAATCAAATGTAAAAGCGATCACTATTGATTTGGCAAATGACCAAAGAGGTCATGCTGACCGAAACAGACGCCATTTCGCCCCCTGCCCCGCAGTTTTTTCAACAGGTCGGCGCCACTGTGTCAGGGAGATGACAGCCCTAGCCGGGTGAAAACCAACGACTAATTCCCTCCCCACGCGCGCTAGCCCAGCCTCCCCGCCGCGCCACTGGAATAAGTCACAGTAACCAGATGCCCCATCCCTCACTAGGCTGTGCAGGCCCGTCACTGGCCATCGGCCACGGGCGACCTTTTCGCACAGCACCTTTTCGCACAACACAAGGAAGAGAGAGATGGGTAACAATCAACTGCTGTTCAACGGCGGCGAGAGCGCCGGCACCTTCCAGCTCGATTTCAACAACAACCGCGCCTACGAGCTGTTTGGCAGGGAGTACCTCAAGTGTTACGCCAACCTGGCGGTCAAGGGCAAGATGAGCAAACCGCTGCCCTCGGGCCCCTTGAGCTACCACGTCGACTTCGCCATGGATTGCGGCTGCAATTCGGTGCTGGTTGACTTCAACCTCGCCTACAAGAAGACCTTTGGCAGCAACCAGGAGGCACTGCCGCTGCTGCGCGTCAGTGACTATGAGGCCGAGCTGCTGCTCTGCCAGCTGGTACGCGAAGCCGCCGCCAATCGCCTCAACAGCCGGGATCAGTTCGACGAGGCCGAGTCCTTCTTCAACGATGCCAACCTGCCCCTCGCCAGGGCCGTGGCGAACGACCCCTATGCCGACAAAGACGGCCTGGTGGAGTTCATCGTGGCCAACGAGCTGCTGGATGATCCCGCCGTCATGGCCAAGCTCGCCGAGCAGAAGGCCTACCTCATCGCCATCACCTCTGTGGTCACCGCCTACATCAATCGCTATGCCGAGGCCTACGGGGATCAGTACAAGACGGATGCGGATCTCTGGGCCAGGGCGCTCTCCAAGATCCCGCTGATGGGGCCGAGCAAGATCGATCAGCAGAGCTACAGCCGCCACATCAAGGGGATCAGCATCGCCACCGACTTCATCAACTTCATCATGGACGTGGTGGTGAGCCAGGGCACCACGGCCCTGGCCAGCTTCAATAAATTCTTGCAAAAACAGGGGGATGCCATCCGCTTCGGGGTGGAGAACAACAAGGACTACTACAAGACCATCACGGTGGGCATCACGGTGGAGGTGTTCAAGGTCGGCAGCGAGCTGGTCTATGTGCCCAAGATCAAGCAGTACCGCGTCAACTTCGACCGTCAGAACAGCAAGTTCACCTCCGCCTGCGCCAGCAGCGAGTTCGTGGACATCCACTTCAACTACCTCTATGCGGCCAATGTGTTCGACTACGAGGCGCTGAAAGATCCCGAGATCAAGCGCGACTTCGACAGCTTCATCCAGAAGCAGCGCAAAGCGCAGATTGAAGAGGCCGACACCTTCTTCAATGACGACTTCCCGCCGCTGCAGCCCAAGTTGCTGGCCCGCAGCAAGGCCACGGTCTGACGGGTGAACCAAACAAAAACAGCCGGCATCTGCCGGCTGTTTTTTTATCTGAAGCTTTAGCGATCCCCCCGCTCAGGCTCGCTTCTCCTCGAGCCAGGCCCCCTGGCTCTGCATCTCGAACAGCTGGGCGTAGTGGCCCCCCTCGGCCATCAGCTCGCCGTGGGTGCCCCGCTCGTTCACCTGACCGCGGGACAGCAGCAGGATCTCGTCTGCATCGACGATGGTGGAAAGCCGGTGAGCGATGGCGATGGTGGTGCGGCCACGGCGCGCCGCCGACAGCGCCTGGGAAAGCGCGAGCTCGGTCTGGGAGTCCACGCTGGCGGTGGCTTCATCCAGGATGAGGATGCGCGGATCCCCCACCAGCGCCCGGGCAAACGAAAGCAGCTGACGCTGACCGGCGGAGAGGTTCTTGCCTCCCTCCTCCATCATTGTTGCGAGCCCATCCGGCAGACGCTGCACAAAGTCCTTCAACTGCACCTCGTCCAGTGCCCGCCAGAGCGTCTCCTCGTCGATGCCGTCACGGCCTAGGCGCAGGTTCTCTGCCAAGGTCCCGACGAAGATGAAGGGATCCTGCTGTACCAGCCCGATGCTGCGGCGCACTGCCGCAAGCGACAGCGCCTCGAGCGAATGATCGTCGAAGCGGATGGTGCCGCTGCCAATGGGGTAAAAGCCCATCAGCAGGCTGATGACGGTAGACTTGCCGCTGCCGGTATGGCCCACCAGCGCCAGCATCTGGCCGGGACGGGTACAAAAGCTCACCTCTCGCAGCACGGGTTGCTGGCCGTCGTAGGAGAAGCTCACCTGCTCGAAGCTCACCCGCCCCTCGAGTGACGCCTCTTCACCGTCCGTGCTCTCCCGGGACTCGTCCAGCAGGGCGAATACCCGCTCCCCCGCCACCATGGCCTGCTGCAACTGGTTGAGCTGGTTGGTCATCTCGATGAGAGGCTCGATCATCCGCCCGAGGTAACTGATGAAGGCGTAGAGTACCCCCACCTGGATGGCGCCACCGCTGCTCAATCCCTCGTGGGCGAACAGGGCCAGCAGCCCTATCAGCACCATCATGTAGAAGAGATCGATCAGGGGGCGCAGCAGGATGCCGTTGATTTTCAAGCTCTTGAGGCGGGCATGCCAGTGCTGCTGATTCACCTCGGCAAAAGCCCTGGCGAAATGGCGCTCCTGCACCATGGCCTGGATCACCGGCATCCCCTGCAGGGATTCGTTGAGCCGACTGTTGATGTCGGAGAGCAGGCTGCGGGTGGCCCGCACCACGGGCACGCTCAATTTCTGGTAGAGCCACATCACGGCCCCCACCAGGGGCAGCAGGGTGGCACACACCAGCATCAGCCGCAGATCCAGCAGGGCCATGGAGATGAGGATGCCGCACAACAGCACCACCTTTTGCACCAGGAGCCCGATCACCTGCACATAGAGGTTCATGATGGCCTCGGTGTCGTTGGTGATGCGGGAGATGAGGGAGCCCGAGCGGTGCTTGTCGAAGTAACGGGCCGGCAGGCGGATGGCGGTGGCAAACACCTGTTCGCGCAGGCGCTGCACCACCGCCTGGGCGATGCGATTGAAGCGCAGGGATTGCAGGTAGAAACCGGCCGCCGACAGGAATTGCAGGCCGAGGTAACCCGCCGCCAGCGCGGCGACCTCGGGCCACACCAGCTGGCGCGGCGCCAGGTAGTCGTCGATAAACAGCTTGATGAGCAGCGGCCCCGCCACTTCGGCACCGGTGGCGAGCAGCAGGCAGATACCCGCCTGAATCAGCCAGCGGGGGTAGCGGGCACAATACGCCAGCAGTCGCTTGATGGTCGGGTTCACAGATTTTCCTCCACGTCCTGCTCCAGGCGCTGGTAGCGCACCATGTCCGCGTACCAGCCGTTGTGGGTCATCAGGGCACCGTGATGGCCCCGCTCGCTGATCCGGCCCTGCTCCAGCACCAGGATCTCGTCCGCCTGCTCCACCGCCGTCATGCGGTGGCTCACCAGGATGAGGGTGCGTCGGTGGGCCTTCAGCGCTTGCAGGATCTGCTGCTCGGTGTGGGCGTCCACCGCCGAGAGGGCGTCGTCCAGCACCAGGATGGGGGCCGCCAGCAGCAGGGCGCGGGCGATGGCGAGCCGCTGTTTCTGGCCGCCGGATAGGGTTACCCCCTTCTCCCCCACCTCGGTCTCATAGCCCTGAGGGAAACGAGTGATGTCGTCGTGCACGCAGGCGATGCGCGCCACCCGCTCCACCTCCTCCCGACTGGCATCCGGCCGGCCGAGGGCGATGTTGGCGACAATGGTGGTGGAGAACAAAAACGGCTCCTGGGGCACATAGGCGAACTGGTTGCGCAGCTCCCCAAGGGCCAGCCTGTCGATGCTTACGCCGCCCATGGTGATCCGGCCGCCGCTGGGGTTGGCCAGACGCATCAGCAGTTTGAGCAGGGAACTCTTGCCCGCCCCGGTGCGCCCGACGATGCCGAGCATGCCGCCAGCGGCGATGGAGACATCGATTCCCGCCAGCAGGGTACGGGACTCGAGACGGTAATCCACCCCTTGCATGACCAGCGGGAAAGGGTGCGCGAGCGGCTGGGGCTCGGCGGGATCTTCGATATCGCTACGCTCCGCCAGCAGGGTCTCGATGCGTGAATAGGCGGCGCTGCCGCGCTCTATGATGTTGAACAGCCAGGCGATGGCAAACATGGGCCAGATAAGCTGCCCCAGATACATGGTGAAACTGGTGAGCTCCCCCAGGGTCAGCTTGTCCTGCATGACCAGGGCACTGCCGCCGGCCACCGCCAGAAAATAGGAACAACCGATGCACAGGTAGATGACGGGGTCGAACTTGGCATCGATGCGGGCCACCGCCATGTTGCGCTCCCCCGCCTGGCGGGTCAGCTCGGCGAATCCCTTGTCTTCCAAGGACTCCACCGCATAGGACTTGAGCACCCGCACCCCGGAGAGGGCTTCCTGGGTCTTGTTGTTGAGGCGCGAGAAGGCCCCCTGCGCCGCCTTGAACTCCTTGTAGATCTGGGTCCCGAAACGGTTCATGAAAAACGCCATCACCGGCAGGGGCAAGAGGGAGAGCAGGGTCAGCTGCCAGGAGTACTGGCTGCACATGATGGAGAGCACCAGGATCCCGACGATGAAGGAGTCCACCAGAGTCAGCACCCCCTCCCCCGCCGTCATCTCGACGGCCTGGATGTCATTGGTGGCGTGGGCCATCAGATCGCCGGTGCGGTGGCGCTGGTAGAAGTCCGGACTCATGCGGGTGAAGTGGGTGAAGAGCCGGTTGCGCAGCACATAGGCGAGCCGGTAGGAGGCACCAAACAGCATGACGCGCCAGACATAGCGCAGCAGGTAGATGACGACCCCCAGCCCCAAGAGCCCCGCCAGATATTGCATCAAGGTGGCGTTGTCGAGCCCCCCCTTGGTCACGCCATCCACCACCCAACCCACCACCTTGGGCGGGATCACGGTCAGCAGGGCCACCATCATCAACAGGGTGATGGCGATGAGATAACGCCGCCACTGATCCTTGAAGAACCAGCCCAGCCGCAGAAATACGCTCACATCAGGATCCTTGCTCGCGGCGCCAGGGCCGCTTGGTCATAAGAGATGCTCAAGACAATCGCCCCCGAAACGGGGGCGAGGTGAACGGGTCATCATAGCCTGAAGCGGCCAGCTTGAGAACGATGGCTATCCCCCGGATGTCACAGCCGCTCGTCCCGCCCGCCGAACAGGCCCATGGTTGGCTCCTGCTGATCCCCGCTCAGCAGGAAGTGGGAAACCTCCTCCCGGGTCTGGCTGAAGACAAGCTGCAACTGTGCCAGCTCCTCTTCACTCAGATCCCCCTGCAGCCGCAGCCGCCACTCCAGCTCACCGGCCAGCAGTTGCAGACGCGCGGCGGAGATGTTGGCAGAGACCCCCTTGAGGGTATGCAGCAGTCGGCTTGCCACCTCGGGCTGCTGGCGACGCAGGGCGGAGCGGATGTCCCAGAGATCGTCCTTGTGTTCGGAGAGAAAGAGCTTGAACAGGATCTGCAGTGCCTCCCTGTCCTGCTCCAGTCGGCGCAGGGCATCGTCGAGATCCAGCACCCCCATCAGCGCCGGTGGCTTGACCTCGGGGCTGGTCCGGCGCTGAGCGCTGGCACCCTTCACCCACTGCAGCAGGTTGTTGTAGAGATCCAGCTTGCTGACCGGTTTGGTCACATAGCCGTTCATGCCGACCCCGAGACAACGCTCCCTGTCCCCCGGCATGGCGCTGGCGGTGAGGGCGATGATGGGCACGTCGTGCTTGTCCACCATCTTGCGGATCTGGCGGGTGGCATCTAGCCCGTCCAGCACCGGCATCTGCAGGTCCATCAGGATCACATCGAAAGGTTGCTCCGCCACCTGCTCCACCGCCTCGCGTCCGTTGCCCACCACGGTGACCACGGCCTCGATGCGGCGCAGATACTCCACGATGAGCTGCTGGTTGACCCGGTTGTCTTCGGCCAGCAGCACCCGGGTGCCCTGCAGCAGCTCCCGGAAATGCTGCTGATCCCCCTGGACCTCGGCCTGACGTACATTGCGATCGTGGGAGCTGCCGTTGAGCATCTCGTCCACCTTGGCCAGCAGGGCGTTTTCGGTCATGGGTTTGGCCAGGAAGTGGCTCAGCCCCATGCTCTCCATGCGCCCGTGCAGCCCTTCCCGGGCCCAGGCGCTGGTCATCAGCACCGGCAGACGCTGCCACTGGCTGTGCTGATGCATCTCGAGGGCGAGATCCAGACCATCTTCCTGACCCATGCGCCAGTCGAGGATGGCGAGGCGGATGTTCTGTCCCTCTTCCCGCAGCACCTGACGGGCGCGGGAGACGCTGTTGACCGTCATCACGCAGGCGCCGGCCCGGCCCAGGATGTCCTTGGCCAGCTCCAGTACCAACTCGTTGTCGTCCATCATCAGGATGAGGGGCTGGTGCTCGAAGAAGACCCGCCGCCCGGATACCCCGTATACCGCCTGGGACATGGGGATCTCGAACTCGAAGGTGGAACCCACCCCGGGCTTGCTCTGCACCGAAATCTCTCCCCCCATCAGCCCGACCAGCCGCTGGGAAATGTTGAGACCGAGCCCGGAGCCGCCATATTTGCGGGTGTTGCCCGCCTCCAGCTGGGTAAAGGGCTGGAACAGCTGGGTCTGCTTGTCCGGCGCGATGCCGATGCCGGTGTCCCGCACGCTGAAGCAGACCCGCATGGGGTGCTGGTTGACCAGGGTGATGGAGAGCTCCACCTCCCCCCGTTCGGTGAACTTGATGGCGTTGTTGACCAGATTGACCAGCACCTGACCCAGGCGCAGGGGATCCCCGCGCAGGAAGTCCGGCACCGCCGGGGACTTGTTGATGATGACCTCGATCTGCTTGCGCTCCGCCAGATCCGCGAACATGGCCGCCAGGGAGTCAAGCTGCTCGCTCAAGTCAAAATCGATCTCCTCCAGGGTCAGCTTGCCGGACTCCACCTTGGTGAGATCCAGGATGTCATTGATGAGCAGCAGCAGGGTATCGGACGAGGATTTGATCTTGCTGAGGTAGTCCCGCTGCTGCTGGCTGAGATCCGTCTGCAGCGCCAGGGCGCTGAATCCGATGATGGCGTTCATGGGGGTGCGGATCTCATGGCTCATGTTGGCCAGAAAATCGCTCTTGGCCTGAGCCAGCAAGCCGGTGTGACGGGACAGCTCGCTCAGCTTCTGGTTGCGTCGCCACAGGGTCACCGCCACCAGGGAGAAGCAGAGCAGGGCCCCGCCCAGCACCATCAGATAGAAGCGGCTCTTGAGGGAGGAGGCGAGATCCAGCTTGTCCTGTTTCCAGACCGGCAAGGAGGCCAGCCCCCGCATCTCGATGATCTGGTTGCGCAGGCGGTGATACTCCATCACCTGCTGATTGAAATCCTGGCTGAGCTGATTGATGGCCGTCACCTTGCCATTGTCGGCATAGTCGTCGCCGATGCGCTGCTGCAGCTGTTGCAGGTGGCGCAGATCGTGGGTATCCCAACTGCGTCTGAGGTAGTGGCTGATCCTGGCCAGATCGGTGAGATCCCGGTGCAGCCGAGTCTCGCTCGGGAGCTGCGTCAGCACGGCATCGAGCTGGCTCTGGAAACGTGGCTCCAGATACTCGATGGTCATCTCCATGGTGTAGAGCCTGGCGAGATCCAGCAGATAACCGTCGATGTCCTTTTGCAGTGCCTGGGACTTGGGATCGTCGGCGAGATCCGGGTCTTCGCGTATCTGGGTCACAAATTTGTCGAGCACGTTGGAGAGCAGGCTGAGCCGCTGCTGCACGCTGCCATCGCTGGCCTTCTCGCGCCCCAGCAGATAGACGGTGTCGGTATTGATGCGGTTGAGGACCAGCTCGGCGGCCATGCTCAACTCGGAGGCACGCTGCTGCTGGCTGAGCAGTTGCCAGCAATAGGCCGAAAACCCCAGCAAAGATGCGATGATAAGGCTCAGGACAACACGATTGACGCGTGCAACACTCTTCATCCCGTCTCGATTCTCATGTCATGGTCAACTATCCGGTGACGAGGTGTCACGGCCGGACCGCCAACTGTGAAAAATAACTGGCTGCTATGTTACCGTTAGTCGGCGCGATCAATGCAACAAAGTTGTTGCAAGGCAATGAAATAAGGACGCAATTATGTCATCTATCACTACCTATTGTAGCCAGTGCTTTACCCGCAATCGCCTGCCCAGCGAGAAAGTGGACCTGACCGCGAAGTGCGGTCGCTGCCGGGAGCCCCTGTTTGGTCTCGCCCCGGTCACGGGACGCAGCGATCAGTTCGATACCCTGATCGCCTCCGACCTGCCGGTCGTGGTGGACTTCTGGGCCAGCTGGTGCGGCCCCTGCCTGCAGTTTGCCCCGGTGTTTCAGGAGATGGCGCGAGAGCTCGCACCGCGCATCCGTTTCGTCAAACTCGATACCGAGCAAGAGAGTACCATCGCCAGTCGCTACGGCATTCGCAGCATTCCCACCTTGATGGTGTTCCAACGCGGGCAGATCCTGGCCCAACGCAGCGGCTCGCTGCCAAAGAGCCTGTTCAAGGAGTGGCTGCTCTCCTCCCTTCCCCAGGACAAATGAAAACACAATGTTTAATTTTTGTTTTCATGGTGTTTAATTTCTTTTTAACTCTGTGAGACGCCACATGCTTTGCTCACTTACCCCTGTTTCAAACAGGGGATCAAATGTAACCTCGGCAACACAACAACAACCATAAATTAACCGAGAACACATCATGCATACCTCTGCCGTACCCTCTGCACCCCCACGCTGGCTCGACGTCAAGGCCGGGATCGTCATCGCTGACGTCCTCTTGCTCTGTGCCATGCTCGCCTGGCTCCCCTTTGATCCCATGGTCAACAAGGGGCTCGCCATCCTCATCTTCATCGCCATCCTCTGGTTGACCGAGGCGGTGAACATCACCATCACCGCCATCTCGATCCCGGTGCTGGCCACCCTGCTCGGGGTGTTTGACATGAGCAAGTCGCTCACCGACTTTGCCAACCCCGTGCTCTTCCTCTTCTTTGGCGGCTTCGCACTGGCGGCGGCCCTCTCCAAGCAGGGGCTGGATACCCAGATCGCCGCCAAGGTGATGCAACTGGCCAAGGGGCACCTCGGTTGGGCGGCCATCGTGCTGTTCACCATCACGGCTGCCCTCTCCATGTGGATCAGCAACACCGCCACCGCCGCCATGATGCTGCCGCTCGCCCTCGGCATGCTCAAGGGGCTCGACGTCCACAAGGAGCGCCGTACCCTGGTCTTCGTCCTGCTGGGCGTCGCCTACAGCGCCAGCATCGGCGGCATCGGCACCCTGGTGGGCAGCCCCCCCAACGCCATCGCCGCCGCCCAGATGGGCCTTGGCTTCACCGACTGGCTGAAATTCGGCATTCCCGTGGTGCTCATCTTCATGCCGGTGGGCATCGGCCTGCTCTACCTGGTCACCCGTCCCGACCTCTCCCATCAGGTCAGCACCGAGAAAGTCACCATCGAGTGGACCGGTCAGCGCAAGACGACCCTGGCCATCTTCCTGACCACTGTGCTGCTGTGGATTGGCTCCCAACCCATCGCCTCGGCGCTGGGGGGCATTCCCCAGTTCGATACCCTGATCGCCATGGGGGCCATCCTCGCCATCGCCGTCAGCCGGGTGGCCAACTGGGATGACATCAACCAGAACACCGACTGGGGCGTGCTGCTGCTGTTCGGGGGCGGTCTGACCCTGAGTTCCATCCTGAAGCAGACCGGTGCCAACGCCTTCCTGGCGGAGCACCTCTCCAGCAGCCTGTCCACCATGCCGATCTTCGTGAT
Organism: Aeromonas intestinalis; assembly: GCF_054052485.1. Taxonomy (NCBI): domain Bacteria; kingdom Pseudomonadati; phylum Pseudomonadota; class Gammaproteobacteria; order Aeromonadales; family Aeromonadaceae; genus Aeromonas; species Aeromonas intestinalis. The sequence goes on from NZ_JBSTYK010000016.1 coordinate 38,705, forward strand.
CCTGCTCTGCCTCGCGGCCTTCGTGGTGTTCCTGACCGAGCTGGTCTCCAACACCGCCACCGCCGCTCTGCTGGTGCCGCTGTTTGCCGGGGTGGCCGAAGCGCTGGGGGTCTCCCCCATCGTCGTCTCCGTGCTCATCGCGGTCGGCGCCTCCTGCGCCTTCATGCTGCCGGTGGCCACGCCGCCCAACGCCATCGTCTTCGCCAGCGGTCATATCCAGCAGCGCGAGATGATGCGGGCCGGCCTGGTGCTGAACCTGGTGTTCACCGTCATCCTGACCCTGCTGGCCTATTGCTTCGGCGATATCCTGCACTGAGAAGGCGTCTCTCCTTCCCCTCGACAAGGCCCCTGACGGGGCCTTTCTTGTATCCACCGATCCCGCTGCCTTCCCACCATGTCGCACATCATGTCATCCACCATGTGCGCCTCTGGCAGTGAACTCACCCTGTAAAATCCATTCTTCATGAAATAAAAAACCCCCGCAATGCGGGGGTTTGGGAGTCAATGCACTTAGCCGACGTTGCAGGCTTTCAGATTCCAGATCCGGTCCACGTAATCCTGGATGGAGCGGTCGGAGTTGAACTTGCCCATGGTGGCCGAGTTGATGATGGCCTTCTTCGCCCAGAGCGCCGGATCCCGATACCAGGTATCGATGAGCTTGTGGGCATCCGAGTAGGAGGCGAAGTCCGCCAGGGTCAGGTAAGGATCCCCCCCTTCCAGCAAGGAGCGCTTGATGGAGGAGAGCTCGCCCGGACGACCCGGCGTGAAGTAGTCGGTGTCGAACCAGTCCAGCACGGCCTTGAGCTCGGAGTTGGCATAGTAGAAGTCATAGGGGTTGTAGCCCCGGCTCTTCAACGCCTTCACCTCGTCCACGTTCAGCCCGAAGATGGCGCAGTTCTCGGCACCCGCTTCCTCGGCGATCTCGATGTTGGCCCCGTCCAGGGTGCCGATGGTGATGGCGCCGTTCAGTGCCATCTTCATGTTGCCGGTCCCCGAGGCTTCGTAGCCGGCGGTGGAGATCTGCTCGGACACGTCCGCTGCCGGGATCATCTTCTCGGCCAGGCTTACCCGGTAGTTCGGCATGAACACCACTTTCAGCTTGCCCTGGATGCGGGCGTCGTTGTTGACCCGCTCAGCCAGCTTGTTGATGGCATAGATGATGTCCTTGGCCAGCTTGTAGCCAGGGGCCGCCTTGGAGCCGAAAATGAACACCCGCGGGTGCATGTCGTAGTCCGGGTTCGCCAGCAGACGGCGATAGAGCGCCATGATGTGGATGAGGTTCAGCTGTTGACGCTTGTACTCGTGCAGACGCTTGATCTGCACGTCGAAGATCGCCTCCGCGCTCACCTCGATGCCGGTCTCGTCCTTGATCACCTTGACCAGCTTCTCCTTGTTGTGGCGCTTGATGGTCATGAACTGCTGCTGGAATGCCTTGTCGTCGGCAAACTGGGTAACGGTGCGCAGCTTGTCCAGTTGCAGCGGCCACTCCTTGCCCACCACCTCGTTGTAGAGTGCGGCGAGTTCGGGGTTGCAGGCCAGCAGCCAGCGGCGCGGGGTCACGCCGTTGGTGACGTTGCACATCTTCTCTGGCCACAGCGCGGCGAACTCGGGGAAGAGATCCTCCTTCACCAGCTTGGAGTGGATTTCGGCCACACCGTTGACCTTGGAAGAGCCGATGACACACAGGTTGCCCATGCGTACCTTGCGCACCGTCCCCTCTTCGATGATGGAGAGCTTGGCCTTGATGGCATCGTCGCCCGGCCACTTGGGTTCCACCAGCTTGTTCAGGAACTGGGCGTTGATCTCGTAGATGATCTCGAGGTGACGAGGCAGTACCTTCTCGAACAGGCTGACGCTCCACTTCTCCAGCGCTTCCGGCAGCAGGGTGTGGTTGGTGTAGGAGAAGACCCCGTAGCTGATGGCCCAGGCGGCCTCCCAGCTCAGTCCTTCCTCATCCACCAGCACGCGCATCAGCTCGGGAATGGCCACGGTCGGGTGGGTATCGTTGAGCTGAATGGCGATCTGGGCGGCGAAGTTGCTGAAGTCGCTGCCATGAGCACGCTTGTAACGGCGCATGATGTCCTTGATGGAACAGGCGCAGAAGAAATATTGCTGGATCAGACGCAGCTCTTTGCCGGCATCCGTCTCATCGTTCGGGTAGAGCACCTTGGAGATGGTCTCGGCTTGGGCCTTCTCCGCCTGGGAGTCCACATAGCCACCGGCGTTGAACACGTCCCAGTCAAAGAATTCGGAGGCACGGGACTCCCACAGCCGCAGGATGTTGACGGTGTGACCGCCAAAGCCGACGACCGGGATATCCCAGGGCACCCCTTTGATCTTGCGACCGGCATGCCACACCTTCTTCAGGCCGCCGTTGTCGCCAAATACGGTCTCCACGTAGCCATAGAGCGGGATCTCCTGCACCGATTCGGGACGGCAGATCTCCCAGGGGTTGCCGTATTCGCGCCAGGAGTCCGGACGCTCGATCTGGCGGCCATCCTGGAATTCCTGACGGAACAAGCCGTGCTCGTAGTGAATGCCGTAGCCCACGGCCGGGTAGTTCAGGGTGGCAAGGGAGTCGATGAAGCAAGCGGCCAGACGGCCAAGGCCGCCGTTGCCAAGGGCCATGTCAGGCTCTTGCTCGCACAGATCGGTCAGTTCCAGACCGAGCTCCCCCAAGGCCTCTTCGCAGGTCTTGTAAAGGGAGAGGTTGTGCAGGTTGTTGGAAGTCAGGCGCCCCATCAGGAATTCAGCAGAGAGATAGTGAATCGCACGAGTATCTTTCTTGAAGTGAGTCTGCTGAGTACGGGTCAGGCGCTCGTATACCTGTTCGTTGACGGCGGCGGCCGTCGCTTTCCACCACGCTTCCGGCGAGGCTTTCTGTTCGCTTGTCCCCAAGGTAGAACGCAGGTGACGCACGATGCTCGCTTTAAGCTGATCTTTATCCAGTTGGAGATCCTGGTCTGTCTTCTTCTTGGTAGCCATACACCATTTTCCTTCGTTACAAATAAAAATGTTATCCCATCTCGGGACCGGCACTGTTGTTATATCTGAATATGTTCCGGCATGAGCATACTAGCCAAAACCGCTGAATGAAACGTTAACGCGAGTCACACTTTAACGTATGGAAATGACAGTTCAAGCCTGAAAACCCTTTCCGAATCAAGATTAGATGAAATATTAATATTCAAATAAATCATGTGGTTATATAAAAACGAAACGAGCGTGTTCATGAATAGGCTTTCAATACTTGAAAGCGTTTGAAAATACATGAAAATAACGACATTCCTGAATGGATGTGAAAGCGATTTCAATCTTCACAGGATCATTTCCACAATAAAAGAAAGGTGCCCCAGTTGGAGCACCTTTTCTCGTCATATTACCCATGAGCCTTGAACTGGTTGCTCATGGGGTCGTAGTGATAGCCGATCTGCTGCAAACGCGCGGCCAGCTGATCTTCCGTCATGTCGTAGTAGGCCAACAGCTCCTCCAGACCATCGCACTCCAGCCGCAGCTTTTCGTTGATGATCCCGAGCAGAATATTGGCGTCCAGTCGTTGCAAGGTGCTGACATCCATCCCGATCCCTCCTTGTCATACATACTGTATAACCATGACCCCCTGCCCCCGCTTTGTCCATAGCGCAAAAAACACCCAACTTAGGTTGAGTGTAAATTTCATTTAAATTCAATTAGATAACAAAACATCCTGTTAGTGGGCTCACATTTTTGACCGAAAACGACTTGTCACTGGCGCTCGTTACAACTACTGTATACACATACAGCATGGTTATTCATACAGGAAAACATATGAGCCACCCTATCCCATCCTCCCCTGCCGGTCTGATGGCCCCCTGGCCCACTCGCCACCAGGCCAAGGTAGAGCAGGCCGCACAGCCCGAGACGCCGCTGCTGAGCGAGCTGGGACGGCTCAGTCAGGATAATGGCGGCTGGATCCTGCTCATCGCCCCCCCTGGCCTGCCAGTGGCCGAGCAGTGGCAGGCGCAGGGGATCGATCCCGCCCGGGTGTTGGTGGTGCACGGTGCCAAGATCAAGAACTGGCAGCGCATGCTGGAGCAGAGCCTCGGCAACGGCCACTGCGCCGCCGTGCTGACCTGGCTACCCGAACAGGTCGCCCTGGATCGCGCCAAGTTGAAGAGACTGGGGCAAGGTACCGGCGTGCTGACCCGGTTCTTCGAGTCACAACGCCTCCCCCATCACCCGAACCTTGGTTACGGTGGTCAGGATATCTATCTCAATCACTGAGGCAGGCTGATGGGGAAGCGAAGGCCGAGGAAGGCGTGGTGAGTGGATAGCGCGTCCAACCGGGGCAGTCACAAACGGTAGCCATTGGCGGTTATCAGGAGTCAGGGTCTGGAGGCTGGTTCTGGGATGGAAATGACGCTCTTTCACCCATGCAAAAGGCGACCCTGAGGTCGCCTTTTATCATTGCCGTGAGCCCAAAACCCAGCCTTGCATGTTCAGGCATCCCATGGCTGGCATGCCCGTCAACACACCTCAGGAAAGCTTGACGTCCAGCTCGGCAATCTTGGCCGACCAGTAGGCCGGGCCGGTTTCATGGATATTGTTGCCTTGGGAGTCGACGGCGACCGTCACCGGCATGTCTTCCACCTCGAACTCGTAGATGGCTTCCATGCCGAGATCGGCGAAGGCCACCACCCGTGCCTTCTTGATGGCTTTGGCCACCAGGTAGGCAGCGCCCCCCACGGCCATCAGATAGACAGCCTGGTGCTCCTTGATGCTCTGCACCGTCTTGGGACCACGCTCGGACTTGCCTATCATGCCGATGAGACCGGTCTCCCCCAGCATCATGTCGGTGAACTTGTCCATCCGGGTGGAGGTCGTGGGGCCAGCCGGGCCGACCACTTCGTCACGGACCGCATCCACCGGACCGACGTAATAGATGAAGCGATTGGTGAAATCGACCCCTTCCGGCAGGCCTTCACCATTTTTGAGCATGTCGGCGATGCGCTTGTGGGCCGCGTCGCGACCGGTCAGGATCTTGCCGGAGAGCAGCACGGTATCCCCGCTCTTCCAGCTGGCGAGCTCGGCCTTGGTGATGCCGTCCACGTTGACCCGGCGCACGTTGCCGCCGGACTCGCGGGTGATCTGTGGCCAGTCTTCCAGTTTGGGCGGGGTCAGCTCCGCCGGACCCGAGCCATCCAGCTCGAAGTGGACGTGGCGGGTGGCTGCACAGTTGGGGATCATCACCACCGGCTTGGAGGCGGCGTGGGTCGGCGCGGATTTCACCTTCACATCCAGCACAGTGGTGAGGCCACCCAGACCCTGGGCACCGATGCCGAGCTTGTTGACCTTGTCATAGAGATCCACCCGCAGCTTCTCTTCCGTGGTTTGCGGGCCACGGGCGATCAGCTCCTGAATGTCGATGTGCTCCATCAGGGCTTCCTTGGCCAGCACCGCCGCTTTCTCGGCGGTGCCGCCGATACCGATGCCGAGCATGCCGGGGGGACACCAGCCAGCGCCCATGGTCGGCACCGTCTTCAGTACCCATTCGACCACGTCGTCGGACGGGTTGAGCATCACCATCTTGGACTTGTTCTCGGAGCCACCGCCCTTGGCGGCGATGCTCACTTCCACCTTGTCACCCTGCACCATGTCGATGTGCACCACGGCCGGGGCGTTGTCCTTGGTGTTCTTGCGACTGCCGGCCGGATCGGCGAGCACGGAGGCACGCAGCGGGTTGTCCGGATTGGTGTAGGCACGACGGGTGCCTTCATCCACCATCTCCTGCACTGTCATGTCGCTGTCCCACTGCACCTTCATGCCAATCTTGACGAAACAGGTGACGATGCCGGTGTCCTGGCACAGAGGACGGTGGCCTTCGGCGGACATGCGGGAGTTGATCAGGATCTGGGCCAGGGCATCCTTGGCGGCCGGGTTGATCTCGCGGTCATAGGCAGCCTTGGCGGCCTGGACGAAATCGAGGGGGTGGTAGAAGGAGATGTACTGCAGGGCGTCGGCAATAGAATCAATAAAGTCCTGTTTTTTAATGATGCTCATATCATCCTCACTGGTCCTTGTCTCAAGCAATGCGAGCAAGGGCTTCCATTTGAGCCGAGCCTTAGTGGCGGTGCATACACAGCGCGACAGGCAGGGCGTGTTTTTATGACGTGTTTTTCTGTAAATGCCGGCGGTCATGATACGCTTGAGCACCCTTACCGGCTAGGGAGCTGGGTGCAAACTGTTGCCTGTGTAACAAAAAATGAAACCAAGACTGCATATCCACCATTTCGACCCCCAAACATCCCTTCACACCCTGTTTGGCCGCCTGCAGCGGCAACCCTGGACCATCTTGCTGGAATCCGCCGGGCCCCTTGGCGCCGACAATCGCTTCGACATCATCACCGCCGATCCCCTCGCCACCCTAGAAACCCGGGGAACCTGCACGCTCGTGAGCCAAGCCGAGGGCACGGTGCGAAGCGATGAAGACCCCCTCGCCCTGCTCGCCAGCACGCAATTGGCCCTGCTGGGGGAGCTGCAACCCATTCAGAGCGATGCCATCGGCGCCGAGCTGCCTTTTATTGGTGGCGCCCTCGGGCTCTTTGGTTACGATCTGGGGCGGCGTTTCGAGCGCTTGCCAACCCAGGCGCAGGCCGACATCCAGGTGCCGGACATGGCGGTCGGGATCTACGACTGGGCACTGCTGCGAGAGGTCGCGACCGCTCGCTGGCAACTGGTGCATTGGGGTGACGAGGCGGGGCTTGCCCGCCGATTGCAATGGCTGACGGCGCAGTGCGCCTCCCCCATCCAGCCCTTTACCCTGCGAGGTCCCTGGCAGAGCAACATGAGCCGGGCCGAGTATGGCGAGAAGTTTGCCCGCATCCAGGCCTATCTGGCGGCGGGCGACTGCTACCAGATCAATCTCACCCAGCGTTTCAGCGCCCCCTATCAGGGGGATGAGTGGTCCGCCTACCTCGCCCTCAGCGCCGCCAACAAGGCACCATTCTCGGCCTTTGTGCGTCTGCCTGAGAGTGCGATCCTGAGCCTCTCGCCCGAGCGTTTCCTGTTGCTCGATGGTCGCCACATCGAAACCAAACCCATCAAGGGCACCCGCCCTCGCCACCCGGATCCGCTAGTCGATCAGGCCCGCGCCGACGAGCTGGCCAGTGCCGACAAGGACAGATCCGAGAATCTGATGATCGTGGATCTCTTGCGCAACGACATCGGCCGGGTGAGCCGGCCGGGTTCGGTCAGCGTGCCCCATCTGTTTGCGGTGGAATCTTTCCCCGCCGTCCATCACCTGGTCTCCACCATTCACGGGGAGCTCGATGCCTGCTGGCAAGGGGTGGATCTGCTGCGGGCCTGCTTCCCCGGCGGCTCCATCACCGGCGCGCCCAAGATCCGCGCCATGGCGATCATCGAGGAGCTGGAGCCCCAGCGGCGTAACGCCTACTGCGGCAGCATCGGCTACCTGAGCCAGCATGGACGCATGGACACCAGCATCTGCATCCGCACCCTGATCGCCGAAGCGGGGCAGATCCACTGCTGGGCGGGCGGCGGCATCATCGCCGACTCCGAGGTCGACAGCGAATATCAGGAGACCTACGACAAGGTGGCCCGCATTCTGCCGCTGCTGGATGCACACTAAGCCAGCCATTGGACAAATCAACGTCAAGGAGAGAAAGCACGAGATGAGCGACATCCATCGGAAGCGGGCAGTGTGCCCCGTCACTCTTCGCCCCTCACTGCGGGGTCACGGGTTATGGCTTTGAATCGTACCGAGTTGCTGACCCGTTTCCTGCTGCAGCGCCCTGCCCCGGCCCATCGCCTGATGCTGGCAGGGCTCAAGCCGGCTGCCGTGCTGCTTCCTCTGGTGGAGCGTCCCACCGGACTTCACCTGCTGTTGACCCGGCGCAGCACCCAACTGCGCCACCATCCTGGCCAGATAAGCTTCCCCGGCGGCCGCCAGGATCCGGAGGATGAAAACCTCATCCAGACGGCCCTGCGGGAGACTCACGAAGAGCTGGGGATCCCCGCCTCCCAGATCCGGGTCATCGGCAGCCTCACCCCCCTCAATACCATCTCCCTCTACGATGTCTTGCCGGTGCTCGCCCAGGTGGACGCCGACTATCGGCTCACCCTGAGCCCGGATGAAGTGGAGCAGGCCTTCGAGGTCCCCCTGAGCCACTTGCTCAACCCGGCGCACCACATCGCCCTGACCCTGCCCCGGGGTGGCAGGAGCCACACCATTTATTGGATCCCCTGGCAAGATTCTTTCATCTGGGGGGCCACGGCCAGCATGATCCGCCAGCTAGCCCAGCATCTGTCGAGATAACATTCCATTAACGAGCGACGCTGAGAAATTATCCATTTAACACTCAACTAACATTGAGGATGATAAAGAAATTTTGATTTTTTATTCTTTTGATCACATTTCCATAAGAAAGTAGGGGTTCCGGCTCAACAAAGGTGAATTTGATCAACATTTTTGATTAAAAAGAAAGTATTCTTGCGCCGACTCAACAAAACACACATTCGGGGTGAGACACATGTCTAATACTGTCACCGGCGCGCAAGACGCCGCGACCACACAAACGCAAGGAACGCAGCCGCTGCAAGCGCGCAGTTGGAACAAGCAGGACACCACCTGGGTGATCAGTCTGTTTGGGACCGCCGTCGGCGCGGGCATCCTGTTCCTGCCGATCAACGCTGGCATGGGTGGCTTCTGGCCACTGGTGGTCATGGCACTGCTGGTCGGTCCCATGACTTACCTGGCTCACCGCGGGCTGGCCCGCTTCGTGCTGTCTTCCAAGAATCCCGGCGCCGACATCACCCAGGTGGTAGAAGAGCACTTCGGGATTGGCGCAGGCAAATTGATCACCCTGCTCTACTTCTTCGCCATCTACCCCATCGTGCTGATCTACGGCGTGGGCATCACCAACACGGTCGAGAGCTTCATGGTGAACCAGTTGCAGATGACGGCACCGCCGCGCTGGATCCTCTCCATCGTGCTCATCATGGGCATGATGTCGGTCATGCTGGCCGGTGAAAAGCTGATGCTCAAGGTCACCGAGTTCCTGGTGTACCCGCTCATCGCCATCCTGGCGGGCATCTCCCTCTACCTCATCCCGGACTGGACCGGTGCGGCCCTCTCCCAGGTGCCGTCCGCCAAGGACTTCGCCACCACCCTGTGGCTGACCATCCCGGTACTGGTGTTCTCCTTCAACCACAGCCCGGCCATCTCCAGCTTCGCCCTGGCCCAGCGCCGCGACTATGGTGACAACGCCGTTGCCAAGTCCGACGCCATCTTGAAGCGCACCGCCATGATCCTGCTGGGTTTCGTGATGTTCTTCGTCTTCTCCTGCGTGATGAGCCTGACACCGGCCCAGCTGGTAGAAGCCAAGTCCCAGAACATCGCCGTGCTCTCCTACCTGGCCAACCAGCATGCGAGCCCGATCATCTCCTACTTCGGTCCTCTGGTTGCCTTCGTGGCCATCGTCTCCTCCTTCTTCGGTCACTACCTGGGTGCCCGTGAAGGCCTGAAGGGCATGATCGTCCAGAACATGCGCAAGTCCGGCAAGACCCCGAACACCAAGAAGGTCGAGCTGTTCATCATCGCCTTCTTCATCCTGACCCTGTGGGCAGTGGCCGTGATCAACCCCTCCATCCTCGGCATGATCGAATCCCTGGGTGGCCCCATCATCGCGACCATCCTGTTCCTGATGCCGATGTACGCCATCAAGCGCGTACCGGCCATGGCGAAATATCAGGGCCAGATCAGCAACGTCTTCGTGGCGACCATGGGCCTGATTGCCATCTCCGCCATCCTGTACCAGCTGTTCTGATAACCGCGGTCTATTGACCCATCCATGCCCGCCAACCCTGGCGGGCATTTTTTATGGGCGCTTTTTGTGGGCGCAGTGTGGAGGGAAAGACTGACGTAATCGAGGGGCGCTGCATGACACAAGGCCCCCCCTTTCTTCGCTGATTGCCGCCACTGAGCGGGTTCGGTTCACCTTGGGCACGACTTTCGTTCACTGGTGCACGATGCAAGACCTCACCACAGCGTCAGCACAACTGCCTGCCGATGACAGACCATCACGCCAGGCACTCGCCTCTCCTCCCTAGGCGTTCCCCTGCTCATGCCGCAAGCGGCCTCTTGCAACACCAATACCCTCTGCCCCCTTCTCCTTCGGTGATCCTTCCCATCCCCATCCCGTCCTTCGTCCTGCTCATCGGAGATAACAGCGGGCCCATGCACAGCAGCCTGGAGCTGGTGCACAGCGGCTGCGAAGCCTGGCAAGACAAGGTTTGGGATGATGATTGAGGGATTGAGTGATTGAGTGATTGAGTGATTGAGTGATTGAGTGATTGAGTGAGTTTGCAGCAATGGCGAGGGTGAAGGGCCATTTCCCCGATGCCAGCTCAGACCGGCACGGCGCTATGGCCCACCCCCCTTGGGACTGGACGTCCGAGAGGGCATTCTGATCTTGATCACAGGCATAAAAAAACGCCCTCACTGGAGGGCGTTCTCGCAGGCTTGATGCCTTGTTATCAGGCTTTCGTTATCAAGCCTTTGGTTTTCAAAGCTTTGGTTATCAGGCTTCGCGCGACAGGGGCGCGGCGTCCAGCAGGGTCTCATCTTCGGCCATGCAGGCCGCAGCGGTGAACAGCACGTCGGTGGAACTGTTGAGAGCCGTCTCGGCAGAGTCTTGCAGCACGCCGATGATGAAGCCCACGGCAACGACTTGCATGGCGATGTCGTTGCTGATGCCAAACAGGCTGCACGCCAGCGGGATCAGCAGCAAGGAGCCGCCAGCCACACCGGAAGCACCACAGGCACTGATGGTGGCGACCACGGAGAGCAGGATGGCGGTGGCCAGATCCACTTCCATCCCCAGGGTATGTACCGCTGCCATGGAGAGCACGGTAATGGTGATGGCAGCACCGGCCATGTTGATGGTGGCGCCCAGCGGGATGGAGACCGCATAGGTGTCTTCTGGCAGACGCAGCTTCTCGCACAGGGCCATGTTGACCGGGATGTTGGCGGCGGAGCTGCGGGTGAAGAAGGCGGTCACGCCGCTCTCTTTCAGGCAGGTCAGCACCAGCGGATAGGGATTGCGCTTGATCTTCCAGAACACGATGAGCGGGTTGACCACGAAGGCGATGAACAGCATGCAACCGATCAGCACCACCAGCAGCTGGGCGTAACCGAGCAGGGCACCGAAGCCGGTCTCGGCCAGAGTGGAAGCAACCAGACCCAGGATGCCGAGGGGGGCGCAGCGGATCACTGCCTTGACGATGGTGGAGACCCCGTGGGACAAGTCGGTGATCAGCGCCTTGGTGCTCTCATTGGCATGGCGCATGGCGATGCCAAGGCCGATGGCCCAGGCCAGAATGCCGATGTAGTTGGCATCCATCAGCGCCTTCACCGGGTTGGTCACCACGTTGAACAGCAGGGTCTGCAGCACCTCGGTGATGCCGCCAGGGGGCGTGATCTCGGCACTGTTCGCCACCAGATGCAGGTTGGAGGGGAACAGGAAGCTCGCCAGCACCGCGACCACGGCGGCGGCGAAGGTGCCAAACAGATAGAGCGCCAGCAGCGGGCGAATGCTGGTCTTCTGACCCTGTTTGTGACCGATGATCGCCGCCATGACCAGTACGAATACCAGCAGCGGCGCGACCGCCTTCAATGCACCGACGAACAGGCTGCCAAGCAGGCCCGCTGCCTTTGCCCATTCCGGCATGAACATGGCGAGGAAGATACCGAGTACCAGACCGACCAGGATCTGGCTAACCAGACTGGTGCTGTTGACCAGTCTTATGAGGGGGTGTTGTTGTGTCATCAAATAGTCCCTGTGCACGCTTGGGTGCTTGAATCATTAGTCCTGTTTGCAATCTCCCGCACGCCGTCACCCCGGTCTCTCACCGGCGTGGTCTGTCCTGGCAAGTCTTCTTCTGGACCTGTCCAGTACGCGCGGGACTGCGGCAACGAATATCCCATCTGCCATCGGTTTTTTCCACATAATCACTGAAAAATATCAGGGTTACCTCACAAAAAATCTACAACAAAGCGATAACACAATATCAACGTCGGTCAAAATAGCGCCACTCCAGTCCCTTGGTCGGCCCGCCGGCCCTCAAGGGTGGTATGATGCCGCTCTTTGTTTGTGCTGGAGCCTTGCCATGATCCCCTCTCTGTTGACCCGTCACTTCGGTTTTGATCGGTTAAGACCCGGTCAGGAGGCGGTGATCAGCCGCCTGTTGGCGGGCAAGAGTGCGGCCGCCATCTTCCCGACCGGCGCGGGCAAATCCCTCTGCTATCAATTGCCCGCCCTCGCCCTGCCCCACCTGACCCTGGTTATCTCGCCGCTGATCGCCCTGATGCACGATCAACTCGCCTTTTTGAAGAGCAAGGGCATAGCCGCTGCCAGCCTGGATTCGAGCCTGACGGCGGAAGAGAGTCGACGAGTGATGCAGCAGGCCAGCGACGGCCAGTTGAAGATCCTGATGATCTCGGTGGAGCGCCTCAAGAACGAACGCTTTCGCCGCTTTATCGCCGGGGTGCCGATCTCGATGCTGGTGGTGGATGAGGCGCACTGCATCTCGGAGTGGGGCCACAACTTTCGCCCGGACTATCTGAAGCTGCCGAGTCATCGCCGCGAGCTCGCCATTCCCCAGGTATTGCTGCTCACCGCCACCGCCACCCCGGCGGTGATGGCAGACATGCAGGCCAAGTTCGGCATAGATAAGGAAGACCTGGTGGTGACCGGCTTCTATCGCCCCAACTTGGATCTCGCCGTCGTTCCCCTGCCTCCCGAGGCGCGCGATGAGTGGCTGATTGCCGAGATCCTGAAGGAGCCCGCGGCGCCCACCATCGTCTATGTCACCCTGCAGCACAGTGCGCAGCAGTGTGCCGAGCGCCTGCAGCGGGCAGGCATCAGGGCCTGCGCCTATCATGCCGGGCTCGATAGCGACGTGCGTAGCCGGATCCAACATGAGTTCATGGCGGGCAAACAGGATTGCATCGTCGCCACCATCGCCTTCGGCATGGGCATCGACAAGGCCGATATCCGCCGGGTCATTCATTACGATCTGCCCAAATCCATCGAAAACTACAGCCAGGAGATAGGCCGCGCCGGCCGCGATGGTCTGCCCTCCCGCTGCGTCGTGCTGGCCAATCGCGCCCAGTTGCCGGTGCTGGAGAACTTCGTCTATGGGGATACCCCGGACAGATCAGCCATACTGGCGCTGCTCGAGACGGTGCAACAAAGTGGCAGTGAGTGGGAATTTGGTCTGCTGCGGCTCTCCAACGACACCAATATTCGCCAACTGCCCCTCAAGACCCTGCTGGTCTATCTGGAAATGGAGGGGGTCATTGCGCCGGCCTACAGCTACTTCGCCGAATATCGCTTCAAGTTCGTGCTGGACAAGGGGGAAATCCTGGCTCGTTTCAATCCCGATCGCCGCCAGTTTCTGGAGCAGCTGTTTGCCTGTGCCCCCCAGGCTCGCAGCTGGTGCACCATGGACTTCGAGGCGCTCTGGCAGGGGTATCAGGGCGAGCGGCACCGCGCGGCGGCGGCGCTGGATTATCTGCAGCAACAGGGCTGGATCGAGCTCGAGAGCAAACAGATGACGGAAGTGTATCGGGTATTGCGCCAGGATCTTGCCATCGAGCCCTTGGCCACACGGCTGCACGACCTGTTCACGCAAAAAGAGCAGAGTGAATTGGCCAGGTTGCAGGCGCTGTTGGCCTTCTTTACCTCAACCCGATGCCTGAGCCACGAGTTGGCCCGCTATTTTGCCGATCAGCAGGCACCCACCCATTGCGGGCACTGCTCCGTCTGTCGGGGGGAGATTGCCAACCTGCCCGTGCTGCCAAGCCCGCCCCTGCCCAATGAGCACGGTCTGCGTGCCTGGTGCGATCCCTTTGTCGCCCTAGGCAAGAGCCAGGATCCCCGCGTGCTGACCCGCTTCCTGTGCGGCATCGCCACCCCGCTCTCCACCCGCGTCAAGGCAAAGAACCTGGCGGGTTTTGGCCAATTGGCAGCCCATCCCTTCGCCGACGTGCTGGCGGCAGTATCACGAGCCTACCCCGCTATTTTCTAAGGATGTTTACCGGGCGCCAAAAAAATAAGACCCTCGCGGATGCGAGGGTCAAGCCAACGGAAACGTGCTTAAACAGAGCTTAGTATCTGCACAATCACCCGCTCTCTTGCTAAAGCGATGACTGCTCGACACAGGGCCAATCTAGTGCAGCCAGAATGTAGCGTCAATGTAAAAATTAGAGCTTAAGCACCAAACAAACACCATTACGTTAACGTAAGCGCAATGCCATTTCACTGCCAATCCCCTTGTCTCCCTTGCGCCATCTGGCCTGTGGTTTCTCCACATCACAGGGTCTCGTTTCCTGTCCCTGCCATATAAATATTTATTTTTTATGTCTTTGACATTTACCTCACTGTCATGGCAGAAATAATTTAACAGTCAGTAACATACAAAGAACACTGGCTGTTCCTTCCCACATCAGGATCGGGAAGCTTCCTTGTAAACTTAAACCAATGATGTTGATGGATTACTGGGGGCTGTTGACTAGGCTTAAGAGGTAAACAGAACAAAAGTAGTGATCCACTCTTTTCAGGGTAAGCGACTAAATCGAGGGCTAATTTATGGGCATCTTCGAGCACTATCAACAGCGGTATGAGAAAGCCAGAGAGGAGGAGTACAGCATCCAGGAGTTCCTGGATATGTGCAAACAGGACAAATCCTGCTACGCCTCCGCCGCCGAGCGGCTGCTGGTTGCCATTGGCGAGCCGGAAATGATCGACACCTCGGTCAATCCGCGCCTCAGCCGCCTGTTTTCCAATCGCGTCGTCGCACGCTATCCCGCCTTCAAAGACTTCTACGGCATGGAAGAGGCCATCGAACAGATCGTCTCCTACCTCAAACACTCGGCCCAGGGGCTCGAGGAGAAGAAGCAAATTCTTTATCTGCTCGGCCCTGTCGGCGGCGGCAAGTCGTCCCTCGCCGAGAAGCTGAAATCTCTGATGCAGAAAGTGCCCATTTATCGCATCAAGGGCTCACCGGTCAACGATCACCCCTTCTGCCTGTTCGACATCGAGGAAGATGGCGAGATCCTGGAAAAAGAGTACGGCATCCCGCGCCGTTATCTGCGCCCCATCATGTCGCCCTGGGCAGCCAAACGGCTGCACGAGTTTGGCGGGGACATCACCAAGTTCAAGGTGGAGAAGGTCAGCCCTTCCATCCTCGATCAGATTGCCATCGCCAAGACAGAGCCCGGCGATGACAACAACCAGGACATCTCCTCCCTGGTCGGCAAGGTCGATATCCGCATGCTGGAACATTACGCCCAGGATGATGCCGATGCCTACTCCTACTCGGGGGCGCTCTGCAAGGCAAACCAGGGGATGATGGAGTTCGTGGAGATGTTCAAGGCCCCCATCAAGGTGCTGCACCCCCTGCTGACCGCCACCCAGGAGGGCAACTACAACGGCACAGAAGGTCTCTCTGCCCTCCCCTTCGACGGCATACTGCTGGCTCACTCCAACGAGTCTGAATGGCAGCAGTTCCGTAACAACAAGAACAACGAAGCCTTCCTCGACCGGGTCTACATCGTCAAGGTGCCATACTGCCTGCGCGTCTCGGAAGAGGTGAAGATCTATGAAAAACTGCTGTTCAACAGCGAACTGACCGATGCCAAGTGTGCCCCGGGCACCCTGGAGCTGCTGGGCCAGTTCTCCGTGCTGTCCCGATTGAAAGAGCCGGAAAACTCCAGTCTCTACTCCAAGATGCGGGTCTATGACGGCGAAAGCCTCAAAGACACGGATCCCAAGGCCAAGAGCTATCAGGAGTATCGCGACTACGCTGGCGTGGACGAGGGCATGAATGGCCTGTCAACCCGCTTCGCGTTCAAGATCCTCTCCCGGGTGTTCAACTTCGATCATGCGGAAGTGGCCGCCAACCCGGTGCACCTCTTCTATGTGCTGGAGCAGCAGATAGAGCGCGAGCAATTCCCGCAGGAGCTGCATGATCGTTACCTCGAGTTCATCAAGGGTTATCTGACCCCGCGCTATGTCGAGTTCATCGGCAAGGAGATCCAGACCGCCTATCTCGAGTCCTACTCGGAGTACGGGCAGAACATCTTCGATCGCTATGTCACCTATGCCGACTTCTGGATCCAGGATCAGGAGTACCGTGACCCGGAAACCGGCCAGTTGTTTGACCGGGCCTCCCTCAACAGCGAGTTGGAAAAGATCGAGAAACCGGCAGGGATCAGCAACCCGAAGGATTTTCGCAACGAAATCGTCAACTTCGTGCTGCGAGCGCGGGCCAACAACGCGGGCCGCAATCCCAACTGGACCAGCTACGAGAAGCTGCGCACCGTGATCGAGAAGAAGATGTTCTCCAACACGGAGGAGCTGCTGCCGGTTATCTCCTTCAACAGCAAGACGTCGGCCGAAGAGCAGAAGAAGCACGACAACTTTGTAGAGCGGATGATGGAGAAGGGCTACACCCGCAAGCAGGTGCGGCTGCTCTCCGAATGGTATCTCAGGGTACGCAAGTCATCCTGACCCTGCCGTGGTTCAAGGGGGAGTTATGGCGCATTTTATCGACCGCAGGCTCAACGGCAAAAACAAAAGCGCTGTCAATCGGCAGCGCTTCATCCGCCGCTACAAGAAGCAGATCAAACAAGCGGTCTCGGATGCTGTCTCCAAACGCAGCATTCAGGACGTGGACAAGGGCGAGAGCATCAGTATCCCGACCAAGGACATCGGTGAACCCCACTTCCATCAAGGTCAGGGCGGCAAACGGGAGATGGTCCATCCTGGCAACGATCAATTCATTTCTGGCGACAAGATTGACCGCCCCAAGGGAGGAGGCGGTGGTCAGGGCAGCGGCGAAGGCCAGGCCTCGGATCAAGGGGAAGGCGCGGATGATTTCGTGTTCCAGATCTCCAAGGATGAATATCTGGACTTGCTGTTTGAAGATCTGGAGCTGCCCCGCTTGCAGAAAACCCAGCTCAACCAGCTGATGGAGATGAAAACCTATCGGGCTGGCTACACCTCCAACGGGGTGCCCGCCAACATCAATGTGGTCCGCTCACTGCAGAACTCCTTGGCCAGGCGCATGGCCTTGCAGGCCTGCAAGAAGCGCCTGCTGCGCGAGCTGGAGGAGCGGCTTGCCCTGCTCGCCGGTGAGCCCAACGATCACTTCGCCGAGATGGCGCAGCTCGAGAAGGAGATCCGGGAGCTCAAGCGCCGTATCGAGGCAGTCCCCTTCATCGATACCTTCGATCTCAAGTTCAACAACTTCGTCAAGCGGCCCGTCCCCTCC
Organism: Aeromonas intestinalis; assembly: GCF_054052485.1. Classification (NCBI taxonomy): domain Bacteria; kingdom Pseudomonadati; phylum Pseudomonadota; class Gammaproteobacteria; order Aeromonadales; family Aeromonadaceae; genus Aeromonas; species Aeromonas intestinalis. Next base: position 56,039 of record NZ_JBSTYK010000016.1, read on the forward strand.
AGCCAGGCGGTGATGTTCTGCCTGATGGACGTGTCAGGCTCCATGGATCAGGCCACCAAGGAGATGGCCAAACGCTTCTATATCCTGCTCTACCTGTTCCTGAGCCGCACTTACAAGAATGTGGAGGTGGTCTACATCCGCCACCATACCCAGGCCAAGGAGGTAGACGAACACGAGTTCTTCTACTCCCAGGAGACTGGCGGCACCATCGTCTCCAGCGCCCTCAAGATGATGAACGACATCATCAACGAGCGTTACCCCGCCAACCAGTGGAACATCTATGCGGCGCAGGCCTCCGATGGGGACAACTGGGCGGATGATTCCCCCCAGTGCCGGGAGATCCTGCTGCGCGACATCATGCCGCGGGTGCGTTACTACTCCTACATCGAGATCACCACCCGCGCCCACCAGACCCTGTGGCACGAATACGAGTCGGTGGCCGAGCAATTCCCCCACTTCGCGATGGAGCACATTCGCAAGGTAGAGGACATCTATCCGGTATTCCGGGAGCTGTTCAAGAAGCAGGCGGCTTGAGGGAGCACATATGGTAGAAACTGCGAGAAAAATAGCCCCCCTGGACGATGGTCCTGACTGGAACTTCGATCTGCTGGAGACCTATCACCAGGAGATTGCCCGGGTGGCCAAGTCGTATCGGCTGGATACCTACCCCAACCAGATCGAGGTGATCACCGCCGAACAGATGATGGATGCCTACTCCAGCGTGGGCATGCCCATCGGTTACCAACACTGGTCCTTTGGCAAACGCTTCATTCACACCGAACGCAACTACAAACGCGGCCAGATGGGGCTGGCCTACGAGATCGTCATCAACTCGGATCCCTGCATCGCCTACCTGATGGAGGAGAACACCATGCCGATGCAGGCCCTGGTAATGGCCCACGCCTGCTATGGTCACAACTCTTTTTTCAAGAACAACTATTTGTTCAAGGCCTGGAGCGACGCCTCTTCCATCATCGACTACCTGTTGTTTGCCAAGAACTACATCACGGAGTGCGAGGAGAAACACGGCATCGATGCGGTCGAGCGGCTGCTCGATTCCTGCCACGCCCTGATGAACTTCGGGGTGGATCGCTACAAGCGGCCCCAGAAGATTTCACTCGCCGAAGAGAAGCGGCGCCAGAAGGCGCGGGAAGATTACCTGCAGACCCAGGTCAACGAGTTGTGGCGCACCCTGCCCAAGCAGCACAAGGCCTCCGGAGTCGAGGACAGGCGCTACCCTCCCGAGCCACAGGAGAACATTCTCTACTTCATCGAGAAGAATGCACCACTGCTGGAACCCTGGCAGCGTGAAATCGTGCGAATAGTGCGCAAAATCAGTCAATACTTCTACCCGCAGAAACAAACCCAGGTGATGAACGAGGGGTGGGCCACCTTCTGGCACTACACCATCCTCAATCACCTCTACGACGAGGGGAAGATCAGCGACCGCTTCATGATGGAGGTGCTGCACAGCCACACCAACGTGGTCTATCAGCCCCCCTACAACAGCCGCTACTACTCGGGCATCAACCCCTACGCCCTGGGGTTTGCCATGTTCACCGATCTGCGGCGGATCTGTGAACACCCGACCGAGGAGGACAGATACTGGTTCCCGGACTATGCCGGCACCAACTGGGTCGATACCTTGCATTTCGCCATGCAGAACTTCAAAGACGAGAGCTTCATCAGCCAGTTCCTGAGTCCCAAGGTGATGCGGGACATGAAGCTGTTCGCCATTGATGACGATGACCTCAAGAACTACCTCAAGGTCTCGGCCATCCACAACGAGGAGGGCTACCGACTGGTACGCAACACACTGTCGGCGCAATACAACCTGAGCAACCTGGAACCCAACATTCAGGTCTACAACGTGGCGGTGAAGGGAGACAGATCCCTGACCCTGCGCTATGTGCCCCACAACCGGATACCCCTCGGGGAATCCCGTCATGAGGTACTCAAGCATTTGCATCAACTGTGGGGTTTCGATGTGGTGCTGGAGCAGGATAACGGGGAGCTGCCCGCGGACATCATAGGGCGCTGCCCGGAACGCAAGACAGTCGCCTGACCGCAGGATACAGCCATAAAAAAACGCGCCGAAAGGCGCGTTTTTTTATGCTGCGAGCATCAGTTGTCGCACAGGTTGCTCGGCATATCCTGGCGCAGACGAGTCCACAACTTGCCGGATTCGATACCGTATTGACGCACCGTCATGAATACGGCGTCGTGGTTCTTGGTTTCGGCCAAGCCCAGCAGCACCTTGTAATAGGCATCCGCTGTCTCGCGGGCCTGCTTGTCGGAGAAGTAGTAGCGTCCGACCCGGCTGTACAAGCCTTTGAAACCGTTGAGGATCAAGGCGTAAATGGGATTGCCGGAGGCAAAGGAGAGCTGATGATGCAGCCGGTAGTCGAACTCGGCATAGGCTTCAGCCGTGTTCTCGACTTCAGCGGCTCCGCGCAGGATCTCGGCAGCCTGCTCCGGGTTGTTGCGGATGGCGCCACGAATGAAGATGGTGCAGATGTTGGTTCGGGCCGACAGCAACTGGGCAACCAAGTCCGGTACCTTGTCCTGATCGAGGCGAGCTAGGGTCTCCAGGATATTGAGGCCCGAGGTTTCCCAGAAATTGTTGACCTTGGTCGGTTTGCCATGCTGGATGGTGAGCCAACCATCACGGGCAAGACGCTGCAGCACTTCGCGCAAGGTGGTGCGAGTCACGCCAATCAACTCGGACAGTTCACGCTCCGCCGGCAGAATGGATCCAGGAGGAAAGCGATTGTTCCAGATGGACTCGATGATGTATTCCTCGGCAAACCCAGCGGGGCTTTGCGCTTTGATGACCATGTAGTGACTCTGTTGTAGTACGTAAAAAGGCTCACGAATAATAGCAAAGCCGACCATGCAGGCAAGCAGAAGGTCAGTCCTCTGCTCACATAAACCGGAAGTTTTTGTTAAAAATATGTTTCTTGCTATCCAATTGAAATCCCTCTGATGAAGGATCGAGATGACACGCAGGGATGAAGGTCCTCCTTGATATAACCACGCCGACACCGGCCTTCCTGATGGGCTCGAAGATACAGCGTCAATACTGCCGCCCTCATTGGCTCAAAAAACGAGACAGTGTTGAGAATAACTGGCGGATTATCGGTCGAGTCAGACGCGCTACAGTATCCATCGGCTTTACATCCCAGGAGGTCATCACCATGCGATACCCACTACACTCCCCCGCACTGCTCGTCACGAAATTCACCAGAACCGTCAATGACAGCGCGACCAGGCACCAAGATACCCTAAGCGTGCTTTCTCTCCGACGGCCAGTCCCCGACAGGCCGTCTGCCGGTCGTGCGCCAGCCCGCGCACGAAATCTGATTTAAGTGGCGTCCCTCCCCTGTCGATGAGGGATAAGTAGATAAAAGACACATAAAGATGCCAATTCCCCCACGGGATGACGGTAATTGGATGCAATGTGCAGCCATATGGCGTCTTTGGGTGCATGAACAGCGCCAATCAACACCCTATGAGGGTGATTAATGCTCATCGCGTCTGGGCAAGCACTGCGACGTTATTTATAGTTAGCGCTCATTTGATTAAAATCATGTGCAATCAATTTGATAAAGGTGACTATCCAAATGTTCGGGCCATCTTGGCTCGACTGCACAGACGCAGATATCAACAACAGAACAGAGAACAACCATTATGCCAATCAGCCTAGGGCACGCTTTTGCAAGGAATTTTTTGGGCAATGCCCCTAAATGGTACAAAATTGCCATCGTCTTGTTTTTGCTGATCAATCCGATCGTTTTCCACATTGATCCCTTCCTGGCTGGCTGGCTGCTGGTCGTCGAATTCATCTTCACTCTGGCCATGGCCCTCAAGTGCTATCCGCTGCAACCCGGCGGCCTGCTGGCCATCGAGGCGGTGTTGATCGGCATGACGTCCGCCGACCAGATCAAGCATGAGCTGGTCGCCAATATCGAAGTGCTGCTGCTGCTGGTATTCATGGTGGCAGGCATCTACTTCATGAAGCAGCTGCTGCTCTATGTCTTCACCAAGATGCTGGTGCGCATCCATTCCAAGACCCTGCTCTCCCTCGCGTTTTGCCTGGTCTCGGCCTTCCTGTCAGCCTTCCTCGATGCGTTGACCGTGATCGCCGTGGTGATCAGCGTCGCCACCGGCTTCTACGCCATCTATCACAAGGTGGCCTCGAAGGAAGAGGCAAGCAATCTGCACGATGACGATGACGGCATCGATGAACTGACCCGACAACATCTGAACGAGTTTCGTGCCTTCCTGCGCAGCCTGATGATGCATGCCGCCATCGGTACCGCCCTCGGGGGTGTCTGTACGCTGGTGGGGGAACCCCAGAACCTCATCATCGGCGAGCAGGCCGGCTGGCACTTCGGCGAATTTGCCATCCGCATGTCGCCGGTGACCATACCCGTGTTCATCTGTGGCCTGCTCACCTGCATCCTGGTGGAGAAGTTCCGCTGGTTTGGCTATGGCACCAGGCTGCCCGAGCCGGTGCGCCGCATCATGGAGGAGTACGAGCAGGACGAAGATGCACAGCGCTCCCCCCAAGAGAAGGCCAAGCTCATCGTCCAGGCGCTGATCGCCCTCTGGCTCATCACCGGGCTGGCATTGCACCTGGCGGCCGTGGGCCTCATCGGCCTGACCGTCATCGTCCTCGCCACCTCCTTCACCGGGATCACGGAGGAGCATGCCCTCGGCAAGGCCTTCCACGAGGCGCTGCCCTTCACCGCCCTGCTCACCGTCTTCTTCAGCGTGGTGGCGGTGATCATCGATCAGCAGCTGTTCAAGCCGGTGATCCAGTGGGTGCTGGCCGCCAAGCCCGAGGATCAGCTCGCCCTCTTCTATATCGCCAACGGCCTGCTCTCCATGGTGAGCGACAACGTCTTCGTCGGCACCGTCTACATCAACGAGGTGAAGACAGCCCTGCTCAACGGCGCCATCAGTCGCGAGCACTTCGATCTGCTGGCGGTGGCCATCAACACCGGCACCAACCTGCCCTCAGTCGCCACCCCCAACGGCCAGGCCGCCTTCCTGTTCATGTTGACCTCGGCGCTGGCACCCCTGCTGCGCCTCTCCTACGGTCGCATGGTGTGGATGGCGCTGCCCTACACCCTGGTACTGGGGCTGGTGGGCTTCTTCGCGGTGGAGCAGCTGCTCGCTCCCGCCACCGAATGGTTCTACCAGGCGGGCTGGCTGATACAGGGAGCGGATATACCCACCCTGCTGCCTGCGGCACATTGATGATGGAAGGGTCCACGAGGGCCCTTTTCTTTTGGATCCGGCTCTGCTCTAATTCAGCCACTATTTTCTCTGTGAGATCAATCAGATGATCGAATTCCTTCGCCGTATTGCCAGCCATCGGCTGGCGTGGGGACTGCTGGCCGCCTCCGCCCTGTTCCTCGAGTTGTGCGCCCTCTTCTTCCAGCATGTGCTGGGTCTGCACCCCTGCGTCATGTGCATCTACGAGCGGATCGCCATCTTCGGCGTGCTCGCGGCCGGTCTGCTCGGCATGGTCTCCCCGCAGAAATGGTATCTGCGTTGGAGCGCCCTGCTGCTGTGGGGTTACAGCGCCTTCTGGGGTCTGAAACTGGCACTCAAGCATGTGGACTATCAGCTGAATCCCTCCCCCTTCAACGTGTGCGAAGGCTTTGTCGACTTCCCGAGCTGGGCGCCGCTGGACCAATGGATCCCCTGGCTCTTCTTCCCGGACGGGGACTGCAGCGAGATCACCTGGCAATTCCTGAGCTTCTCCATGCCCCAGTGGCTGATCGCCATCTTCGCCGCCTATCTGCTGGTGTTCGTGGTGGTCGCCGTCGGCAACCTGGTCAAGGGACGCTGCTGCAACTGATCCTGTGATCGGCCCTCCATAAAAAAGGGAGCCACCGGCTCCCTTTTTCACATCTGTTGTCATCGTTCATCGCCTTCTCCGCCCTTCTTTCCAGCCGGTACTCGTGGGAGTGACCCTCAGCAACTTGGTCAAGGGGCGTTGCTACAACTTTCGGTGATCGACCGCCCATAAAAAAAGGAGCCACTGGCTCCCTCTTTTTATGGGGTTGTACCTATCAGGAGGCGGGCTTGTCCGCACTGCGCCTGGCTTTCACCATACCGATGATCATGGGCAGCAAGGAGACACCGATGATGCCGAAGATGAGCAGGGTGAAGTTGTGGCGCACCACAGGCAGGTTGCCGAAGAAGTGGCCGGCATAGACGAAGGAGAGCACCCACAACAGCCCCCCCACCAGATTGAAGGCCAGGAAGCGCGGATAGGTCATGGCTCCCATGCCCGCCACGAAGGGGGCGAAGGTCCGCACGATGGGCAAGAAGCGGGTGATGATGATGGTCTTGCCACCATGCTTGGCATAGAAGGCGTGGGTCTTCACCAGGTAGTCGCGGCGAAAGATCTTCGAATCCGGATTGCGAAACAGCTGTTCCCCGAAGAAGTGCCCTATGGTGTAATTCACCACATTGCCGAGCACGGCGGCGGCGATCAGCACGGCGGCCAGGGTGTGTACATCCAGCGCACTGCCCACGGTGAGCGCCCCGGCGGCAAACAGCAGGGAATCCCCGGGCAGGAAGGGAGTCACCACCAGGCCGGTTTCACAGAAGATGATGAGGAACAGGATGGCGTATACCCAGACGCCATAGTTTTCAAACAGCTCTTTCAGATGCACGTCGACGTGCAGAATAAAGTCAATCGCAAACAGGATCAGATCCATTTTTTCTTACCCATGAAGTGAACGGCGTGGAGTCTACGCCAATACCCTGCACGCCACAATCCACAGCTGGGGCAGGAGATCCTGATAGATAAACCTGATGGCCACCTCACACGCAGATGGATGCACAGTGTTTATTCCAGCGCGTCCAGCCCCTTTCTGACCTCAGCGGGCAGACAGGACTCCCAGCCCCAGATCAGCACCAGCAACAGGCTGAGGTCATCGAGCCAGCCCAGCAGCGGCACCACGTCGGGGATAAGATCCACCGGGCTGATGCCATAGAGCAGGATGAGGATCACCAGCCCCTTGGCCCACCAGGGGGTGGCAGGATGGCGAAACCCGAAATAGAGGCGACGCAGACGCCGCCAGATGAGCCAGCGTTTGCTGCTCAACTCTCGATCAACTCGCTGCGCAGCCGCTGGATCTGATCCCGCATGGCGGCGGCCTGCTCGAACTCCAGATCCCGGGCGTGCTGGAACATCTGCTCTTCCATCCGTTTGATCTCCTTGCTGATCTCGCTGGCGGAGCGGGCATGGTACTCCCCTTGCGGCTCGGCGGCCTTGCGACTGCCTTTGCCAGGTTTGCCGGCCGTGCGGCTGCCCCCCATGTCCATGACATCCCCCACCGACTTGTTGAGCCCCTTCGGCGTGATGCCGTGCTCGAGATTGTGGGCATGCTGCAGGGCGCGACGCCGCTCCGTCTCCTCGATGGCCACCTTCATGGAGTTGGTGATGGTATCCCCGTAGAGGATCACCTTGCCGTTGAGGTTGCGAGCCGCCCGGCCTATGGTCTGGATGAGAGAACGGGTGGAGCGCAGGAAGCCCTCTTTATCCGCATCCAGAATCGCGACCAGGGAGACCTCCGGCATGTCGAGCCCTTCGCGCAGCAGGTTGATGCCCACCAGCACATCGAACTTGCCAAGGCGCAGATCCCGGATGATCTCCACCCGCTCCACGGTATCGATATCCGAGTGCAGGTAGCGTACCCGCACGTCGTGATCTGCCAGGTATTCGGTCAGATCCTCCGCCATCCGCTTGGTGAGCGTCGTGACCAGCACCCGCTCCTCCACCGCGACCCGCAAGCGGATTTCGGAGAGCAGATCGTCCACCTGGGTGGTGACCGGGCGCACCTCGATCTCGGGATCCAGCAACCCGGTAGGACGCACCACCTGCTGCACCACGTCGCCACCGGACTTCTCCAGCTCGTAGGGGCCGGGAGTCGCCGAGACAAACACCGTCTGGGGCATCAGGGCTTCAAATTCGTCGAACTTCAGCGGCCGGTTGTCCAGCGCCGAGGGGAGACGGAAGCCGTACTCCACCAGCGTCTCCTTGCGCGAACGGTCACCCTTGAACATGGCGCCAATCTGGGGCACGGTCACGTGGGACTCGTCGATGATGAGCAGACCATCCCCCGGCAGGTAATCGAACAGGGTGGGCGGCGGCTCGCCGGGGGCGCGTCCGGACAGATAGCGGCTGTAGTTCTCGATGCCGGAGCAGTAACCCAGCTCCTGCATCATCTCGATGTCGAACTGGGTACGCTGGGTGATGCGTTGCTCCTCCACCAGCTTGTTCAGGCTCATCAACTGCTCGCGACGCCCCTTGAGCTCCTCCTTGATGTGATCGATGGCCCCGAGGATGGTCTCGCGCGGCGTGGCATAGTGCGTCTTGGGATAAATGGTGTAGCGCACCACCGTCTGCTCGATGGCGCCGGTCAGGGGATCGAACTGGGAGAGCCGCTCCACTTCCTCGTCAAACAGCTCCACCCGCAGGGCCAGTTTGTCCGATTCGGCGGGATAGATGTCGATCACCTCTCCCCGCACCCGGAAGGTGCCGCGCTGGAAGGCCACGTCGTTGCGGGTATATTGCAGCTCGGCGAGGCGGCGCAGGATGTCCCGCTGGTTGATCACATCCCCCACTTTGAGGTGCAGCATCATGCTGAGGTAGGCCTGGGGGTCTCCGAGGCCATAGATGGCCGAGACGGAGGCGACGATCACCACGTCGCGCCGCTCCAGCAGCGCCTTGGTGGCCGACAGCCGCATCTGCTCGATGTGATCATTGATGGAGGCATCCTTCTCGATGAAGGTGTCCGTGGTCGGCACATAGGCTTCCGGCTGGTAGTAGTCGTAGTAGGAGACGAAATACTCCACAGAATTCTCTGGGAAGAACTCCTTCATCTCTCCATAGAGCTGGGCGGCCAGGGTCTTGTTCGGCGCCAGTATCATGGTGGGGCGATTGAGGGTGGCGATCACGTTGGCCATGGTAAAGGTCTTGCCCGAGCCGGTTACCCCGAGCAGCGTCTGGTGGGCGAGCCCCGACTCGATGCCATCGAGCAGGCGGGCGATCGCCGCGGGCTGATCCCCTGCGGGTTGAAACTGGCTGGCCAACTGAAATAACTTGCTCATCGCGACTCCCGGCAAAAACAGCAAGAAAGAAGTGTACCCCGAGTTGGGATATCTGGGTATCCACTCCGCCAGAGCCACCGACTATTGACCTGGAAAAGCGAGCTCTGTATAGTGCGTCTCCTTGCCTGATGTTCCCCCGTAGTTCAGTCGGTAGAACGGCGGACTGTTAATCCGTATGTCACTGGTTCAAGTCCAGTCGGGGGAGCCAATCTCCTCACCATCTCGGTGCAAGTTATCCACTTTAGTGCTTTCCTCTGCCAATTTTAATGCACAAGCCGATCCTCTCGGCGATCCTCCCTTTTGATCCCCCTCTTATCGCCGACAGCGTTTTCTCCTGTCGAGTATAACTATATGATTTTTATAGTAATATTTTTCTGTAGGTATTTTTTGAACAGCCCTTGCACCCCAGCATTGGCGCGGCCTGCAGCCTGATTGCCAAGTTTCATGAACAGGGTTATCCACAGATTCTGTGGGTAAGTGAGTCAAAGCCAATCAGGGCCTAGGTTAGCTGCAATCGCCACCGGCTTGGCGAGCGCAAAGACCCGTATCCCCATTTTCTCCTGTTTTTCTCCTCCCCCCTAAATGGGTTTCTGAGGGCCCGGCACATCCCCAGATGCCCCATTTGTGTCGCCATGCCAGATGTCATGGGTCACCCCCGCCAACCAGATCGGTGACACATGGGGGATCCGGTTTTCTTCAACCAGTCAAAAATGCTGAAAAACGTCTGCCACTACCCGCTGAACAGCAGGTAATAAATTGTCCACAGGGGGCAAAAGCCTCGGCCCGCCGACAGCAGAAATCACTCATTGACAGCGAGATGGGCAGTGATAAATATCGCTGCGACCCCCTTGGCATCCGCACCTCACCCCTCCCGGGTCGATCAGCCCCCACTTAACTGCCTGCCAGACCACTTTGACGCTTCTCTCTTGCCATGGGATCCGGCACAATATCGGCCCCACTTTTTTCCTCGGTTCTTCCGGGCATGACCATAGATTTCGTGACACTGCTGCATCAAAGCGACTCCCTGCTGCTGTTCGTGGTACTGGCCTTCGGCCTGCTGCTGGGCAAGGTACGCATCGGTAATTTCCAGATAGGCAACACCATCGGGGTACTGTTCACCGCCCTGCTGTTCGGCCAGATGGGCTTCCAGTTCTCCACCTCCACCGAGAATGTCGGCTTCATGCTGTTCATCTTCTGCGTGGGGATAGAAGCCGGGCCCCACTTCTTCAGTGTCTTCCTGCGCGATGGCATCCACTACATCACCCTGACCCTGGTGATCCTGCTGAGCGCCCTGCTGCTCACCGTGGGACTCGCCAAGTTCTTCAACCTGGGCCCCGGCATGGCCGCCGGCATCCTGGCGGGCTCCCTCACTTCGACCCCGGCGCTGGTCGGCGCCCAGGACGCCCTGCGCAGCGGGTTGCTCAACCTGCCCCACCAGACCGACATGCAATCCGTGCTCGACAACATGGGGATCGGCTATGCCCTGACCTATCTGGTGGGTCTGGTGGGCCTGATGCTGGTGGTACGCTACCTGCCCTCCCTGGCAAGGCTGGATCTCAACACCGAGGCGCAGAAGATTGCCCGCGAGCGGGGACTCTCCGACAGCGAGAACCGCAAGACTTACCTGCCCATCATCCGCGCCTACCGCGTCGGCCCCGAGCTTGCGGCCTGGATTGGCGGCCGCACACTGCGCGAGACCGGCATCTATCCCCACACGGGCTGTTATGTGGAACGTATTCGCCGCAACGGCATCCTGGCGAGCCCGGATGGTGATGCGGTGATCCAGGAAGGGGACGAGATCGCCCTGGTGGGCTACCCCGAGAGCCACGAGAAACTGGACGTCAACTATCGCAACGGCAAGGAGGTGTTTGACCGCAACCTGCTGGACCTGCAGATCGTCACCGAAGAGATCGTCGTGAAGAATGACGCTGTGGTCGGCCGCCATCTGGTGGAGCTCAACCTCACCGAGAAGGGCTGCTTCCTCAACCGGGTGGTGCGCTCCCAGATAGAGATGCCCTTTGATCGCAACATCATGCTGCAAAAGGGTGACGTGCTGCAGATCAGCGGCGAGAAGCAGCGGGTCAAACTGCTGGCCAACAAGATTGGCTTCATCAGCATTCACAGTCAAACCACGGATCTGGTGGCCTTCGCGACCTTCTTCGTGTTGGGCCTGCTCATCGGCTCCGTCTCCCTGGTGTTCGGCCAGATAGAGTTCGGCCTTGGCAACGCGGTCGGCCTGTTGCTGGCGGGGATCCTGATGGGCTATCTCAGGGCCAACCACCCCACGGTGGGCTATGTGCCGCCAGGAGCATTGCGCCTTGCCAAGGATCTCGGTCTCGCCGTCTTCATGGTGAGCACCGGTCTCAAGGCCGGTGGCGGCATCCTGGATCACCTGAGCGAGGTGGGTATGGTTGTGCTCTTCTCCGGCATGCTGGTCACCACCCTGCCGGTGCTGGTGGGCTACCTGTTCGGGGTCTGGGTACTGAAGATGAACCCGGCCCTGCTGCTCGGGGCCATCACCGGGGCTCGTACCTGCGCTCCGGCCATGGACGTGGTCAACGAGGCCGCCAACAGCTCCATCCCGGCGCTCGGCTATGCGGGCACCTATGCGGTAGCCAACGTCTTGCTGACGCTGGCGGGCTCCTTCATCATCGGCTTCTGGTTCTAGCGACTTCGAGCCGACGTCATATCAAAAGGAGCCTCAGGGCTCTTTTTTTCGTCACGGCGCTGCTTCCCGCCAATTTGGGATAGTGGAAACCGTGCTATGACGCCCCTCCAATCAAACCCAATAAGCTAAATCCCCCACAGTGCGCCGCTTACACTCTATAAAACGAGTGAGGTGTACGTATGAAACGCTTATGGATTGTCATGATCTGGCTGTTCTGCTCCCTGAACCCCGTCTGGAGTGCCGAAGCAGACCAACAAGCCGCCACGGATGAGGGATCGGATAAAAGCGCCCTGGAGTTTGACAGTGCCCAGCTCTCCAAGCCCATGCGGGGCGATCTGGATGCCATGCTGGAGCGACGAGCCATCCGGGTACTGACCACCTACAACAAGACCGGCTACTTCATCTACAAGGGAGTACAGCGGGGCGCCACCTACGACGCCTTCATGCAGGTGGAAAAGCGCCTCAACGAACAGCTCCGCAAGAAAAAAGCCATCAAGCGCAATCTCAAGGTGCACTTCGTCTTCATCCCCGTCGCTCGTGAAGCCCTGATCCCCGCCCTGCTCGAAGGCAAGGGGGACATCGCCGCCGCCAACCTCACCATCACCGACAAGCGCAAGCAGCAAGGGGTGGAGTTCTCCTCTCCCCTGATTGAAAACGTGCGCGAGTTGCTCATCTCGGGCCCCCAGTCTCCCAAGGTGGAGAGCGTCGCCGATCTCGGGGGACAGAGTGTCTATGTCAGGCCCTCGTCCAGCTATTACGACAGCCTGCTGGCCTATAACGCCGCCCGCAAGGCGGCGGGGGAACCCCTCATCGACCTCAGGCCCGCCTCCGAAGTGCTGGAAGACGAGGATCTGGTGGAGATGGTCAACGCAGGCCTGCTGCCCTTCATCGTGATGGATGAGCACAAGGCCCGCTTCTGGAAGAAGATCTTCCCGGCCATCCAGATCCACGAAGAGCCGGTGTTTCGCAGCGGAGGCATCATCGCCTGGGGGGTACGCAAGGAGAACACCCAGCTGCTCGCCATGCTCAACGAACAGATCAAGGCCCTGCGGGGCAAGGCCACCGGCGAAGCCATACTGGCGCGCTATCTCAAGCAGAACAAGTTCGTCAAGAGCGCCGCCGCCGAGGCCGAGCGCAAGAAGTTCCTGCAGGTGGTCGAGCTGTTTCGTGAATACGGCGAAAAATACGACGTGGACTGGCTGCTGGTCGCAGCCCAGGGCTATCAGGAGTCGGCACTCAACCAGAAGGCCCGCAGCCATGTGGGAGCCATCGGCATCATGCAGATCATGCCCGCCACCGGCAAGGGGTTGAAGGTGGGGGACATCCGCCAGCTGGAGCCCAACATCCACGGCGGCGTCAAATACATGCGCTGGATGATCGATCACTACTATGCGGATGAGCCCATGACGGCGCTGGACAAGGCGCTCTTCTCGTTCGCCTCCTACAACGCGGGGCCGGCCCGGGTGGCGCGGCTGCGCACCGAGGCCAAGAAGCGGGGACTGGATCCCAACATCTGGTTCCACAACGTGGAGTATGTGGCGGCGGAGAAAATAGGGCCCGAGACCGTCACCTATGTGGGCAACATCTACAAGTACTACATCGCCTACAAGCTGGTGATGGAGCAGATGACCCTCAGGAAGCAGGCCACCGACGCCCTTCAGGCACCGGGCAAGGAGAAGTCGGCTGAACAGCCTTCCGGCGCCAGCAAAACCTGATGCTCGCCGGCATCAGATCACCACGGCGGGGCCCTCAGGGCTCCGCCTTCTTTTTCACTCCCCGCATCCACCGTGACCAGAATGAACAAAATGGGCAGAACAGCCTTAATAGCCATTACGGCCAGATTGTTTTCCAGACAGACACGATTAATTAACCTCCATGCAACAATCACAAGGAGAACACCATGTTGCAAGGAACCTTCAAGCGCACCCTGCTCTGCTGTCTGCTGGGCGCCAGCCTCGGCGTGCAGGCCAAGATCGACGAAATTCACTTCCTGATCCCGGGTGGCGCTGGCGGCGGCTGGGACAACACGGCACGGGGAACCGGCGAGGCGCTGACCAAATCCGGCCTCATCACCACCGCCTCCTTCCAGAACATCTCCGCCGGGGGTGGCGCCAAGGCCATCGCCCACCTGATCGAAACCTCGGCGCAATCCGACAAGACCCTGATGGTCAACTCCACCCCCATCATCGTCAAATCCCTCTCCAAGGAGCTGCCGCAGTCCTTCCGGGATCTCACGCCGGTCGCCGCCATCATCGCCGACTACCAGGCGCTGGCCGTACCGCTCGACTCCCCCTATCAGACCTGGCCCCAACTGCTGGCGGCCTATGAAGCCAATCCCGCCAAGGTGAAGATCGCAGGCGGCTCCGCCCGGGGCAGCCTGGATCACCTGGTGGCCGCCATGACCTTCAAGAATGCGGGGGCCGATGCCAGCAAGCTGCGCTACGTGGCCTATGATGCGGGCGGCAGCGCCATGGCCGCGGTCCTGGCGGGAGAAACCCAGGTGCTCTCCACCGGCTTTGGCGAGGCGATGGAAGCGGTCAAGTCCGGCCAGATGCGGATCCTCGGCATGACGGCGTCCGAGCGTATGCCGGATGCCAAAGACATCCCCACCTTCAGCGAGCAGGGCAACCCGACCGTGTTTGCCAACTGGCGCGGTTACTTCGCCTCCCCCAGTGTGAGCGCCGAGAAATCCGCCGAATTCGCCACCCTGCTCAAGCAGATGTATGACAAGCCGGAGTGGGAAGCGGTGCGGGCGCGCAACAACTGGACCAACAGCTATCAGTCCGGTCCCGAGTTTGTCGCCTTCCTCAACAGCCAGGAGCAAGAGATCGGCGGCCTGATGCGCGAACTCGGCTTCATCAAGTAATCCCAACCCCGTGGCGGGCCCGGCCCGCCCATTGGAGTCATCATTATGCACCTGACCAAGGAACGGTTCGGGGGGCTGCTGTTTTTGCTGCTCTCCCTCGCCTATGGCTATCACGCCACCCTGATCCCGGGCTACCCGGGGGACGAATATGAACCCTTTACCGCCAGCACCCTGCCCTATGCCCTGGCCGGCGTCGGCATTGTGCTCTCCCTGCTGCTGATGGCCTCCCCCGGCGGTGAGCGGCTGCAAAAAGAGTCCGGCAACTGGCGACTGGTGTTCGCCTTTCTGATCCTGATGATCATCTATGGCGTGGCCCTGACCTGGCTCGGTTTCCTGGTCGCCACCGTCTTGTTCCTCATCGCCGGGATCCGGCTGATGGGTGAACCCAGCCTCGCCTTCGCCTGCAAGGTGAGCCTGCCTTTCACTCTCATCTTCTGGGCCCTGTTGACCAAGGGGCTCAATGTCTACCTCGAGCCGGGTCGGCTGTTCACCCAGTTGCTGGGATAAGGAGAACCCATGTTAGACGGCATTCTGCAAGGGCTCGGCACCGCCGTGATGCCCATCAACCTCTTCATGGTGGTGGTCGGCTGCTTCGTCGGCACCTTCATCGGCATGTTGCCGGGGCTTGGCCCCGTCACCGCCATCGCCCTGATGATCCCCATCACCTACGGGCTGGATCCCGCCTCCGGCATCATTCTGATGGCCGGGGTCTATTACGGCTCCATGTTTGGCGGATCCACCGCCTCCATCCTGATCAACACCCCGGGCTGCTCCGCCAGCATGATCACCGCCATCGACGGTTATCCCATGGCGTGCAAGGGCTATGCGGGCAAGGCACTGGCCATCTCCGCCTATGCCTCTTTTGTCGGCGGCACCCTCTCCGCCATCTTCCTGATGGTGGCGGCGCCCCTGCTCGCCAAGGTCTCCCTCTCGTTCCAGTCGGCGGATTACTTCGCCCTCATGGTGCTGGGTCTGTCCGCGGTGGCGGCCTTTGCCGGCAAGGGTCAGGTGCTCAAGGCGCTGATCATGGCGCTGTTTGGCATCATGATCTCCACCGTCGGCATCGATCGCAGCGTGGGGGTAGACAGATTCACCTTCGGCCTGCCGGACCTGCGCGATGGCTTCTCCTTCCTGCTGCTGGCCATGGCCACCTTCGCCCTGGCGGAGATCCTGATGACGGTGCTGCGCCCTGGCAAGGATTCCCGCGCCGAAGAGGCGGCGCAGATCCAGAAACTCGGCTCCCTCAAGCTCAGCAAGGAGGAGGTCAAGGAGATAGCGACCCCGGTCGCCCGCTCCTCGGTGCTCGGCTTCTTCATCGGCGTGCTGCCGGGGGCCGGTGCCACCATCGCCTCCTTCATGGCCTATGGGGCCGAGCGCAACTTCGCCCGCAAGGAGAAGAAGGATGAGTTTGGCAAGGGCAGCCTGACCGGCGTTGCCGCCCCGGAAGCGGCCAACAATGCCGCCTCCAGCGGTGCCTTCGTGCCACTGCTGACCCTGGGGATCCCGGGTTCCGGTACCACGGCACTGATGCTGGGCGCCCTCATCGCCTATGGCATCCAGCCAGGCCCGCGCCTGTTCATGGAGCATCCGGACGTGTTCTGGTCGGTGATCATCTCCATGTACCTCGGCAACGTGGTACTGCTGATCCTCAACCTGCCGCTCATCCCCTATCTTGCCAAGATCCTGCAGGTGCCACGCCCCGTGCTCATCCCCATGGTGCTGCTGTTCTCGCTGATCGGGGTCTATCTGGTCTCCTTCAACACCATGGACATCTATGTCATGTCACTGGTGGCCCTGGTCGCCATCGGCCTGCGCCTGCTGGACTTCCCCATGGCCCCCATGTTGCTCGGCTTCATCCTGGGCGGCATGCTGGAGGACAACCTGCGCCGGGCACTGGTCATCAATGACGGCTCCCTGAGCTTCCTGTGGGAGCGCCCCATTACCCTGGGCTTCACCCTGGTGACCCTGGTGATGTTGCTGCTGCCGGCCTGGCAGTGGTGGCAAACCCGCAAGGCCAGCAAGTCCCTCAAGGGGGAGCCGGCCACCAGCCACTGAATCGATGAGCCTCTGCCACCTCTGTACTCTACCCATAATGAGCAGAGCCCTTGATACCCCGACTGGGAGCAAACCCTACTAAAAAGAGCGCCGACAGGCGCTCTTTTCTTGTGTGATATCCACCCCATGTTCAGTGGCGGCGGTAGCGCCGCTCCGGCCGTCCGACTGTGCCGTATTCAAGATCCGGGCTCGCCAGCTGCTGACCCACCAGAAACTCCAGATAACGGCGCGCCGTGGTGCGGCTCACCCCCACCTTGGCGCCAACCTCCTCGGCGCTGGCCCCCTCGGCGGTCAGGGCGGTCAGCACCCGCTGCAGGGTGAGTCCGTCGATCCCCTTTGGCAGGCCGGCTGCCGCCACCTGTTGCAAGGGTGTACCGAGCAAGGCATCCACCGCCTGCTGATCGATGTCCGCCAACGCCGCCAGGGCGGCGATGCTCTGGCGGTACTTCTCCAAAGTGTCTCGCAGACGTTCGAACACCACGGGTTTGAGGATGAAATCCACCACCCCGAGGCGCATCGCCTCTTGCAGGGCGCTCGCCTCCCGGGCGGCGGTGAGCAGAATGACATCAAGGCTGGCGCCGGCCTGGCGCAGCTCCCGCAGCAGGGAGAAGCCCTCCCCGTCCGGCAGCCACACATCCAGCAGCACCAGATCGGGCTTGAGGATGGCTATCTGCTCCCTGGCATCGAACAGGGTGAGCGCCACCCCCAGCACTTCAAATCCAGACAGCCGCTGCACGAAGCGGCGGTGGATCTCGGCGATGGCCGGATCGTCCTCGACGATCAGGATCTTGATCACTCACACCTCCTTGGGAATGTAACAGACGACGCAACTTCCCTGCGCCGTGGCTTCGATGGTGATCTGTCCCTGCAGGGCGTCCAGGGTCTTGCGCACCAGGGAGAGGCCGATGCCGTGACCCGGCTCGGATTTGCTGCTCACCCCCCGCTCGAACAGCCTGTCCGCCAGGGCGGGATCCACCCCGCCGGCCCCATCCTCTACCTCGAGGATGAGATCCTGTCCCAGATCGCTCAAGGCCACCCGGATAGGCTGGTAGGGGGCGCCGTGGCGGCGGGTCGCCTCGAAGGCATTGTCGATGAGATTGCCAAGCAGGGTCACCAGCTGGGAGCCGCTCACCCTGGCGGGAATGTCCTGCAGGCAGGCGTCGGGATCGACGATGAGCACCAGCCCCAGCTCGTGGGCCCTGTGATACTTGCCAAGCAGCAGTCCCGCCACCTTGGGTTTGCCGATGGCCCCCATCAGGAAGCTGAGCAGGGTCTGCTCGGTGGCGGCCTCCCGCCCGATGAAGGCGAGCGCCTCCTGGGTGGCACCCAGCTCTATCATGCCGGCGATGGTACCGAGCTGGTTGTTGTGTTCATGGGTCTGCACCCGCAGCAGATCGCTGTAGGCCTGGACCTGGGAGAGCTGGGCACTGAGTTCGGCCAGCTCATCCTTGCGCCTGAAACTCGACACGGCGCCGATGAGGCGTCCCTCCTGCACCAGCGGCAACCGGTTGACGATGAGGGGCTGGCCGTTGAGGACAATTTCCTCGTCAAACTGGGGGCTCTGCTCTTGCAGGATGGAGAGCATGCGGCTGCCCGGCAGCAACTGGCCGATGGGTTGACCAATGGCGGCCCTGGCAACGGTTTCATCCAGGCGCAGCAATTTGATGCCGTTGGGGTTGATGGAGGTGAGCCTGCCCTGCTCATCGATGGTGAGGATCCCTTCGCGCACGGTGCGCAGGGTACAGTCGAGTTCCGCATAGAGGCGCCCTATCTGCTCGGGTTCGAAGCCGAAGATGGCCCGCTTGTAGCGCCGGGCCAGCCAGCCGGCGGCGGCGCTGTTGAGGATCACGATGAGCAGGGTGCAGAGCAGGCCAAAGCGCAGGAAGCCCCGCAGGTCGGCGTCGATGTCCCGCACCAGATAGCCGACCGACACCACCCCGATCACCTTGCCCATCTCGTCGCGAATGGGCCCCTTGCCGCGCACCGCGCTGCCAAGGGATCCCTGCGCCCTCGAGATGTAGAACTCCCCTTGCAGGGCACGGGCAGGATCGTCCCCCACCATGGGCTTGCCGAGCCGGTCCGCATTGGGGTGGACCAGGCGCCGGGCATCGGCATCACCGATGACGATGTAGCTGGCCCCGACCTCCCCCCGCATCCGCTCCACCAGCACGTTGAGACGGGCGGTATCGGCACGCTTGACCCCGGCGATGACGCCGGGCTCGCGGGCCACCAGCCGTGCCACGTCGAGGGCCTGATCCCCCACGTCCTGATAGCGCTGTTCGGCGACATAGTAGTAGCTGGCCCCGCTCAGCAGCACCAGCTGCAACAGGCTGACCAGACAGAGCATGAACAGGATGCGTCCTTGCAACCCGAGTTTCATGCCTCCTTGTCTCCTCGCAGCAGCTCCAGCAGCAAGCTGCCGTCGCGCAGGGCCTTGTGGACCTGCACCGAGGTGGGTTTGGTGGGATCTTCGTAGAAGTGGGTGGACTCTATCTGCAGTCGCGTCAGGTATTCAGCGGGCAGCTGGCTCGCCAGCGACTGGTGCAGCATGGGGAACAGCAGCCGATCGGCGCGGGTGATCTCTCCCCCCAGCAGCAGTTTGCCCGGATTGAGCAGGCAGATGAGGTTCGACAACACCCGGGAAAGGCGACCCGCCGCCTGATGCAGGATGTCCTGGCAGAGGCTGTTGCCCGCCAGCGCCAGCTCGCACAGCTCGCGAATGGTGACGCTCGTCGGCAGATCGTGCTCCTGCATGCGCTCGCGCAAATCCCGGTACTGGGCCTCCAGCGCCTGATTGGTCACCAGGGTGCAGGCACAGCCAAAACCGCCGCAGTAACAGCGCTGGCCATAGGGTTCGAGCTGCAGATGGCTGAGATCCCCGAGCAGGGCCGCCTCGCTCTCGATGAGCTGGCCGTTGACCACCATGCCGACCCCGATGTCGTTGTGCACGAACACCAGCACCGCATCGGCGCAATTCTTGGCAGCGCCCCATTCGCGCTCGGCCTGGATCCAGGTGCGCACGTCACCGCTCACCAGCACGGGCACCCCGAACGCCTCTTGCAAGGTGGGGCCCAGCGGCCAGTTGCGCAGATCGTAATAGGGGAAGTGTTTGACCATGCCGGAGTGGCGCTCCACCTGCCCCGGCAGACAGAGCGCGATGCAGGCAAGGCGCAGCGCCTTCTTCGGCAGGAAGCCTTCGATGGCCCGCATCAGGCTGGCCAGCAGATCCGTGCGCTCCGCCTCGCTGAACAGGTGGCGGTGGCGCGCGAGGGAGTGACCGGAGAGATCGAACAGGGCCATGTCCACATAGCCACGGCCGAGGCGCATGGAGAGAAACTGGAAGCGACGCTCGTTGATGCGCAGCAAGGTCTGGCGGCGACCACGGCCCACCGAACTCTCGCCACAGGTGACGACGAGGCCGCCATCGAGCAGCTCGCGGGTGATCTTGGTGATGCTGGCCGGTGAGAGCCCTGTCAGACGGGACAGATCGGTCCGGGACAGCTCCTTGTGCTCCTCCAGGCTGGCATAGACCAGGCCGTAGTTGAGCTGACGGATCAAATCGATACTGCCTTTCACGATCTCATTCATGGGTTGGGGACTGACGCAAAGAACGAATGTTGCGATTTTCACACATTCTGCGTCGATCCCCAAATTTGCCATCTGGACATGGCGTCCAGATGGCAAAAATGTGATCAGTAACGGAAGCGAGCCACCAATTGGCGCAATTTATCGCCCGTATCCGCCAGTGCTCGGGTGGTGGTGCTGGATTCACCCGCCGCCTCGGTCAGCTCGCTGACGATCTGCTGGATGGCCACCAGGTTCTTGTTGATCTCTTCGGAGACCGCATGCTGCTCCTCCGCCGCCGTCGCTATCTGGATGTTCATGTCATTGATGGTGCCCACCGCCGCCACCATGCTGTCGAGGGAGCTGGCGATGTGGCCCGCCTCCTGGACCGTCTCCTGGCTGCGGGACTCGCTGGCCTGCATCACCTCCACCGCCTGCTTCACGCCCCCTTGCAGGCGTTGCAGCATCTCGTTGATCTCCTTGGTGCTCTGCTGGGTACGTCCGGCAAGGGAGCGCACCTCGTCCGCCACCACCGCGAAGCCGCGACCCTGCTCACCGGCCCGGGCCGCTTCGATGGCGGCGTTGAGGGCCAGCAGGTTGGTCTGCTCGGCGATGCCGCGAATGACCTCCACCACGGAGCCAATCTTGCCGGTCTCCTGGGCCAGCTGCTCGATGACGCCGGCGGCGATGTGCACCTCGTCCACCAACCGGTTGATGCTGCCGATGGCGCTGCCCACCACCTCGCGGGCGGCGTCGGATTCTCGCGCCGCATCACTGGTGGCGCTGGCCGCGTTGGAGGCGCTGGCTGCCACCTCCTGGGCGGTGGAGCTCATCTCGGTCACGGCGGTGACCACCTGATCCGTCTCCTTGCCGTGGCCGTGCATCTGCCGATCCGAGTGTTCGCTCAACCGATGGAGCTTCTCCACGGCACCGAGCAGTTGATGGCTGGTCTCCCCCACCTGGCTCACCACGGATTGAATGCGCTCGACGAAGCGGTTGAAGGCACTGGCCAGCTGACCCACCTCATCCTTGCTCTGCACCTTGAGGCGCTGGGTGAGATCCCCGTCCCCGTCGGCGATGTCATTGAGGGCCGACACCGCCTCCGCCAGCGGCCGGGTAACCCGATTGCCAATGGCCACCGTGGCCGCCAGGGTCACCCCCAGGATCACGAGGATCAGCAGCACCCCGGTTTTGAGGGAGTCATGCATGTTCTGCTCGCGCTCCGTGCGCAGGGTCGCCAGTTCGCTGTCGATGTCATCGATGTAGAAACCGGTGCCCACCACCCACTGGTATTTGTCGAGCAGCAGGTTGTAGGAGAGCTTGGGAGCATCCCGACCGAGGGAGGGCTTGTTGGTCCAGTACTCGGTGTACCCATCCCCCTCCCGGGCCGACTTGATGATCCCCTGGATGAGGGGCGTTCCCCGGGTATCCTTGTCCTCCCAGCGATTCTTGCCCTCCACCTCGGGGCGGGTGGGCAGCAGCAGGGTGTTGCCCTGGAAGTCATAGATGAAGAAGTAGCCGTCGCTGCCATAACGCAGGGGGCGCAATATCTCTTTCACCCGCTCGCGCGCCGCCGGGCTGTCCGGTTCGGCATAGGCTTGCTCGATGGACGTCTTGGCCAGCATCAGGTAGCTGCTGAGCAGCGCCTTGCGCTCAGACAGCGCCTTGTCCCTGGCCGCAACCAGTTCGGATTCCAGCGAGTTTTTGGAAATCAAATAGTTGCTGAGGTTGACCACCAGCGCCATCAGCAGCACGGGAAGCGCGCCCAACAACAGGATCTTCTGCTTCAGAGTCATCATGTACTTCCTTTAGCCATTTTTATGGGGTGTTCCGTTCCTACCAGTTCGACCTGCTGGCCGAGGGGGGGCCGCTTTCGCTACAATCCCGCCACCTGATTTATCGACCCGGTTAACCGACTCATGAGCCTTTGTCCCTGCGGTAGCGCACTTTCTCTCGCCCAATGTTGCGGCCCCCTTCACGACGGCCAGCCGGCCATCAGCGCCGAACAGCTGATGCGCTCACGCTACAGCGCCTTTGTCTTGGGACTTGGTGACTATCTGGTACACAGTTGGCACCCTGATTTCCTGGGTACCCTCACCGCCGAACAGCTCTCCCAGACCGATACCCGGTGGGATGGCCTGGAGATAATGGCGGCGCAAGGGAGTCAGTACGATGACGAGGGCAGCGTGGAGTTCAAGGCCTGGTTTCTGGAGGGGGATGAGCGTCACTGTCTGCACGAGCGCTCCCGCTTCGTGCGCCATCAGGGGCGCTGGGTCTACACCGACGGGGAGCAGGATCCCGCCCCCTTGCGGGTCGGGCGCAACGATCCCTGCCCCTGTGGCAGCGGCAAGAAGTTCAAAAAATGCTGCGGCTAGATGAATGTGCCACCACAATGACGCTCTTCAGGCAAAGTGATCTGTACCTGTCAACAAGACAGCACACATGATCACCGTCTGACCCCTTCCCGGGTCATCCACCCAGGGGCCGCCGGCCCCTTCGTCGTCTTTGCGTTGTGACAACAATCACAAAATGCTCATACCCTTGCCATTCATGAGCGTTTGCGAACATTAACTTGGCCCATATCAAACATTTTTGTCCTCAAAGGCGCCACACTGGCCCCATCTGGAAGAGATGAGACGGGCAAAAATGAAAAGAATAACCACAGAGGTCGTCATCATAGGTGGCGGTGCCACTGGCGCCGGCATCATGCGTGACTGCGCCCTGCGCGGCATCGACTGCATCCTGCTGGAGCGCGATGACATCGCCGCCGGCACCACGGGTCGCAACCACGGCCTGCTCCACTCCGGCGCCCGTTACGCGGTGACGGATCAGGAGTCCGCCCGCGAGTGCATCGCGGAGAACCGCATCCTCAAGCGGATCGCCAGCCACTGCGTCGAAGACACCGGCGGCCTCTTCGTCACCCTGCCGGAAGATGACATCGGCTTTCAGGCCACCTTCATGGCGGCCTGCGCCGAGGCCGGCATCGAGACCGAGCAGCTGGATCCCCGCGACGCCCTGCGTCTCGAACCCAATGTGAACCCGGCGCTCATCGGTGCCATTCGCGTGCCGGACGGCACCGTCGACCCCTTCCGCCTCGCCGCCGCCAACGTCCTGGACGCCAAGGAGCACGGCGCCCGCATCTTCACCCACAGCAAGGTGCTGGGGCTGCTCCGCAGCCAGGACAGGGTGCACGGGGTCAGGGCCATCAACACCCGCACCGGCGAGGCGTTCGAGGTGGAGTGCCAGGAGGTGGTGAACGCCGCCGGCATATGGGGCCAGCAGATCTGCGAGTACGGGGATCTCGGCATCCGCATGTTCCCCGCCAAGGGCTCCCTGCTCATCATGGATTACCGCATCAACCAGCTGGTGCTCAACCGGGCCCGCAAGCCGGCGGATGCGGACATCCTGGTACCGGGCGACACCATCTCCCTCATCGGTACCACCTCGAGCCGCATCGACTACCACAAAATCGATCAGCTCACCGTCGAACCCGATGAGGTGGAAGTGCTGCTGCGCGAAGGCATCAAGCTCGCTCCCGTGATGGCCCGCACCCGCTTGCTGCGCGCCTACGCCGGGGTGCGCCCCCTGGTGGCGGTGGACGGGGACGAATCGGGCCGCAACATCAGCCGCGGCATCGTCTTGCTGGATCACGCGAAGCGGGACGGCCTCCAGGGCTTCAACACCATCACCGGCGGCAAACTGATGACCTACCGGCTGATGGCCGAGTGGGCCACGGATCTCATCGCCAGCAAGCTTGGCAACCACCAGCCCTGCCGCACCGCCGAACTGGCCCTGCCCGGTTCGCGGGATCCGGAGAAGGTCTCCGCCCCCGGCCTCTCGGTGCCTGCGGTCGGCTCCGCCCAGTACCGCCACGGCGAGCGGGTCATCGCGTTCTTCCGGGACAACCCCAAGGCCAACGCCCTCATCTGCGAGTGCGAGATGGTGACCGCGGGGGAGATCGAATATGCCCTGCGCGAGCTCGACGTGGACAACCTGGTGGATCTGCGCCGCCGCACGCGCCTCGGCATGGGCCCCTGCCAGGGAGAACTGTGCGCCTATCGCGCCGCCGGTCTGATGCAGGAGTACGGCAAGGCCGACGGCCGCGAGGCCTGCGTCATGCTGCGCCAGTTCCTGGAGGAGCGTCACAAGGGCACCCGTCCGGTGCTCTGGGGAGATGCCCTGCGGGAAACCGAATTTACCTACTGGATCTATGAGGGCCTGTTCGGCCTCGGGGAGTGGACATCGCCACACCTCGTCACCCAGACGCCTGTCGAGACCCAAGGAGAGCCATCATGAAGTTCGATACCATCATCATCGGTAGCGGCATGGCGGGGCTGTCCGCCGCCCTGCGTCTGGCCGAAGCGGGCCAGAAGACCCTGCTGATGGCCTCGGGCCAGAGCGCCCTGCATTTTTCCTCCGGCTCCGTCGACTTGCTCGACGCCGACGGGGATCCCCGCGCCGCCCTCCCCGCCTTTATGGTCGAGCGGCCCGAGCACCCCTACAACAAGGTGGGTCTCGTCAACATCATGGCGAGTCTGGACGCCCTGCAGCAGCACTGCGGGAGTGAGGGGTTGGCTCTCGTGCGCCAGGAGCAGAACCATCATCGCATCACCCCCATCGGTACCCTCAAGGCCACCTGGCTCTCCCCTGAGACCTGTGCCTGCGTCACCGAGACTCCCATCCCCCAGAGCCTGCTGCTGGCGACCCTGAGTGGATTTCGCGACTTCCATCCGGCGCTGGCGGCGGCCAATCTCGGCGTCCAGCCACGCTTTACCCACTGCCGCATCCTCACCGGCGAGCTGAACCTGCCCCAGCTGGCGGCATTTAGCCACAACCCCCACGAGTTTCGCTCCGCCGACATCGCCCGCCTGTTTGACAAGCAGCAGGGGGATCAACAGGCAGGGAGCGCCCAGCCGGATCTGCTGACCGCCCTGGCCCGGGAGATCAATCAGATGATCGCCCAGAGTGGCGAGCCGGATTGTCGCCACCTGGTGCTGCCCGCCTGCCTCTCCCTCGGGCTGGTCGGCCCGCGCCTGGCCGAGCTCGAGCGGCTCACCGACTGCACCATCCGGGAGGTGGCCACCATGCCCCCCTCCCTCATCGGCATGCGGATGCAGGAGACCCTCAGGCGCCGTTTCCAGCACCTTGGCGGCACCTTCCTCACCAGCGAACGGGTCCTCGGGGCCCGCTATGAGGGCGACAGGGTGATCGGGGTCCATAGCCAGAACGGGGACGACCAGCTGTTCGAGGCGGACAACTTCGTGCTCGCCTCCGGCAGCTTCTTCAGCCGCGGGCTGGAATCGCGCCTTGGCGGCATTCGCGAGCCCATCTTCGATGCCGACGTGCTGAGCCTGCCGGAGCGCGACGCCTGGGCCGGTCGCCGCCTGTTCGATCACCACCCCTTCCTGGGCTTCGGGGTCAAGACGGACGACAGACTACGGGTGCTGCGCGGCGGCAAACCCCTCGCCAACCTCTATGGGGCGGGCAGCGTGCTGGCCCACTATGATCCGGTACGCGAGGGTTCGGGCTCGGGCGTGGCCGTCGCCACCGGCTGGCAGGCTGCCGGTCATATCCTGGCGGGGGTCTGAGATGAGCCACGCTTCGCTATTCACTCGGGGCCGCCCACTGACCCACTACGATGCCCAATTGCGCGAGGGCTCGGGCTCGGGCGTCGCCGTCGCCACCGGCTGGCAGGCTGCCGGTCATATTCTGGCGGGGGTCTGAGATGAGCCACGCTTCGCTATTCACTCGGGACCGCCCACTGACCCACTACGATGCCCAATTGCGCGAGGGCTCAGGCGTTGCTGTCGCCACCGGCTGGCAGGCCGCCACTCATATCCTGGCGGGGGTCTGAGATGACTCCCCTTTTCCATGTCACTGCGGGCAGTCAACTGCCCTGCCCATCATCCCGTTGCCGCGCCATTCATGCTGCCAATCCGGCCAGGGAGGAGTAAATCATGCTACTGGATCACGCCAACCAAACCTTCGATCAGTGCATCAAATGCACCGTCTGCACCGCCTACTGTCCGGTGGCCAAGGCCAATCCCGCCTACCCGGGCCCGAAGCAGGCCGGTCCCGACGGCGAGCGGCTGCGCATCAAGAGTCCGGCGCTGTTTGACAGCGCCCTCAAGTACTGCACCAACTGCAAGCGCTGCGAGGTAGCCTGCCCAAGCGGAGTGCGCATCGGCGACATCATCGCCAAGGCCAAGCACCAGTACGGCGGACTCAAACCCGGGATCCGCGAGTTCGTGCTCTCCCACACGGATCTGATGGGGGGCATGTCCACCCTGATGGCTCCCGTGGTCAACTTCACCACCGGCCTCAAACCCGTCAAGCAGGTGCTGGACAAGGCCCTCGGCGTCTCCTCCCACCGGGACTTGCCCAAATACTCCCAGGGCACCTTCCGCGGCTGGTACAAGAAACAGAAAGCATCCCAGGCTCGTTTCGCACGCCAGGTGGCCTATTTCCACGGCTGCTATGTGAACTACAACCACCCCCAGCTCGGCAAGGAGCTGGTGCAGGTGCTCAACGCCATGGAGATCGGGGTGCATCTGCTGGAGCGGGAGAAGTGCTGCGGCGTGCCCCTGATTGCCAACGGCTTCATGGACAAGGCCAAACAGCAGGCGGCCTTCAACATCCAGCAGATGGAGAACAGCCTGCTCGGCAACGAGATGCCGCTGCTGGCCACCTCCTCCACCTGCGGCTTCACCCTGCGAGACGAATACCCCCACCTGCTGGAGCAGGACAACCGCAAGGTACGGGACAGGATCTCCCTGGTGACCCGCTTCATCTGGAATGAGTTCTATCGGGGCAACAAGCCCGCCATGAAGCCGCTCGACCTGCACATCGCCTACCACACCCCCTGCCACATGGAGAAGATGGGCGGCGTCATCTATACACTGGAGCTGCTGCGGGCCATTCCCGGGGTCAGGGTGACGGTGCTCGAATCCCAGTGCTGTGGCATCGCCGGCACCTATGGCTTCAAGTCGGAGAACTACCAGACCAGCCAGACCATAGGCCAGGGGCTGTTTGATCAGATAAATCGCATCAACCCTGATCTCGTCATCACCGACTGCGAGACTTGCAAGTGGCAGATAGAGATGAGCACGCCCTATGCCTGCGAGCACCCCATCCATCTGCTGGCAAGGGCGCTGGCATAACCATCAAACACTGCCTCAGTCGCATTTTCATGCGCAGATCATCTGCCAAATCAATCAATGACAGCGCAATGCGATGATATAGAGGCAGCAAAACAAAGAGCCGGCAATTGCCGG
Source organism: Aeromonas intestinalis (assembly GCF_054052485.1). Taxonomy (NCBI): domain Bacteria; kingdom Pseudomonadati; phylum Pseudomonadota; class Gammaproteobacteria; order Aeromonadales; family Aeromonadaceae; genus Aeromonas; species Aeromonas intestinalis. The sequence continues at coordinate 83,604 of NZ_JBSTYK010000016.1, forward strand.
CTCTTTTCGTTTATCGCCCGTCCATCAGGGGTGCTGGATGATCAGGCTGTGTTGATCCAGCATGGACTGCAGGATGTCGTGAGAGGAGGAGCCACTCAGGTTCCAGTCGCTCAGGTTCACATCCTTCAGGGTGATCTGCTGGGTCACCTGCCCATCACCCGCCGGAGAGACCGACAGGTTGACGTCGCTGAGGCCGCCGCTGCCCGTGGTGACGGTGGCTGACAGGTGATTGAGCAGGCCATCCACGCTGCTGTCCGTCACTCCCTTGAGCAGGTCGGCCAAGTCTATCTTGTCCCCCTGGCCCGGCTGGAAGTCGGTGATGGTATCGATGGCCGGTTGCCCCGCCGTTCCCGCATCGCCATTGCCCCACACGAAGTGGTCGCTGCCACCGCCACCGGTCAGGATGTCGTTGCCCTGACCCCCGCGCAGCACGTCATCCCCCAGGCCACCCAGGATACGGTCATCACCGTTTGAGCCAAACAGCCAGTCCGCGCTGTCTGTCCCCGTCAGGGTGTTGCCACTCTGGCTGTGGATGTTGAGGGTCTCCAGCGGCGAGCTGAGGGTGGTGCCCCCTGCGCTCGATTCCGTGCTCAGGGTCAGGGCATGATCCCCCGCCGTCAGACCGCTCAGGTAGAGAGGGACCGACTGATCCATGGGCAGCAGCCAGTCACTGCCATCGGCATGACCCACACTCTGACCGTGCTCGTCCACTACCTGGGCACCGCCCAGATTCTGGATCCGCACCGACAGCTCGCCCGGCGCCGGGTTGACCACGCTGGCGCTGAAGTTGAGCGGGATCCAGCCCCCCTGCAGGGCATGAATGTCGTGGGCTCCGAGGCTGAGTTGGGGATCATCGGCCTCGGCCGTCACCGTGATGCCGACGTGGGAGGTATCCGTCAAGGCGCCACCCGACCCGGTATTGCCCTGATCCGAGGTGGTGATGGTCAGGTTGTCCTGACCCCAATAATCCTTGGCGGGCTCGTAGTGCAGCTGGCCGTTGATCAGCGCATTGAGATCATCGAGGGATCCCACCAGGGTGATGGCACTGGTGCCCGCACCTTGCACCGAGACGGCGCCCGCCGCCCCCAGCAGGGTCAGCACCCCGTGCTCGACCCGCAGGGTCATGGACATGGCACCGGTGCCGGCATCCACATCCTTGACGCTGATGCCGGAGAGCGACAGTGAGCCATCCTCCTTCACCTGCATGTTGGTCGGCACCTGGTTGACCGGGGCGTCGTTGACCGGCTGTACCTCGATGGGGAGCACGTCTGTGTCGGTCATGGCACCGCCGCTGCCGGTGTTGCCCTTGTCGTTGGTGACCATGGTCAGCGCATCCTGGCCATTGAAGTCCTGGACGCCTTGATAGGTCACGCCGCCATTGAGCAGGGCGTTGATCTCGTCAAGAGAGCCCGTCAGCACCAGGGAATCCGTGCCGCTGCCCGCCACCACCACGCCGCTGCCGGCGGCCAGCGTCAGGATGCCATGCTGCACGGAGAGGCGTACCTCGATATCACCGCTGCCCGCATCCACATCGCTCACCTGCAGACCGTGGATGGTGAAGGGGCTGTCTTCCTGCGCCACCTGGGGCGTCGTCGGCAGCATGTTGACAGGGGCATCGTTGACCGGTTGCACCTCGATGGGCAACACATCGGTGTCGCTCAGAGGGCCACCACTGCCGGTGTTGCCATTGTCGTTGGTGACCATGGTCAGATTGTCATTGCCGTGGAAGTCCGGATCCCCCTGATAGGTGACGCCCCCTGCGAGCAGGGCATTGAGATCCGCTAGGGTGCCGGTCAGCACCAGGGAACCGGAACCATTGCCGGTCACCGTCACCCCGCTGCCAGCCGGCAGGTTGAGGGTGCCGTGCTCGACGGAGAGGGTGATGCTCATGGTGCCGCTCTGCGCATCCACGTCCTTCACCTGCAGGCCCTGAATGACGAAGGGCTGATCCTCCTGCGCCACCTGGGGATCCGTCGGCAACACGTTGATGGGAGCATCGTTGACCGGGCTCACATCCACATGAATGGTGCCGTTGACCTCGGGGCCGAGGGCGCCGTTGTCCAGACTCTGAGCCGTCACCTTGAGATCCAGTGCGCCGTTGGCGTCGTTGGTCACCAGTTCGATGGCATCGAGCTTGGTGCCATCCGTGGTCACTTCCCAGCGACCGTTGCCAAGATCCACCACGGTGCCATTGACCCCGTTTGGCAGGCGGATCTCGGCGCCATCAGGCACCCCTTCGATGGTGACCCGCACCTGCTCCGGGCCATTCTCGTGCACATTGCTGGCGCTGCCGCCGGTGGCCTGGGTATCCCGGGTCTCCAGTCCGAGGTTCAGGGTAATTACATCCCCTTCGGTACCGCTCGCCTTGTCCTGGATATCGGCGATGATGACATCCCCCACCGGCTTGACGGTGACTGTGAAGTTGTCGCTGGTGCCGAGCGGTACGCTCAGACCCTTGTCCAGGGTGTAGGCGGTCAGGGTGAGATCCACGCTGCCGCTGAAATCTGACGGCGGGATCAGGGTCAGCGTGGAGAAATCGGTCCCGACAGGTACCTGCCAGACGCCGTTGCCGTTGTTGACCGCCGGTGCCGACAGGGTGAAGCCATCCGGTACGCCGGAGATCTGTATCCCGACTATCTGTTCGGAGCCGTCGTTGTCGATAAGTTCTGCACCAAAGCCACCCAGGTTGACGCTGCCATCCTCATCACCCTTTACGTCATGTACCGTGATCTTGGCGGGATCGTTGACCGGTTTGACCTCGAAGCCCACCTGGCCGCTCCAGCTGCCGGTATCCGTCCCCGTAGTCGCGGTGTCCAGAATGTCGACGGTCACATCGAGCGGCACCTGACCGCTGTAGTGTTCCTTGGGAATAAACACCAGATCCTTGAGGCCATTGGCATCCACCACCAGCGACTGGACGGGGTTGCCGCTGGCATCGAGGAAGTGGCCATACTTGGCATCGACGGTCACGGTTACCCGCTCCACCGTCTCGAGTCCCCCTTGGGCCACCGAGGGGCTGATGTCCGCCAGTTTGACCGAGAGATCGAGATGGATTTCGGTGTCTTCCAGATTGTCCGGCTGACCGTCACCGTTCATATCCTTCACATCCAGCTGCAGGCTCGGCATGCCATCGGTGCCACCGTTGATATCCACCACTGGCTTCACATCGACACGAACTGTGCTGGAATCTGTCTTGATGTCACCACTTGAAGTATCAGTGTTGACCACTGTCACACTGATATTGAGGGATCCGGCAAAGTCATTGGGCAAGCCTAGAGTCAATCCTTCCAGTCCAGCCAGTGACGGCGGCACCTTGATCACATATTCGCCGGTTGAAATGTTGTATTCAGCGCCACTGATGGTGACACCATCAGGTAGACCTTTGAGGATAATAGTAACCTCATCGCTACCTTGATCTGCGGCCCCAATATGAATTGCCCCCTTGAGTTGGGCACCAAAATCAACCTGGATATCCTCTTTACCAGTCAGCACCGCATGGTCATCAATATCAACTGTTGCCGCTGGCGTCTTGTCCGTGACCGGGGTATTACCAAAATCGGCACTGGTTTCTAGGCTGACTTTGACATGCTCACTGGGGTCCCCATCCTCACTACGGTCCACCACCATGGCATCGATTCGAATTGGTTCTACCTTTCCAACAAAACCATCCGGTGCATGCAGTTGGAAGTTATTCAAATTACCCGCAGGTACGATCCAACTGCCATTACCATTGTTGATACCGCCGAGCACAACAAGCTGATCTCCCATACCACCATTGAGCACAGGCAAATTGATCACCAGATAGTCGATCTCTTCGAGGCTGGACAGATCGATATCGTGGGTAAATTCAAAACGACCGGAGAGATCAATATCACTCCCCCCATGGCCCACAAGATCGCCACCCGTTTGACTCAAGACGCCGTTCGGTTCCACTACCGCCTGGATATCCACATGCAGATTGCCGTCGATCACTTTGGTGGCCGTGGCGCTGGAGTCCACATCATGCTGGGTCACGGTCACGTGACTCTGGATATTGGTGTCCTTGTCACTGTCTTCCGGTGCCCGCACCAGCAGTTGGCCGCCACTCAGCAGACTCTGCAGATCCGCATCGCTCAAGTCCACGACACCACCGTTCACGCTGAGCTGGGTTTCGGCCCCGCCCACGCTTATCCAGATCTCGTAGCCGGGTTCGATGCCGGAAAGACTGAGGTGGGTCACCTGTTCGGCGCCATCGGTCAGCGTCGGATGCCAGTCGAGCACCACGAACTCGTCCTCGAAACCATGGCTGGTCTTGGCGTAATCGCCTGCGTCGATCTCCGGTTCCACCTTGATGGTGAGGGGCACGTCGAAGCTCTTGTGATCCCCGTCATTCTCGGTCACCACCACGTGGCCGATGAGGTGGATATCGGCGGTGCTGTTGGGCGGCGGCTGGATCTGCAGGTTGCCGAGATCCGACACATTGACCTGATAGATGGGCTTGCCGTTGGCATCCAGACCGGCGAAGGTCAGGGTCAGCTCGTTGCCATTGCCATCGAACACCTTGGCCCCTTCCGGCAAACCTTCCAGCACCAGGTTGAGGGTTTCGGAGTTGTCCAGCGGGGTGTCCACCTTTTCCCCCGACTCCAATCTGAAATCGAGGGGAGCACGGCCATCTTCCGCGATGGTGATGGTGTAACCATTACCGGTCGCATCCTGCGTCCAGCCGGTGCTGTCCAGGTTGAAATGCGGCTCATCCACCACCCCTACCAGATCCACGTGCAGGTTCTGGGAGCCGGTCTCCTTCTCGTTGACCACGGTGTGGGTCTGACCATTGGCATCGGTCAGGGTGGCGGTGTCCTTCACCACCCCCTTGATGGTGAGATCGAAGTCCACGTTGCTGTTTTTCGGCGGCATCAGTTGCAATTCGCCGATGCGGTCGTAGGGCACCTCGTAATAGCCGTTCGCATCCATGGTCACGGCCACGCCACCGAGCAGCAGGGTGGCACCGGCGGGCAGGCCGCTGATGCGCACAAACATCTGCTCGGAGCCGTCCGTGGTGTCTCCCAGATGGGCCAGCACTATCTTGCTGCCCAGATCCAGCAGGGTGTCTTCCTTGCCCTGGATCTCGCGCACGGTGAGTTTGGCGTCATCCGCCAGCGGGTTGACGTTGACAACCAGTTCGATGGGGTCGCCGAGGGCCGTCTCCTGCCCGCTCACCACCGGGCTCTTCTCGGTGCTCACCGGCGTCACCGTCAGCTTGATGTCCCCGCTGTAGTCCTTGCCGGGCACCACGGTGATCTTGTTGATGTCACCACCACTGACGGTATAGATGCCGTTGCCATCCGGGATGAGCGTCTTGCCATTGAGGGTCAGAGTACCCTGGCCGGATTCCCACTTGATCTGGTAGCTCAGGGTTTCGGATCCATCGGTATCGGTCACCGCCGCCTTGATATTGAGGGCGATGCCATTGCTGTCCTCGTCCGTGTTGTAGTGCTGGTGGGTATTGGTACTCTCCCAGACAGGCTTGTCGGCGATACCCTGCACCGTGATATCCAGGTTGCCGGAGAGCACGGGTGGATTGGCTCCCTCGGTGACCCCAACCTGCACCTGGACAGGGAAGCGCAGGGGATTGCCACCATCGTTGTAGCTCGAATAGTCGTGGTCGGGGACAAAGGTCAGGCCCTGTGTCTGATAGTGCTCGTTGTCCGTGGTAACCATGGCGGCAGGCGGCACGATGAACCACTTGCCATCGGCCGTGGTGGTGAGCGCCACCCCGTTGTAGTAGAAGGTGCCGTGGGCGTTGGCGGGTGCCTGGATCAGGAATTGCTCGACATGCTCGCCACGGTCGTAGTCGCCAATATCGAGTTGCATGTTGATGGGGATGCCATGGGTCGGATCCCCCGCCCCCGCATCTTCATGACCGGTGACGGCGTTAACGGTGAGTTTGCCCGCCTCATCCTTGATGGTCAGAGTCAGGGTGCCATCATCGGTGTCCCCGTCCCCATCCACCAGATGGAACTCTATTTGCTGTACCAGGGTGTTGTTGCTGTGATCGACACCTGATTTTGCGGTGAAGGTGTAATTGCCCTCGGCATTGATCACCAGGGTGCCGATGACTTGTCCCGAGCCATCGGTGACCGCAATGCTGGTATTGCCGCTGGCGGCGATGGGATGCTCGGTGCCATTGATGGTGACCGACCTCACCACGGCGTCGTCCGCCCCTTCGTGGGCCGTGGTCAGCAGATCACCACTGACCCTGGCCCCTTCATTCAGGGTCTTGCTGGCATCCACCGCCACGGGGACATCGTCCTGCACACTGACGTGACCTATCACTTCGGCGCTGAGATCCCCGTCATGATCCAGGGCCTGCAATGGCAGCTGGATATCGAGCAGATCCTTGCCCTGGGCGCTGTGGTCCAGGTTGCCCGTGAGCTCGAAGGTATAGCGACCCGAGACATCCAGCGTCAGCTTGAAGATGAGCTTGCCTGCGCTGTCTTTGCCGAGATAGACGCCCGGCTGGGCATCGGCGCTGATGGTGACCGGCTTGCCGCCCGAGGTGAGCTGGTTGAGCGCATTGAAGCGCGCCACATCCAGCTGCAGGGCTGCGACCCTGTCACTGCCGGCATGAATGACCACCTGGCCCTGGGCAATCTCTCCCGTGCCTGCTGGGCTGGTACCGCCATGTTGGCCACTGCCGCCATTGAGATCTGACTCCTTGACGGTGACAGCGCCGATGGACTCGATCACCGGATCGGCCGCATCGGTGATCACCGCCGTCGTGCTACCGGTCACCACCGAGCCGTCACTGTCGGTCACCTGTACCGGCAGGGTCAGGTTCAGGTTGTCACTCGCCCCGTGGTCCAGGTTGGTGTGTACCGTGATGTCGTAGCCAAGGTGCGCCTCGGTCTGGGCCTCGATGCGACCCGGTACGTTCGGCAGGGTCACCGTCAACACCAGGGTGCCGCTTGCCGTCACCGCCTGGAAGCTGTGGCCGTTGCTGCCCGGCACTTCCTGCCAGGTGAGCGTCTCGCCGTTGTGGGTGATGGGGTTGCCGCTGGCATCGACCACCTGGCCAGAGAGGGTCAACCGCACATCCACCACGGGATCGGAGTCCGCCTTGATGGTCAGGGTGCCGCTTGCGTGTTGATCGTCGCCGGTCTGGTTGCTCGCGGCGCCATCGAAGCGACCCTCAGACAGGGTCACCCCGGTGAGGCTCAGGGTCGGTTTGTCCCCTTCCGCGATGGTGATATTGAGGGTGCCACTGGTGCTGTCGTTGTTGCCAGCCCCCTTGTCGTGGTCCACCACGTTGATCTGGAACGGCAGCTCCTTGCTGGCCCCGTTACTCTGATCCACCCCTTGATACAAGGTCACCTTGTAATCGAAGCCATTGCTGGCGGCGTTGTTCAGGTTGCCGCTGATCTCGACCTGCAGCACCTCGACCCGCTGGCCATCGACCATCACGTAGCCCTTGAGGATCTGGTTGCCCGGGATGCTGGGATCCCCATCCACCAGCTCATAGATCACCGGCTTGCCGAGGGCGGTCAAGGCTGGCTGCTGGCTGATGTCGGCAAACGACACCTCCTGCACCCGATCCGAGCCCGCATCTACCACGAAGTGGCCGGTGCCAGTCAAGGTATTGCTGCCATCGAGCGCGCGCTCATCCAGATTGACTCCGGTACCTGCCACGAAGCCGGGTGCATGACCATCCTTCACGGTGAGGGGCAAGTCGGTGGAGACGCTGTCCCCGTCCTTGTCGCTCAGGGTCACGGTGAGCGGCAGATCCAGTGACTCGCTGCCCTGGTGATCCAGCT
>NZ_JBSTYK010000017.1:0-84534 GCF_054052485.1 Aeromonas intestinalis
GATGCTCGATGCTGTGAGTGCCCACACAGATTGCTTGATTCAAATTGTTAAAGAGCGTGGCGCTTGTCGCGCTGAGGTGGCGTATAATACCGACCTCACTTCGAAAGTCAAGCGCTTGTTTTCGCTTTTCTTTCGGCGCTGGCTTCCAGAGGAAGCGAGCTTATCAGGTTGGCGTGGACCGCCGTGCTGGTAGGGGCGCATTATAGGGAGCCGCGCCGGGATGACAAGGGAAAATATGCAAAAACATTCCTTTTTCTTACTTTGAGCCTTCGAGTGCTTATTTATCCAACAAAAAGCCCCGCATCAGCGGGGCCTCGGGCAATGAAAGTGCCATTTTGCTATCTTTTTGACCAGAACTCGCGGGCAAAGGCACGTACCTTCTCCCAATCGGTGAACTCGATATTCTGGCTGGTATCGGTACTGCCACCGGTGATTTTCATGATCAGCTGGATAATGCGGGTCTGCCACCAGTTATAGCGTGAGTATTGCAGCGCCCCGGCGAACACGCCCTGAGTCTTCGGCTTCCAGGGGGAGAGACGCAGGAACTTCTTCATATAGGCATTGGTCTGCGGCGTCTGTTTCTCGGGCTTGCGGGCCGTCAGATTGACACAGAAGAAAGCCGCATTGGCCACCTCCAGCTGCTCATGATGGGCATGGATGAAGCTCAGCAAGCTGGGATGGAAATTGCCGTAACGGATGGAGGCGCCGATCAGCACCTTGGCATACTTGCTGAGGTTACACTTGGGCAGAGTATGCAAGTCATGCATCACCACCTCACACCCTGGTTTCTCCTCCAGCATGGCATCCACGATTTTCCGCGTTTGCCCGTCCCGAGAAGAATAAAGCACCAAAATCTTGTCCATACCTACCTCAACTACGCCAGAATGCTGGAGTAAACAGTACCAGAAGCGTGAAAATTTCCAATCGGCCAAACAACATGGCCACGATCAATATCCACTGGGCAGTGGCCGAGATATTGCCAAAGTTGGCTGACACTTCCCCCAGACCGGGCCCCACGTTGGTAAAAGCAGCGGCCACGGCGGAGAAAGCGGTCACCTCGTTCAATCCCGTCATCAACAGCAGCAGCATGAAGATGAAGAACAGGATGATATAAGTGGCGAAGTAGCCCCACACCGCTTCGACAATCCGCTCAGGCACGGCACGGCGCCCCAGTTTCAGGGTGTAAATGGCGCGCGGGTGCACCAGGCGTTTGAGCTCGCGCATCCCCTGCAGGAACAGGATCATGAAGCGCATCACCTTGATGCCGCCACCCGTGCTGCCGGCGCAGCAGCCGATGAAGGCAGAAAACATCAGCAACATGGGCAGGAAGGAGGGCCAGTCCGCATAGCTGGTCGTGCTGTAGCCCGTGGTGGTACCCAGCGACACCGCCTGGAACAGGCCGTGATTGAGCGCCTCCTGCCAGGTGGCGTAGTGGCCGTGGAACAGCAGGGATATGAAGCAGATGAGTACCAGCACACCCTGGATCCCCAGGAACACCTTGAGCTCGGAGTCGCGCAGATAGCTGCTCAGCCGCACCGGCTTGTGGGCAAACACCATGAAGTGCAGGGCGAAGTTGACGCTCGCCAGCAGCAGGAACACCACGGTGATCAGGTTGATGGCCGGACTGTTGAAGAAGCCAATGCTGGCGTCATGGGTCGAGAAGCCTCCCACCGACAGGGTGGAGAAGGAGTGGCAGATGGCATCGAACAGGGTCATGCCCGCCATCCAGTACGCCAGGGCGCAAAGAGAGGTGAGCAGCAGATAGATGAACCAGAGCGCCTTGGCGGTCTCGGCGATGCGCGGGGTGACCTTGTTGTCCTTGACCGGCCCCGGGATCTCGGCGCGATAGAGCTGCATGCCCCCGATGCCAAGCAGCGGCAGTATGGCGACCGCCAGCACGATGATCCCCATGCCCCCCAGCCACTGCAGCAGCTGACGATAGAAGAGGAAGGCCTTGGGCAGGTTGTCCAGCTCCGTCAGCACGGTCGCCCCCGTTGTCGTCAGGCCGGAGAACGACTCGAAGAACGCCTCCGAGACCGTCATACCGGGCACCTCGCCGAGCAGGAAGGGCAAGGCCCCCACGCTGCCCAGCACCACCCAGAACAGCACCACGATGAGGAAGCCTTCCTTGGATCTCAGGTCTTTCTTCTGATGACGGTTGGGGAACCAGAGCATGGCGCCCAACAGCAGGGCGATGAAGAAGGCGTTGACGAACTCGGCACCACCGCCATCACGATACCCAAACGCCACCATCGCAGGCAACAACATGGTTGAGCTGAACAGCGCAACCAGAAGGCCCACGATACGAATGATGCTCAGGATCTGCATTTCGGCTCCCTTTTCGGACTAAAAGAGCGATGGATTCTAGCCATCTAAGGGACGAAGTGATACCCGGCCGTGGGTTCTGTCGGTCAATTCCTGAGCCACCTGAGCCCAGATCTCGTCATCCCAGGCCACCTGGAGACTGACCCGCTGGCCATAATCCGCCGTCAGCAGGTGCCCCTGACGGACACTGATCAGCGCTTCCACCGTGCCCATGTCGCCGTAGTCACATTGGATGAGGGAAGGGCGTTGCAGCCGCTTTTGCTCGGTCACCAGCACTTTCAAGGCGGCGCCGACACCGCCCCCATAGGCTTTGACCAGGCCGCCGGTACCGAGCAGCACGCCACCGTAATAACGCACTACCACGGCCGCTATCTCGCCGATGCCGGAACCCATCAGCTGGGCCAGCATGGGCTTGCCCGCCGTGCCAGAAGGTTCGCCGTCATCGCTGAAGCCGTAAACCTGGCTATCGTGCGGCGCCCCTGCGACAAAGGCCCAGCAATGATGCCGGGCCGTCGGATGTTGCCGCTTGATCTCTCCTACCCAGGCTTTGGCCTCGTCCACCGTCGCCTTGTGCGCAATCAGGGTGATGAAGCGGCTCTTCTTGATCTCCTCGCTCAGCTCCAGTGGCGCCGCCGGAATGGCATAGGCTGCCGCCATCAGAGCCCCGCTTGCCGGGTGAGGTTCTCCACCCCGTCCCCGTGCAGCACCACGTTGTCCTCGATGCGGATGCCGCCGTAGGGGCGCAGTGCCTCCACCTTGTTCCAGTTGATGCGCTTGCCCTGCTCACCCTGGCGCAGCGGCTCCAGCAGGCTGTCGATGAAATAGAGACCGGGCTCGATGGTGAACACCTGGCCCACTTCCATCACCCGGGTGCAACGCAGATAGGGGAACTGCTCGGGAGCGGACAGGTGAGTGCCGCGCTCATCCTGCATGAAGCCACCGGCATCGTGCACCTGCAGGCCGAGGAAGTGACCCAGCCCATGGGGGAAGAAGACATTGGTGACGCCGGTATGGATCATCTCGTCCACCGACATGTCCACCAGTTCAACCGATTGCAGCAGGCGCGCCAGTCTGTGGTGCATCTGCAGATGCAACTCGCTGTAGCGACGACCCGGCTTTATCTCGCCGATGATCTCCTGCTGCTGGGCATCCAGCGCGGCGATGAGGTCGGCAAACTCGCCACGGCGCCAGGCCCAGGTGCGGGTAATGTCGGAGGCGTAGCCTTGATAGTCCACCCCGGCGTCGATCAGGAAGGAGTAGCGCTCCGCATCCGGGATCCGCTGGGTGGAGAGGTGGGTGTAGTGCAGGATGGCCGCATTGCGGTTGATGGCGATGATATTGCCATAGGGTGCCTCGTTGGCCCCCTGCCCCACCGCCTTCATGTAAGCCAGGTTGATCTCGAACTCGCTCGCCCCCGCCATGAAGGACTCCTTGGCGGCGATGTGTCCACGCACACCGATGCGGTTCGCATCGCGCAGGCATTCGAGTTCATAGGCTGTCTTGTAGGCCCTGTGATAGTGCAGGTAGTTGAGTACGGCTTCGGGATTGGGATGACCCAGCCCCAGCAGTTCGGCCACCTCGAGGTGTCCCCCCAGATAGGCCCACTCCTGCTTGTTGGCAGGCAGGTGATCGGCGACCTGCTCCGGCCTGGTCAGGAAGCGGATGTCAAAGAAGTCGACCCAGAACGCAGTGGGCAAGTCCGCCACCTTGTGCCAGAAGTCCACCGGCCGGTAGAACAGCAGCACCGGCTTGTTCACCCCATCCACCAGCAACCAGCAATGGGGGTTGTCCAGCACGGGCAGCCAGGCCTTGAACTGCGGATTGACCTTGAAGGGATAGTCCTGATCGTCGAGGAAGATGCGATGGGTCTGGCCCGAGTGAATGGCCAGGCCACCCAGTCCCTGCTGTTGCAAGATGTCGCGGGTGCGCTGCTGCAGGGTATCGAGATGCTGGGCAAAAAGTTGGCTGTAACTGCTCATGGCGTCCTGCTCCGGGCAAATGTGGGATCAGCATAACATCAAGCGGATCAAGGCTCGAGCCGTCAAGCTTTCCCTTCGTGAGGTAACGCATAGGTTACAGGGTTTTGTTATGAAGCAAAAACCAGGCATTAACAAATTGAGAACAATTCAATACACTGCCTCCAGACAGTAGAAATCAGCCGTCAGGAACGACTCATGCAAAACCTTTGTCTGTGGCAGCCGGATCAGGACAGGATGCAACACTCCAACCTTCATCAGTTCATGGCCGAGGTCAACCACTTCCACGATCTGCAGCTGCGCAGCTATGCCGACCTCTATCAATGGTCGGTGGAGAAGACCACCCGCTTCTGGCCGCTGGTCTGGCAGCACTGTGGCGTCAAGGGTGAGCTGGGAGACATAGTGGCGGAAAACCGCCAGGAGATGCAGCGCGCCCGCTGGTTCCCGGACAGTCGCCTCAACTTCGCCGAGAACCTGCTGCGCCGCCATGACGAAAGCCCGGCCATCATCTCCCGCATAGAAGGCGGCGAGAGCCGGACGCTGAGCTGGGCCGAGCTGGGGGAACAGGTTGCCCGTCTGAGCCAGTGGCTGCGCAGCCAGGGCATAGGCCGCGGTGACGTGGTGGCCGCCTATCTGCCCAATATCCCCGAGACAGTGATCGCCATGCTGGCCACCACCAGTCTGGGGGCGGTCTGGACTTCCACCAGCCCGGACTTTGGCGAGGCCAGCGTGGTGGAGCGCTTCGGCCAGACGAAGCCCCGCGTGTTGTTCGCGGTGGATGGTTATCGTTACGGCGGCAAGGCCATCGACATCCAGGCCAAGGTCGCCGGCGTGGTCGCCCAGATCGACAGCATCGAGCAGACGGTCATGATCCCCCTGCTCGGCAATTCCTTGCAACTCGGTCAGGAGTGGGGCCAGATCCTGGCAAGCCAGACAGACGCAACCCTGCGGTTCGAGTCCATGGGCTTCAACGACCCTCTCTACATCCTCTATTCGTCCGGCACCACGGGCAAACCCAAGTGCATCGTGCACGGCATCGGCGGCACCTTGCTGCAGCACCTGAAAGAACACCAGCTGCACTGCGACATCAAGCCGGGGGAGCGGGTCTTCTACTTCACCACCTGCGGCTGGATGATGTGGAACTGGCTGGTGAGCGCCCTGGCCTCCGGCGCCACCCTGGTGCTCTATGACGGCTCCCCCTTCTATCCGGATGGCAACGCACTCTGGGATCTCGCCCGCGACGAAGAGGTCGCCCTGTTTGGTACCTCGGCCAAGTATCTGGATGCCCTGCACAAGCAGGGCTATGCCCCCATCAAGAGCCACGAGCTGCCCAGGCTGCGCCTCCTCTGCAGCACTGGTTCCGTGCTTTCTCCTGAAGGATTCGACTACGTATATCAAGGGATAAAGCAGGATGTTCTGCTGAGTTCCATGTCAGGCGGTACGGATATCTGCTCCTGCTTCGTCATCGGCAACCCCCTCAGCCCCGTCTATCGCGGCGAGAGCCAGGGACGCGGCCTCGGCCTCGCGGTTCAGGTGTTCAACGAGGCGGGTCAGGCGGTGAAAGGGGAAAAGGGGGAGCTGGTCTGCACCAAGCCCTTCCCGGCCCAACCCATCTATTTCTGGGGGGATGATAAGGGCGACAAATACCACGCCGCCTATTTCGAACGCTTCCACAACGTCTGGTGCCACGGTGACTGGATCGAGCTGACGGACCATGACGGCATCCTGTTCTACGGGCGCTCCGATGCCACCCTCAACCCGGGAGGCGTGCGTATCGGCACCAGCGAGATCTACCGCTACGTGGAGCAGCTCGACGAGATCGAGGAGAGCATCGTCATCGGCCAGCAGTGGCAACAGGACGAGCGGGTGGTGCTGTTCGTCAAGCTCAGGACTGGGCTCAAGCTGGACGACCCCCTGCGCGAGCGCATCCGCCAGCAGATCAGGGAGCACTGCACCCTGCGCCACGTCCCCGCCCGCATCCTGCAGGTGGATGCCATCCCCCGCACCAAGTCCGGCAAGATAGTGGAGCTGGCGGTACGCGAGGTGGTGCACAACAGGCCGGTCAACAACACCCACGCCCTCGCCGATCCCGAGGTGCTGAGCCAGTATCGCGACCGGCCTGAACTGGCCAGCTGACCCGGATACCCCACGTGAAAGGCGCCCAGAGGCGCCTTTATTCTGCCTCCTCCCCGGACAAGAGCTTTTACACCAAAAGTGTTAAACGAATGTTTTAAATAGGTGTTGTAATTGTCTCGCTTTGGATCAATATTGAGCCTCGCCCCCTGCTGGGGAGAAAGGAGCAAAGCCCCCCACCACGTGGGAACAAGGAGACACTCTCATGATCTACCAAGGCGAAACCCTGTCGGTCAGCTACCTCGAACACGGCATTGCCGAACTGAGGTTTGATGCCCCGGGTTCAGTCAACAAGCTGGATCGCGCTACCCTGCTCTCGCTGAGCGAAGCGATCGCCACATTACAACAAGAACGTGAACTAAAAGGTCTGATCCTCACCTCCGGCAAAGACGCCTTCATCGTCGGCGCCGACATCACCGAATTCCTGGAGCTCTTCGATCTGCCGCAAGAAGATCTGCTCGGCTGGCTGAAAAAGGCCAACGACATCTTCAGCGCCATCGAAGATCTGCCGGTGCCGACCCTGTCCGCCATCAAGGGCCACGCCCTGGGCGGCGGCTGCGAGACCATCCTCTCCACCGACTTCCGCCTGGCCGACACCAGCGCCAAGATTGGCCTGCCCGAGACCAAACTCGGCATCATGCCGGGCTTTGGCGGTACCGTCCGCCTGCCGCGGGTGATCGGCGCCGACAATGCGCTGGAATGGATCACCACCGGCAAGGATTACCGTGCCGATGACGCCCTCAAGGTTGGCGCCGTCGATGCCGTGGTCGCCCCCGCCGCCCTGCAGAGCGCCGCCCTGCAGATGATCAAGGATGCCATCGCGGGCAAGCTGGACTGGCAAAAACGCCGTGCCGCCAAGAAGGCCCCGCTGCGCCTGTCCAAGCTGGAAGCCATGATGAGCTTCAGTACCGCCGCCGGCATGGTTGCCGCCGTGGCGGGCAAGCACTACCCGGCTCCGATGACGGCGGTGAAAACCGTCGAGGCCGCCGCCGGCATGAGCCGTGACGAGGCCCTCAACGTCGAGGCGCAGGGCTTCATCAAACTCGCCAAGACCGACGTGGCCAAGGCCCTGGTCGGCATCTTCCTCAACGATCAGCACATCAAGGCCCTGGCCAAGAAGGCCGCCAAGCAGGCGAGCAAGGCCACCGGCCACGCCGCCGTGCTGGGTGCCGGCATCATGGGGGGCGGTATCGCCTACCAGTCCGCCAGCAAGGGCATACCCGCGGTGATGAAGGACATCAACGAGAAGGCGCTGGCACTCGGCATGGGTGAAGCCACCAAGCTGCTCAACGGCCAACTCGAGAAGGGCCGCATCGACGGCATCAAGATGGGCCAGGTGCTCTCCGCCATCACCCCGACCCTGAGCTACGACAACGTCAAGCACGTGGATGTGGTGGTCGAAGCCGTGGTGGAGAATCCCAAGGTGAAGGCCGCCGTGCTCGGCGAAGTGGAAGGCATCATCGGCGATGACGCCGTCCTCGCCAGCAACACCTCCACCATTCCCATCTCCCTGCTGGCCAAGGGCCTGAAGCGCCCCGAGAACTTCTGCGGCATGCACTTCTTCAATCCGGTGCACCGCATGCCCCTGGTTGAGATCATCCGCGGCGAGCAGACCTCGGGTGAAACCATCAACCGCGTGGTGGCCTACGCCGCCGCCATGGGCAAGTCCCCGGTCGTGGTCAACGACTGCCCGGGCTTCTTCGTCAACCGGGTGCTGTTCCCCTACTTCTTCGGCTTCACCAAGCTGGTCGCCGATGGCGCCGATTTCGTGGCCGTCGACAAGGTGATGGAGAAAGAATTCGGCTGGCCCATGGGCCCCGCCTACCTGCTGGACGTGGTCGGCATCGACACCGGCCACCATGCCGGTGACGTCATGGCGCAGGGCTTCCCGGCGCGCATGAGCAAGGACGGTCGCACCGCCATCGACGTGATGTACGAGGCGAGCCGCTTCGGTCAGAAGAATGGCAAGGGCTTCTACGCCTACGAGCAGGACAAGAAGGGCAAGCCGAAGAAGGTGGCGGACGCCGCCGCTTACGAGCTGCTGGCTCCCATCGCCAAGGCGCAGCAAGCCTTCGACAAGGACGCCATCATCGCCCGCATGATGATCCCCATGATCAACGAAGTGGTGCTCTGCCTGGAAGAGGGCATCATCGCGACGCCGGCCGAAGCAGACATCGCCCTGGTCTACGGTCTGGGCTTCCCTCCCTTCCGCGGCGGCGTGTTCCGCTATCTGGACACCATAGGTCTGGATACCTACGTGGCCATGGCCGACCAGTATGCCGACCTGGGCCCGCTCTATCGCGTCAGCGACAAGTTGCGCGAGATGGCCGTCCAGGGCAAAACCTTCTACTGATTGCGGAAAGGAGATCCATTCATGAAAGACGTAGTCATTGTCGACTGTATCCGGACCCCCATGGGCCGGTCCAAGGGCGGCGCCTTCCGCAACGTGCGTGCAGAAGACCTGTCCGCGCACCTGATGCAATCCATCCTGCTGCGCAACCCCGACCTCGATCCGAACGAGATCGAGGACATCTACTGGGGCTGCGTGCAGCAGACCCTGGAGCAGGGCTTCAACATCGCCCGCAACGCCGCCCTGCTGGCCGGCATTCCGAAGCAGGTCGGTGCGGTCACCGTCAACCGCCTGTGTGGATCTTCCATGCAGGCGCTGCACGATGCCTCCCGCGCCATCCAGGTCGGTGACGGCGACATCTTCATCATCGGCGGCGTGGAACACATGGGCCACGTGCCCATGAGCCACGGGGTGGACTTCCACCCCGGCATGGCAAAATCCGTGGCCAAGGCCTCCGGCATGATGGGGCTGACCGCCGAGCTGCTCGGCAAGCTGCACGGCATCAGCCGAGCGCAGCAGGACGAGTTCGCCGCTCGCTCCCATCGCCGCGCCCATGCCGCGACCGTGGAAGGACGCTTCGCCAAGCAGATCGTCGGGCTGGAAGGCCATGACGCCAGCGGCGCCCGCTTCTTCTACGACTATGACGAGGTGATCCGCCCGGAGACCACGGTCGAAACCCTGAGCCAGCTGCGCCCTGTGTTCGATCCGGTCAACGGCACCGTCACCGCCGGCACCTCCTCGGCCCTGTCCGACGGCGCCGCCGCCATGCTGCTGATGAGTGCGGACAGAGCCAAGGCGCTGGGGCTGACCCCGCGCGCCAAGGTGCGTTCCATGGCCGTGGCCGGCTGCGACGCCGCCATCATGGGCTACGGCCCCGTGCCCGCCACCCAGAAGGCGCTCAAGCGTGCCGGCCTGACCGTGGCTGACATCGACCTGTTCGAACTGAACGAGGCATTCGCCGCCCAGTCCCTGCCCTGCGTCAAGGATCTGGGGCTGATGGATCAGGTAGACGAGAAGGTGAACCTGAACGGCGGCGCCATCGCCCTGGGTCACCCGCTCGGCTGCTCCGGTGCCCGCATCTCCACCACCTTGATCAACCTGATGGAGGAGAAGGATGCCACCCTGGGGGTCGCGACCATGTGCATCGGTCTGGGCCAGGGTATCGCCACCGTCTTCGAGCGCGTGTAACGAGAGGCCCTGCGTCGACCGGGTCGGTCGCGCCGGGCATCGTCAGTCCCCCTGCGAGGGACGCTAGTCTTGTCAATTTTCGGGCCGCTCTTGCGGCCCTTTGTCGAGTCTGTGGAGCCCACCACACGGGGTAGCTCCTGCCGTCGGCATCTGCGCATGGCCGTCCCGTTTGGGTCGGCCTTTTTTCCTTGCCGCCACTGAAGATCCGCGATTCCGGGGTTATATTGCCCATAACTTCACATTCGAAGGGGGCCTTGCTTGCTTTTTACTCCCCCGACAGGTTCAATCTGCACAAAAAAATGGGTGGATGCACATACATATGTCAACGAGCAAACAACTGCTGATCGTCGACGACGACCAAGAGATCCGCGAGCTGCTCAACGAATACCTGACCCGGGCGGGCTTCGAGGTATTGACCGCGGCCGAAGGCAACGAGATGCGCAAGCAACTCGCCCAGCACAGCCCGGATCTGATCATTCTGGACATCATGATGCCCGGCGACGACGGCTTTACCCTCTGCCAGCAGATCCGCCGCGACTCCCAGGTGCCCATCATCATGCTGACCGCGGCCTCCGACGAGGCGGATCGGGTGATCGGCCTCGAGCTCGGGGCAGATGACTACATCGCCAAGCCGTTCAGCCCCCGCGAGTTGCAGGCCCGCATCAAGGCGCTGTTGCGCCGCGCCGAATTTCGCCAGCCGGAGAAAGAGAAGGAGCCGAGCCGCCGCCTGCGCTTCGCCGACTGGACTCTGGACACCCTGAGCCACCAGCTGAC
Source organism: Aeromonas intestinalis (assembly GCF_054052485.1). Taxonomy (NCBI): domain Bacteria; kingdom Pseudomonadati; phylum Pseudomonadota; class Gammaproteobacteria; order Aeromonadales; family Aeromonadaceae; genus Aeromonas; species Aeromonas intestinalis. Next base: position 10,747 of record NZ_JBSTYK010000017.1, read on the forward strand.
CCACGACGATGGCAGCCTGCTGGATCTCTCCGGCAGCGACGCCCTGCTGCTCGGCATGTTTTTGCAGCAGCCCGGCGTGGTGCTGGACAGGGACACCATCTCGGACGCCACCCGTGGCCGCGAGAGCCTGCCCATGGAACGGGGCATCGACGTGCAGATCAGCCGCCTGCGCCAGAAGCTGGGTGACAACGGCAAGAGCCCGCGCATCATCAAGACAATTCGCGGCAGCGGCTACATGCTGATCGCCGAAGTCCACGAGATCCCCTGAGCGCACGCTGACGCGGCGGGATCCACTACAGGTGCACCAGACCCCATGACAGGCAGACTCCGCGGTAGCGACCCGATGCAGGCAGACAAGAGGTACGAAACCCCATGAGAGGTCGGCGATTCTGGCAAGCCCTGGTGCCCCGCTCCCTGCTGTCGCGGATGTTGCTGCTGTTGCTGCTCGCCATCCTGCTCTCCCAGACCATACTCACCGGCATCTGGATGCAGCAGATCCAGAAGCGGGAGCTGGAGGGCATGCTCAGCACCACCCGCAACCTGGCGCTGTCGGCGGCCTCCACCGTCAACTTCTTCAAGTCCCTGCCCCTGCAATACCGCCACATCGCGCTGGATCAGCTGCGCAACATGGGGGGCAGCCGCTTCTTCGTCTCCCTCAATGAAGAAGAGATCCACATCAGCGCCATTCCGGACAGCGAACGCAAGACGCTAGTCCTGAAAGAGGTGCAGGATGTACTGGGCCGCAAGCTCTCCGATGCCATGGCCATCAAGGTGGACTTCTCCCGCCCCGAGGAGTTGCACGTCTTCAACAACGACACCCTGCTGGCGGACTTGCCCTCCTCCTGGGCCCGCTACACCCTGTCGCTTGAACCCATCAACCCGCCGGTGCTGGTGACCCAGATCGAGATAGAACCGGGGGAGTGGCTCTATCTGGCGGCCTTGCTGCCCGCCCCCTACATGACCCTCGACGACACCGTGATGCCGAGCAACCAGGTGCGCTTCATCGCCCTGATGACGGTTTTCCTCTGCTTCTTCACCTTCATGCTGGTGCGCTGGCAGACCCGGCCCCTGCGCCGGCTCGCCAAGGCGGCGGCCAACCTTGGCAAGGACATCGATCAGCCCGCTCTCAAGGAGGAAGGGGCCTCGGAGATCGTCGCCGCCACCCGCGCCTTCAACATCATGCAGCAGCGCATCCGCCGCTTCATCGACGATCGGGAGCGGCTGTTCAGCTCCATTTCCCACGATCTCAAGACCCCCATCACCCGGCTGCGGCTGCGGGTCGAGCTGCTGGACGACGAGGTGCAGATCGCCAAGTTCAACAAGGATCTGGACGAACTGGAACTGATGGTGAAGGGGGCACTGCAGACCGTCAAAGAAACCGACATTCACGAGAACATCGAGCAGATCGACGTCAACGCCCTGCTGGAGCAGATGGCGGAGTCCTTGAACCTGCACGAGGACCTGCTCTTCATCGAGGGGCAGTGCAAGTGGCCCTATCGTGGCAAGCTGCTGGCGCTCAAGCGCTGCATCGGCAACTTGGTGGACAACGGCATCAAGTACGGCAACCGGGTGCGCATCATCATCATGGATGACGAAGAGATGCTGATCCTGTTCATCATGGATGAGGGGCAGGGCCTCCCGGACGATCAACTCGAACGCATCTTCGAACCCTATTACCGGCTGAGCACGGACCCCTCGGGCACCGGCCTTGGCCTTGGCATCGCCCGCAACATCGCCCATGCCCATGGCGGTGATCTGGTGCTGGAAAATCGCCCCCAGGGTGGCCTGCAGGCCACTCTCTCCCTACCAAGGCAGTAATCATGAAGTGGTCCCCGTTCGCCGTCGTCACCCTGCTCTCCCTTCCTGTCAACGCTTCGCAAGTGGAGGTGCTGCACTGGTGGACCTCAGGTGGCGAAGCCAAGGCCGTGGAGGTGCTCAAGTCAGAGTGGGCCGAGCGCGGCAACCAGTGGAACGACTTCGCGGTACAGGGCGGCGGTGGCAAGAGCGCCATGACGGTGCTGAAAAGCCGGGCGCTCGCGGCCAACCCGCCGGAGGCGGCCAATCTCAAGGGCTATGAGCTGGATGAATGGGCCAGCCTCGGCTTCCTGCGCGACCTCAGCCCCATGGCCGAACACCTCGGCTGGTATCCCAAGATGCCGCCCATGGTGCGGGATACCCTCAGCCACAACGGCACCCTGATGGCCGTCCCCATCGGCATCCACCGGATCAACTGGCTCTGGCTCAACCGCGCCGTCTTCGAGCGGCTCGGGCTCACCCCGCCCACCGACTGGGATCAGTTCGTGACGGTGGCCAAGCAGCTCAAGGCCAAGGGGGTGACACCGCTCGCCATCGGCAATGAACCCTGGCAGCTGACCGTGCTGTTCGAAACCGTGGTGCTGGGGGAAGGAGGCAAAGCCTTCTATCGCAAGGCCTTCCTGGAACAGGATCCGGCCACCCTCACCGGCCCCGAGATGGTGCGGGCACTGACCCGCTTCCAGCAGCTGCGCGACTTCGTACCCGAGAAGTACGCCGGGTTGAAGTGGCATCAGGCCACCAATCTGCTGGAGAGCGGCGGTGCCGCCATGCAGATCATGGGGGACTGGGTGAAAGGGGAGTTGAGTGCCGGCAACTATCGCCCGGGGGAAGACATCGAGTGTCTGCCGAGCCCCGGCAGCGCGGGCCTGTTCAGCTACAACCTGGACTCCATCGCCATGTTCAAGCAGCGGGACCCCGCCCAGTTGCAGGCTCAGGGAGAGCTGGCCCAGTTGCTGATGACGCCCGAGTTCCAGGCTCAATTCAACCGGGTCAAGGGCTCGATCCCGGCGCTGAGCCAACCTGACATGCGCCAGTTCGATCGCTGCGCCATCCGCTCATACCAGGACTTCCAGCAGGCGGAGCAGGATGGCAACCTGCTGCCCAGCATGTCGGACGGGATGGCGGTGCCCACCAATATGCGCCAGGCGATCATGGATGTACTGAGCAGCTTCTTCAACGACCCCAGAGCCAACCCCGAGCAGACGGCGCTGCAACTGGAGCGGGCCATGCGTTCGACCCGCAGCGGCACCGGCGCGGAGCAGGAATGACAAAGGCGGACCGGGTCCGCCTTTGAGTCGTCATCTTGGGGTCAGGATCGATCGTTTTCGTCCTCATCCTCGTCATAGTAGTCGCTGAGCTCTATCCAGAGTCCCAACCCTATCATCACCATGGACCCGAACCAGGTGCCGGTGTTTCCGATGGGGCTGCCCAGCACTATCATCGCGAATGACAAGAACCCCATGCCTGCGTAGGCTTGCAATCTGCCGTAGGAGACCTGCATATTCACACCTCCTTGTTGAATATGGTTCAATTTTTATATTACTCATCGGGCGGGGTGTGAATAGAGCCAGATCACACTTTGGTTACATATGCTGCCAAATGGCCTCCCGATTTGATTATTTTTTCGCCTTGAGTATCATTGGCAGCTGAATTGGTTGAAGGTTTATTATTGATGAGTGCTTTATTCTGCGACGCAACTCATGAGTTGGACGCAATTGGGCTTCGTTGTCCCGAGCCCGTGACGATAACGCGCAAGAAAGTGCGGCTGAAGGTTGATTATTAATGAGTACTTTATTCTGCGATGCGACACATGAGTTGGACGCAATTGGGCTTCGTTGTCCCGAGCCCGTAATGATGGTGCGTAAAAAAGTGCGGCTGATGGCCGAAGGCGAGACCCTGCTGGTCAGTGCCGACGATCCCTCCACCACCCGCGACATCCCCAGTTTCTGCCGCTTCATGGATCACACCCTGATCGCCAGTGAAACCGAGCAGGCCCCATACCGTTATCTGATCCGCAAGGGTCAGTGATCCCACAGCAGGAAGAGCCCATGACAGCCATTACCCGAGTCGGTACCACCCAGCGTTGGTCAGATGTCGTCATTCACAACGGCACCCTCTATGTGGTGGAAGTGCCCGCCACGGATGAAGCCGACATCCATGAGCAGACCCGCGAGGTACTGACCAGCCTGCAACGCCTGCTGGAAGCCAATGGCTCAGGGGTCGACAAGATCCTGATGGCCAACATCTATCTCAAGGACATTGGCGACATCGCCGCCTTCAACGCCCAGTGGGACGCCTGGATCCCGGCAGGCACCGCCCCGGTGCGAGCCTGCGTGCAGGCCCGCCTCGCCCACGAAGGCTACAAGGTCGAAGTACAGCTGACCGCCGCCGTATAAGTCGAGCGCGCCGCCTGGATCCTCTCGCCAACACGGCCCCGGTGCGAGCCTGCGTGCTGGCCCGTCTCGCCCACGAGGGCTATAAGGTCTAAGTGCAGCTGACCGCAGCTGTCTGAGGCGGGGTTAGCCCCTCATCCCCAACCCTTCTCCCGCAAGGGGGAGAAGGGGGCAAAGAACACAGGTCATGTCCCCATGAAAAAGGCCCCGCCAGATTGGCGGGGCCTTTTTGTTTGAACGAACCGCAGCGTTATCAGGCGGTCGGAGTCAGGGTGATGGTTACCCGACGGTTCTGGGCCTTGCCTTCGGCGGTGCTGTTGGTGGCGACCGGCTGATCCGGGCCCACCCCGGTGGTGGAGATGCGGCTGCCGGTGACACCCTGGCCGATCAGCTGGGCGGCGACGGCGTCGGCACGCTGGGCGGAGAGCTTCATGTTCAGCTCGCGGGAACCGGTGCTGTCGGTGTGACCGACCACATTCAGGCGGGTCTTGTCGAACTCGGCGACCACCATGGCGACACCGGACAGGGTGTTGGCACCGGCCGCCTTCAGCTGGGCGCTGGAGCTGTCGAAGGTGACATTGTTCGGCATGTTGAGGATCAGCTGATCGCCGTTGCGGGTCACGCTGACGCCGGTGCCCTGCAGCTTCTCGCGCAACTTGGCTTCCTGCACATCCATGTAGTAACCGATACCGCCACCCAGGGCGGCGCCAGCGGCCACACCGGTCAGGATACCCTTCTTGCGATCCCCCTTGCTGGAGGAGAGCGCGCCCACGGCGGCACCGGTGGCGGCACCGGCCAGCGCGCCCCAGGCTCCCTTGGAGGTCTGGGATTCACCGGTGTAGGGATTGGTGGTGCAGCCAGTGATGGCGATGGTCAGTGCAAGGGCGGGAACAAGTTTCTTGAAATGCATGGGACAACCTCTGAAGAAGAATGACTCTGGCCAATGGCCCGGCATTCTACCCGAGAGGGGCGCCAGAGTGTGACGCTCGAAAACAAGAATCACCACGAGGGCGCAGGGCTCCCTCGTGGTGACATGGCAGGCGAGCCAGCCTCACCTCAGTATTTGATTTCCCGGGCCTTCTGGCGCCCTTCCTGCTTGTCATGACGGTGATCCTGACGGCAATCGGCATTGCCCACCAGGCCATCGCGGCACTCCTGCTTCTGCTCGCGGGACTCCTGGCGCGTTTCCTGGCGAACGTCGCGCGCCTCGCGGCGCTGCTCACCCTGAACGGTGGCCTGGGCGGGCAGGGCGGCGGCCAGCAGCGTGGTGGTGGCCAGCAACATCAATACAGACTTTTTCATAAACACTCCTCGACTCAGTACCCCGACACGGGCACGGCATCTGTGCGATCAAAAGAGATATTTTGGCTCTTCAGGCTGTATCCAGGCTGTACCAGAGGCAAGAGAGCCCTATGACTGCTGACACTCGGCGTGGCAGGGACAGGTCACCAGATGATCGTTCACCATGCCCACCGCCTGCATGAAGGCGTAGCAGATGGTGCTGCCGACGAAGGTGAAACCCAGCTTCTTGAGCGCCTTGGCCATGGCGTCGGATTCGGGTGAGGTGGCGGGAATGTCGCCGTTGCCCTGGCGCTGGTTGACGATGGGCGCGCCGCCGACGAAGCCCCACAGGTAGTCAGCAAAATCGATACCCTGCGCCTCGAGCGCCAGATAGGCGCGGGCGTTTTTGATGACTGACTGCACCTTGAGGCGATTGCGGATGATGCCGGTGTCCTGCATCAACCGCTCCACATCCTGCTCATCGAAGCGCACGATGAGGTTGGGATCGAAATCCGCATAGGCGCGATAGTAGCTGTCGGTGCGTTTGAGAATGGTGATCCAGGAGAGGCCCGCCTGCTGGCCGTCGAGGCAGAGCTTGGCGAACAGCTCTCGCGGATCGCGTACCGGCCGCCCCCACTGTTTGTCATGATATTCGATGTATTCCGGGTCCTTGGTCACCCAGGCGCAGCGCAGTTCCATTCTTTGTCTCCTGTGATTGAATCGTCGCCTCTCGGCGGGATTTCGACGATGAGATCATGCCGCCATCACCCCGGCCCCACCAGGCCGGATGCAGCATTCCCCCACTAATCCCCTGTAATTTCGCCTATTATCCGACCATGCCAGACGGTATACTCCTTCGGTTCACATTCAGCAAATCTTGCTCTGATTTCACTTCGCGCGAAAAACACTATGCAAAAATTCGATGTCAAAACCTTTCAGGGCCTGATCCTGCAGCTGCAGGACTATTGGTCCCGCCAGGGCTGTACCATCATTCAGCCGCTGGATATGGAAGTGGGTGCCGGTACCTCCCACCCCATGACCTGCCTGCGCGCCCTGGGCCCGGAGCCCATCGCCTGCGCCTACGTGCAACCGTCCCGCCGTCCCACCGACGGCCGCTACGGTGAGAACCCGAACCGCCTGCAGCACTATTACCAGTTCCAGGTGATCATCAAGCCGTCCCCCGACAACATCCAGGAACTCTACCTCGGCTCCCTGAAAGAGCTGGGCATGGATCCCGAGATCCACGACATCCGCTTCGTGGAAGACAACTGGGAAAACCCGACCCTGGGTGCCTGGGGTCTGGGCTGGGAAGTGTGGCTCAACGGCATGGAAGTGACCCAGTTCACCTACTTCCAGCAGGTTGGCGGCCTCGAATGCAAGCCGGTCACCGGCGAGATCACCTACGGTCTCGAGCGTCTGGCCATGTACATCCAGGGCGTGGACAGCGTCTATGACCTGGTGTGGTCCGACGGCCCCCTGGGCAAGACCACCTACGGCGACGTGTTCCATCAGAACGAGGTGGAACAGTCCACCTACAACTTCGAGCACGCCGACGTGGACTTCCTGTTCCACTGCTTCGAGCAGTACGAGAAGGAAGCCCAGCACCTGCTCGGGCTGGAAAAACCGCTGCCCCTGCCCGCCTACGAGCGCATCCTCAAGGCCGCGCACTCCTTCAACCTGCTGGATGCCCGCAAGGCCATCTCGGTCACCGAGCGTCAGCGCTACATCCTGCGCATTCGCACCCTGACCAAGGCCGTGGCCGAGGCCTACTACGCCTCCCGCGAGGCGCTGGGCTTCCCCATGTGTCAGCGCACTGAGAACAAGCAAGGTTAAGGAACGGACATGGCACAACATACATTTCTGGTAGAGATCGGCACCGCCGAGCTGCCCCCCAAGGCCCTGCGCTCCCTGGCCGAAGCCTTTGCCGACAACTTCAAGGCCGAGCTGACCAAGGCCGATCTGGCCTTCGGCGGCGTCGAGTGGTTCGCCTCCCCGCGCCGTCTGGCACTGAAAGTATCCGAACTGGCCAGCGATCAGCCGAGCAAGAGCGTCGAGAAGCGCGGCCCGGCCGTCTCCCAGGCGTTCGATGCCGATGGCAAGCCGACCAAGGCTGCCGAAGGCTGGGCCCGTGGCAACGGCATCACGGTCGAACAGGCCGAGCGTCTGGTCACCGACAAGGGCGAGTGGCTGGTCCACAACGCCAAGGTTGAAGGCCGCCCGGCCAAAGAGCTGCTGGGTGATCTGGTCGCTGCCGCATTGGCCAAGCTGCCTATCCCCAAGATGATGCGCTGGGGCGACAAGACCATCCAGTTCGTGCGTCCGGTGTTCACCGTGACCCTGCTGCTGGATGGCGAGCTGGTGCCCGCCACCATCCTGGGTATCGACTCCGCCCGCACCCTCCGCGGCCACCGCTTCATGGGTGAGAGCGAGATCATCATCGACAAAGCCGGCCAATACCCGCAGATCCTGCTGGAAAAAGGCAAGGTAGTAGCCGATTTCATGGCCCGCAAGGCCAAGATCAAGAGCGATGTCGAAGCGGCCGCCACCGCCTTCGGTGGGGTCGCCGATCTGGACGACGCCCTGCTGGAAGAAGTCACCGCCCTGGTCGAATGGCCGGTGGTGCTGACCGCCAACTTCGAAGAGAAGTTCCTGGCCGTGCCCGCCGAGGCGCTGGTACACACCATGAAGGGTGACCAGAAGTACTTCCCGGTCTATGACAAGAGCGGCAAACTGCTGCCCAAATTCATCTTCGTCACCAACATCGAGTCCAAGGACCCGAGCCAGATCATCAGCGGCAACGAGAAGGTGGTTCGTCCCCGTCTCTCTGACGCCGAGTTCTTCTTCAAGACCGATCTGAAGCAGACCCTGGCCTCGCGCCTGCCGCGCCTCGAAACCGTGCTGTTCCAGCAGCAGCTCGGTACCGTCAAGGCCAAGGTCGAGCGCATCGAGACCGTCGCCGGCTTTATCGCCGAGCGCATCGGTGCCGACGTGGCCAAGGCCAAGCGTGCCGGCCTGCTCTCCAAGTGCGATCTGATGACCAACATGGTCGGTGAGTTCGCCAGCACCCAGGGGGTGATGGGGATGCACTACGCCCGTCACGACGGCGAAGACGAAGTGGTGGCCGTGGCTCTGAACGAGCAGTACATGCCGCGCTTCGCCGGTGATGCCCTGCCGTCCGGTCTGGAAGCCTGCGCCGTGGCGCTGGCTGACAAGCTCGACACCCTGGCCGGTATCTTCGGCATCGGCATGCTGCCGAAGGGTGACAAAGACCCGTTCGCCCTGCGCCGCGCCGCCATCGGTGCCCTGCGCATCATGACCGAGAAGCAGCTGGATCTGGATCTGGTGGAATTGGTGGAAGAGGCTGTTCGCGTCTACGGTGACAAGCTGACCAACAAGACCGTCGTCACCGACGTGGTCGACTTCATGCTGGGCCGCTTCCGCGCCGCCTATCAGGACGAAGGCATCGGTGCCGACGTGGTGCTGGCCGTGCTGGCCCGCCGCCCGACCCGTCCGCTCGACTTCGATCGCCGCGTCAAGGCCGTCAGCCACTTCCGCAGCCTGGATGCCGCCCTCGCCCTGGCCGCCGCCAACAAGCGCGTGAGCAACATCCTTGCCAAGGTGGAAGGCGAGCTCCCGACCGTGGTCAAGACTGAGCTGTTGCAGGACGCCGCCGAGAAGGCGCTGGCCACCCAGGTTGCAGCCCTGCAAGCCGAGCTGGCCCCGCTGTTCGCCGCCGGCGACTACCAGGCCGCCCTCACCCGTCTGGCCGCCCTGCGCGAGCCGGTCGACACCTTCTTCAACGAGGTGATGGTGATGGCCGACGACGAGGCCCTCAAGGCCAACCGTCTGGCGCTGCTGAACAACCTGCGCAACCTGTTCCTGCAAGTGGCGGATATCTCCCTGCTGCAGTGATCTTGGTTGGGTTGAGTGATATTAAAAACGGCGCCGAGAGGCGCCGTTTTTTAACTATTAACCAAGAGCCTATAAAATTAAATATTAATAATCATTCCCCTATATATTTATCAAAAACCCAACTATTTTTCTCTCAGTTAGAATTTTCCTACAATAGTTAGCAAGGCCATAAATAACTAGCAGCTTAACAATGACATCATTAATTTCTTCTTGGTTTTTTGGTATCTTAATATCTTCGGCTATTAATAGCTGTCTATTCAACCGTTCAAATTCTAAAGCATGTGTATCTGCGACACTGGAAAAATCAACTATTAACTGTTTTAAATCAAGTGGGGCCGTTTCAATATAAATGCTTAAATACTTAGCAACAAATATTTTTATTTCTCCAGCCTCATTTTTCTCAGACAAAGAAAGACCTGCAAAAAAACCAAAGCCCTCATTGATTTTCAATATGGCCTCATCAAACAAGTCGTACTTGTTCTTATGAAAATCAAATATCCTTTCATGAGCCTTGAATTTATTAGCTTCAACAAGATCCTTCACCTTAATCTTGAACTGAAACCTAGCTGTAAAATAGGCAGCCAATGCTGTTATTATTGCAGGCCCTAATATTTTAACTGATTCCAATGCAACATCTTGCCAAGTCGTACCCATCACATCCCCTAACAATTAATTCAGAGAGTACAATAAAAAATACTTTATCAAAAAGTTGAGATACCTACCTAGACCTAAACCAACGTTACAAGTCACTCATCACATACTTTCTTTAGATAGCTTGTAGGTTCGATTAGCCGTCAGGCGTAATCGGACGTTCGCGTAAATCGATTCTCCCGCCATCACAGCCAGCCGAGTTTCCCCCTCCGGCTGGCTGCCCCTGTTTCATGGCAACAATCGCCATCAAAGCCTCTCGATCGTCCGATTAGGCTGCGCCAATCGAACCTACAACGGCTTTACCAACGCGGCGACAATCTTTTCCACGCTCTGGGTGACCGACAGGGTGGCGCTATCCAGCACCAGACGCTCACTGTCCCAGGGTTCATAGTCGCGGTCGATCACCGCCTGCCAATCCGGCAATGCAAATCCCGTAATATCGGTCGTCCGGCTCTCGACCCGCTCACGGTGCAGCTTCGGATTGGAGCAGACCACTTCGACATCGAGACAGGGCACCCCGACCGAGAGGGCGATCTCGTGGTAAGCATCCCGGGTGAGCCGCATGGGATTAACGGAATCCGTGATGACAATCGAGCCAAGTGCCAGGTTCTCTCTGGCCAGCCCATAGGCAACGAAATAACCGGCGGGCCCCATCTCGTGATCCACCTGCTCGGCGGCACGAATGGCCTGCTCTATGGTATCGATGCGCAGGTAGACGGCGCCCAGCCGCTGGGCCAGCGCCCGCGCTATGGTGCTTTTTCCGCTGCCCGGCAAACCACTGAAGATGATCAGCATGTTCCATTCCTGTGATGAAAGAAGACCAGAGCCACATGGTATCGGATTGCCATCGCGCCCACAGCGCCTTGTTCAAGGCGGTACAGGATAGGGTGCTGGGCCACCCACCTGTTTGGACGGCAAGACCCTCAAGGCCAACCGGCCGGCGCAGCTCGACAACCTGCGCAACCTGTTCCTGCAAGTGGCGGATACCTCCCTGCTCCAGTCATTGGGTTGAGTGACATTAAAAACGGCGCCGCAAGGCGTCGTTTTCTTCCAGATGCATCAACAAGGTCGCGTTGAGGCACGGATCCTTGGTGCACAGCCCACCTTTCCAGATACAGTGGTGCCGTTATCACTTCCATCAAGGATAAAGGAATTAGCCATGCTGGAATCACAGCTGACGACCCTGCACGTGGTCTCGCTGGCGCTCGACTACCTGTGCGAGGAGGCTTCCCCCCAGCAGCAGGAGCGGATCACCGCCGCCCTGCTGGCCCACAGCGCTATCGATGTGACCGACGTGCACAACAACGACGCCCGCATCACCCGCCAGCAGGAGCTGACCGTGTGCGCCAACGGCCTGTCTCACCACCCGGATCTCGGCCTGCAGCTGGGACAGCGCATGCATATCTCCGCCTATGGCCTGCTCGGCTATGCCGCCATCTCCAGCGCCACCCTCGGCGACGCGCTGCAGTTGATGTTTGCCTACCCCTCTCTGCTCGGGACCTACTTCCACCTGCAGCTGCGCATCAATGGCGATCTGGCCTGGATCTGTGCCAGTCACTACCGCCAGCGTGAAGACTTGCGGCGCTTCAACATCGAGATGTGCCTGGCGTCGCTGCGCCAGACCTGCAGCGATCTGGTCGGCCAGCCGCTGCCGGTACGCCGCGCCGAGTTCAGCCAGCCCGAGACGAGCTACGCCGACAGCTACCACGCCAGTTTCGGCCCCCACATTCGCTACGACAGCGATCAGGATGCCTTTGCTATCGACACCCGTGCCCTGAAAATGCGGCTGCCGCTGGCCAACCCGGTCACCCACAACGAGATGCTGGTGCGCTGCCGCAAACTCAACGCCGAATTCAACACCCGCCAGCGCTGGCTGGCCCGGGTACGCGAGCTGCTCGGCACCCAGCTCTCGGCCCCGCCCCGGCTGGAGGCCCTGGCCGAGCAGATGCACTGCTCCGCACGCACCCTGCGCCGTCACCTCTATGAGATGGGCACCAACTATCAGGAGCTGCTCGACGATCTGCGCTTCGAGCGCGCCAAGCAGTTGCTGGCGGAGAAACGCCACGCCATCTATCAGATCGCCGAAGAGCTGGGATTCAGCGAGAGTGCCAGCTTCCGCCACGCCTTCCAGCGGTGGAGCGGTGTGCCCCCCAGCCAGTTTCGCCATTGATGTGCGCATAAAAAGGGCAATCAGGCCGTCCAGATTGGCCTGATCTGTCCCCTTTTGGCCGCAGCCAGCATTCACATATTTGCAACACTCTCCAACAATGGTGCTGTCACCCCAGCAAAAGGAGAGCCGCAATGCTCACCATCTACAGCGATGATCACCATCTGCACCACGGAAGATGCGAGCTGATCGACGGTCAGTTGATGCCCTGTTTCGAAAAGCCGGAGCGGGCCGATTTCATCCGCGAACGCCTGCTGGCACGCCAGCTCGGCCCCATACAGCCAGCCCAGGATTGGGGACTGGAGCCAATCCTTCGGGTGCACGATCAGGGGATGCTCGACTTTCTGCAAGGCGCCTGGGCTCGCTGGGCGGCCCTCGGGCAGGAGGGGGATCTGCTGCCCTACACCTGGCCGACCCGCACCCTGCGCCAGCAGAAACCGGACAGCGTGCATGGCCAGTTTGGCTACTACAGCTTCGATGCCGGCGTCCCCATCACCGCCGGCACCTGGCAGGCGGCCTACAGCTCGGCCCAGGTGGCACTCACCGCCCAGCACCATATCACGTCCGGTGCCAACAGTGCCTTTGCCCTGTGCCGTCCCCCCGGCCACCATGCCGCCGCCGATCTGATGGGGGGCTACTGCTATCTCAACAATGCCGCCATCGCGGCGCAGGCCTTCATCGATCAGGGCTATCGCAAGGTGGCCATCCTCGATGTGGACTATCACCACGGCAACGGCACCCAGTCAGTCTTCTATGAACGCAGCGACGTGCTGTTTGTCTCGATCCACGGCGACCCGGCCATCGAGTTCCCCTTCTTCCTTGGCTATGCCGACGAAACCGGGATCGGTGCGGGAGAGGGTTGCAACCTCAACCTGCCGCTGCCCGCCGGCAGCGACTGGCCGGTCTGGAGCGCGGCACTGGAGCAGGCTTGCCAGGCCATCGACGACTATCAGCCCGAGGTGCTCGTGGTCTCGCTCGGGGTCGACACCTTCGAGCAGGATCCCATCTCGCGCTTCAAGCTGACCAGCCCGGATTACCTGACAATGGGCAAGCGCATTCAGGCGCTGAACCTGCCGACGCTGTTCGTGATGGAGGGGGGTTATGCGGTGGAAGCCATCGGCATCAATGCCGTGAACGTGCTGGAAGGGTTTGAACAACGCTGATTTGCAACCGTTTTTGCAACATGGAGATTACTGTCATGAAGACACTCACCCGTTTGTATGCCGCCAGCCTGCTGGCTGGCACACTGCTCTCCCCCGTCGCCCAGGCCAAGAGTGGCGAGCTGCATGTCTACAACTGGTCAGACTATATCACCGACCAGGCGCTGACCGATTTCAAGGCCCAGACCAGGATCAAGCTCACCTATGACGTCTTCGATACCAACGAAGCGCTGGAGTCCAAGCTGCTGGCCGGCCGCTCCGGCTACGATGTGGTGGTGCCGTCCAACATGTTCCTGGCCAAGCAGGTGCAGGCGGGGGTCTTTCTCAAGCTCGATCGCGACAAGTTGCCCAACTGGCAACACCTCGATCCCAAGTTGATGCAACTGCTGCAGACAAACGATCCCGGCAACGAGCACGCCGTGCCCTACATGTATGGCACCGTGATCATGGGTTACAACGTCGACAAGGTAAAAGAGGCGCTCGGTGACCAGGCGCCGGTGGACAGCTGGGATCTCATCTTCAAGCAGGAGTACGCCAGCAAGCTGGCCAAGTGCGGCATCACCCTGCTCGACTCGCCGGCCGAGATCATCCCCATCGCCTTGAACTATCTGGGCTTGCCCCCCAACAGCACCAACCCGGCTGACTACGAGAAAGCCAAGGTGCTGCTGCTCTCTGTCAGGCCCTATATCCGCTACTTCCATTCGTCCAAATACATGAACGACATCGCCAGCGGCGATATCTGCGTGGCCGTGGGCTACTCCGGCAGCTTCTACCAGTTCGGCAACGTCGCCAAGGATGCCGGCAACGGGGTCAAGGTGGCGATGCGCCAACCCAAGGAAGGGGCCCCCATCTGGTTTGACATGCTGGCCATCCCCAAGGATGCCCCCAATGTCGACGAAGCCTACCAGTTCATCAACTTCCTGCTGCAACCCAAGGTCATTGCGCCCATCAGCGACAAGACCGGCTATCCCAACCCCAACAAGGATGGCATCGGGCTGGTGAAGGCCGAGATCCGCGACAACCCGGATCTGGTCCCCACCGCCGCGCAGATGGCACACCTGTTCCCGCTCAAGCCGCTGCCGGCCAAGGCAGAACGGGCACGCACCCGTATCTGGACCGCCATCAAGTCAGGGGTCTGACACAGGCACACCGAAGGGGCCGTCCGGCCCCTTCACTTCAGCCATGCCCTCCAGACGGCCTCCCCCGCCCGCACCAGGGTGCCCGTCTCTCTCGCCCATAGGCAGCCCATCGATTTGGGCCTATCTTGTCTGGGTGGCTCTGCCAGAGTGACAGGGCCCTCCTCACGAGGTGCAACAATGAAAAGAGCGATCCAGGCCGCCCTGCTGGCCATGACGCTGGTGGCCGGGGCCCAGGCGGCCGACAAGGTCACCACAGTGCCGGTGCAATTTGCCAAGGGGGCACACAGCGCCCAGATGAAGGGCAACTTCAAGGGCTACGACAGCATCAACTACACCCTGGTCGCCAAGGCGGGCCAAACCATGACGATCAGCATCGCTGGCAGCAGCAATGCCAACTTCAACGTCTTCGCGCCGGGGGCCGTGCCCGGTGAGGCCGAGGCATTGGGATCCGGCGCGGTCGGCAAGAAGTGGCAAGGCGCCCTGCCCGCCGCCGGCAAGTACCAGATCCAGGTCTACCAGATGCGCGCCTCCGCCCGCCGCGGCGAACAGGTGCCTCACACCCTGTCGGTCAGCATCCAGTAAGCCCCCATATGCGCTCTCGGCTCGTCCGGGCCCGTTCGCCGCAGAGAATGCCGCCATGCCCCCCAGACCGGGATGGGCATGGCGGCGTTGCGCTGTTAGGGTGGGGCATCATTTCATCAACGCGCGAGGCATCATGCAACGCAAGACAATCGCCCTGCTGCTGGCCACTCACCTGCTGGTGGGGGGCGCGGGCTTTGCCGCCGGCATCTATCTGCTGCCGATCCTGATAGCACCGCCCGGCCCGAGCGGCGAGCAGGTGGCGGCCAGCCAGGCGCAGGCGACCTATCAGGGCACCTTCAAGCGAGAGCTCAAGGACAGCGATCGGCTGCACTGGGGAGAGGGCCGGGTGAGCGTCGGGCCCACCGCCATCAGCCTGATGGGCAGGCTGGCGCCCGGACCCGACTATCAGCTCTATCTGTCGCCGGAATTCGTGGAAACGGAGGCGGATTTTGCTCGCCTCAAGGGTCGGATGGCGCACGTCGGCGCGGTGAAGACCTTCGACAACTTCATCGTGCCGCTGCCGACCGATGTGAACCCGGCCGATTACAACAGCGTGATCGTCTGGTGCGAGACATTTGGACAATTCATTACCGCTGCCCAGTATCAAGATCGCCGATCACCCTGACTACAGCAGCCATAATGACAGCACGAAACGCTGCAATAACCCCTCTCGTCTTTGCACCAATCAGGTTTCCGCCTCACCACTGAGCTAGGCTGGTAACTGTCGCGCCAGAGTAGGCTGGCGGACATTCAGGGAGCCGGTATGGCATTTGTATCGCGATGTTTCATGCTGATGATGGTACTGCTGGCCCCCTTTGCCATGGGGGCCAGCGGACCGGATCAGATCACTCTGGTGAGTTCCACCGAGACCAAGGAGTCCATGTATGGGCGCTGGCTCGAACTTATCTATCGCGATGCCTTTACCCGCCTCGGTTATCGCTTCACCTATCTTGGCTATCCCGGTGGACGGGCTCCCTATCTGGCGGCCAGGGGAGAGGTCGATGGCGAGATCCACAGACCGGCGATCTACCAAAGCCAAACCCAGGCCCTGTTGCGAGTGCCGGAGTCTCACTTCCCCCTCTCCTACGAGGTCTACACGGCTCTGCCGAACATACGGCTGTCAGGATGGCAGAGCCTGCAACCGACCTCCTATCGGGTGGAGTACAGGCGCGGAGCCAAACTGCCGGAGATCGAACTCGGCAAAGTGGTCAGCGGGGAACGACTCTCCACCATCGGCACCGTGGCCCAGGGCATGAACAAGCTGCTCAAGGGCCGCAGCGATATCTACGTAGAACAGTCCATGATTGCCCGCCAGGCTCTGCAACATCTGGTGGTTCACTCTGTCGACTACCAACGGATCTACTCCGCCGGCGTCATGATCACGGCGGATTCTTTCGTCTATCTGCACCGGCGCCATCAGAGCATGCTCGGCCCTATCGCCGCCGTGCTGAAACAGATGAAGCAAGAGGGCGTCATCGAACGATACCGGAAGCTGGCACTGCAAGAGAGTGGCACCACCACCTTGGCGCCTCCCTCTGCCCCCACGTCCCCATAAAAAACGGCGCCG
Organism: Aeromonas intestinalis; assembly: GCF_054052485.1. NCBI lineage: Bacteria > Pseudomonadati > Pseudomonadota > Gammaproteobacteria > Aeromonadales > Aeromonadaceae > Aeromonas > Aeromonas intestinalis. The sequence continues at coordinate 27,414 of NZ_JBSTYK010000017.1, forward strand.
GAGCGCCGTCGTGATGACTCGTCCGTCACTCAACTCGGCGGAAAGTGGCCGCCAATGCTGATGACATTGACCTGCTGCAGGGTGCCGTTGAGGGTAAAAGCGACCCTGTGCTCCTGGCTGAGGCGTATGGTGTAGATCCCCTTGTTCACCCCGGCGAGCTGCTCGTAGTGCATGTCGCCCACCTTGTCGGCGGCATTCTTGGGGTGGGTGCCGCGCTCGATTTCCCGTCGCCATTCGTGATACTTGCTCATGCCCGCAGGGGGCACGGCCACGTGCTTGCCCTTGTTGTAGAGGATGCGTTGTTGAGAGTCATCGATAGTCCATGCCATGGTCGGCTCCTTGTTTAGGCTCAAAAGAGAACCAAAGCATAGTCAAGGCATGGAGGATGGGGATCAATCAGATCCCAAAATGTTGTCACGGCAGGCGTTGGCCGCCGGGTGTCAGGCTCAGCGCGCAGCGATCGAGTACGCGTACCAGCAAAGACGGCGCCCGCAGGCACCGTCTTTGCTGTTCTCCGGCACACACGCCGGGGGTCATCGGTCTCAGCCGGTGTAGGCAGGTAGCCAGCCCACCATGTTGAGCAGATGGAAGGCGGCGGTCAGCACCCCGAACAGGATGATCAGGCCTATCATCAGCACCCCGCCCGGCGCCCGGAAGCCTTCGCCCTGATCCTTGCCCGCCCGTACCTTCCAGGCCAGCAGGGGCGGAATGATGCAGGTCCAGAGGGTGGCGACGGCACCGGCGTAGCCGATGGCCACCAGGAAGCCGAACGGGAACAGCAGGGAGAGCACCAGGGGCGGCAGGAAGGTGGCGGCCCAGGACTTGGCGCGGCCGCCCCGGCTGTTGTCGAACTTGAACAAGTCCGCCAGATAGTCGAACACCCCGAGCCCCACCCCGATGAAGGAGGAGAGGATGGCCGCCATGGAGAAGGCGTTGAGGGCGCTCGCCACCGCCTTGGATTCGATGACGGAGCCGAGCGCCTTGAGCAGGGCATCCACGTTGCCCCCCTCGGCGATCACCGGGCCGAACTCGCTGCGGGGCAGGTTGCCAAACACGCTGGCCAGCCAGACGAGGTAGAAGGCGAGCGCGATGACGGTGCCCCCCAGGATGGCGCGGCTGGCGCGGCGCTCCTCGCCGTAATAGGCGCGCATGGAGGAGACGGAGTGGTGATAGCCGAAGGAGGTGAGGGCCACCGGCAGCATCACCAGGGCATAGGGAGCATAGTGACTCTCGCTACCGACCCGATCCAGCAGCAGGTCGAGGCGGATGTTCATGGACATGCCGGAGATACCGAAGGCGAAGCTCAGCCCCATCAGGATCACCAGCAAGATCGAGATGCGGTCCACCGCCCGGGTGGAGTGCCACACCACCAGGGAGAACACCAGGGTGAAGAGGATGGAGGAGAGCTTGCTGCCGAGCCCGGTCATGCCCTCGATAATGAGGCCCGCCGAGGTGATGTAGGCGTAGAGCAGAATGCCGCCCACGAAGTAAACGCTCAGATTGTTGAGGGCGTTGACCTTGTTCCCCAGCAGATCCCGGGTCACGGTATCGAAGGAGACGCGCAGGGGATAGCCCCTGTAGGACTCCAGCAGCATCCAGCCGGAGACCGTCATCACCACCATGGTCAGCGCCACCGCGAGCATGGACCAGAGGGTCCAGGCGCCCGCTCCCGCACTGGGCAGCCCCAGCATACCGGCTCCGACACAGACGCCGGCAATGATGCATGCCCCGCCCACCAACGATGGTTTATGTTCCATTTATTTCCCCAAAGACGATTGTTGATCTGGTCGCGACCGCGGACCGTTGCATCTGCTACGCCGGTTGTCATCGTAAGATCGCGCTCATCTGTACTATCGGTGCCCAGCCGCTTGCTGCTACATCGGCGGCAGAAGCTGTACTATCGGCGCCCAGCCACTTGCTGCTGCGTCAGCGGCAGAAGCTGTACTATCGACGCCCAGCCGCTTGCTGCTGTATCGACGGCAGAAGCTGTACTATCGGCGCCCAGCCACTTGTTGTTGCGTCAGCGAGACAAGACGTGGCTGAGGCTGGCTACCGATCTCAAAATGGCAGCAGGGCCGCCATTTTTGAGGGTGAGACTTTACCCTGCATGCCCCCGGGTATCAAACCCGAAGGACGCAGAGAGTGAGGTGCAGGCGGTTTTCCACCAGAGGGGGAGTGGGCAGGAGGCAACGCAAGGGCGCCCGCTGGCGCCCTCTCGATATGACGGGAGGGGGGCGACTCAGCCCCCATAGACGGGCAGCAGACCCGCCATGGCCAACAAGTGGAAGATGGCGGTCAGCACCCCGAAGGCGATGACGGCGACCACCATGGGTTGCCCCCCCGGCGCCTGGAAGCCGACCCCTCCCCCCTCGCTCTCCCGCGACTTCTTCGCCAACAGGGCGGGGATGATGCAGGCCCAGACGGTGGCGGCCGCACCGGCGTAGCCGATGGCGACCACGAAGCCAAACGGGAATAGCAGCGAGAGCAACAGGGGCGGCAGGAAGGTTACCGCCCAGGACTTGGTGCGACCGGCGCGGCTGTTGTCGAACTGGAACAAGTCCGCCAGATAGTCGAACACCCCGAGCCCCACCCCGATGAAAGAGGAGAGAATGGCCGCCATGGAGAAGAGGTTGATGGCCTGGGACACCTGGCTGGACTCGACCACCGAGGCCAGCGCCTTGAGCAGCACATCCACGTCCCCGCCCTTGGCGATGACGGGGCCAAAGTCGCCGCGGGGCAGGTTGCCGAAGATGCTGAGCAGCCACAGCAGGTAGAGCGCCAGCGCGATCAGGGTGCCGCCGAGGATCGCCTGCTTCGCCTTGTGCTCCTCCCCGTAGTAGGCCCGCATGGAGGCGACCGAGTGGTGATAGCCGAAGGAGGTGAGGGCCACCGGCAGCATGGCCAGGGCGTAGGGGGCCTGGCGCATCTCCTCGGCAAGGCTATTGAACAGCAGGGCGGTGTCTATCTTGGCCGCCAGGCCCGACACCCCAAACACGAAGCTCAACACCATGAAGACGATGAGCACCACCGAGATGCGATCCACCGCCCGGGTCGAATGCCAGACAAACCAGGAGAACGCCAGCACGAACAACACGGAGGCAAGCTGGCTGCCGATGTCGAACAGGCCGCTCAAAATGAGGCCGGACGACGTGATATAGGCGTAGAGCAGAATGCCGCCGACGAAATAGACGGTCATATTGTTGAAGATATTTATTTTATGGCCGAGCAGATCCTTGGTCACCGAATTGAAAGAGGCGCTCAACTCATAACGCTTGAATGCCTCCAGCAACATCCAGCCTGAAATAGTCATTATTATCATGGTCAGAATAATGGCCAGGGATGACCATGTGGTCCAGGCACCGGCGCCAGCACTCGGCAGGCCAAGCATGCCGGCACCGACGCACACGCTGGCAATAATACAGGCCCCTCCTGCAACGGATGGTTTGGCTGTCATCTTGTGTTACTCCCAAATATTCACAGAGCTGTGAAATAAAAGGGGCACCCAATAGGGTGCCCCTGACTCGTTATGCTTCTATTAATTTTTCGCTCTTGCTGGCGGTCGTTTTCTGTTGAGTGTCGACTTCTTTGAGCCTGGCGGTGAAGTGGCGCAATACCGCCGGTTCGTAGATGAAGTCCAGACCCTTCACGTTGCTGGCATTCTTCTTCACCTCGCCGAAGGCCTCGATGACAAAGTCCATGTGGGTTTGGGTATAGGTCGCGCGGGGGATGGTCAGGCGCAGCAGCTCCGCCGGGCAGGGGTGCTGCTTGCCGGTGGCGGGGTCGCGCCCCAGCAGCAGGGAGCCTATCTCCACCGCCCGGATGCCGGCCACCTTGTAGAGCTCGCACGCCAGGGCGTGGGCCGGGAACTGATCCGCCGGGATATGGGGCAGCAGCTTGCCCGCATCCACGAAGGCCGCGTGGCCCCCGGCCTGCTGGCACACCACGCCGATGGCCTCGAGGCCATCCACCAGGTACTGCACCTGACCGATGCGATAGGCCAGCCAGTCCTGGCGCATGCCGTCGCGCAGCCCCACCGCGAGCCGCTCCATGGCGCCCCCTTCCAGGCCGCCGTAGGTCGGGAAGCCCTCCTGCACCACGCACAGGGTACGGCACTCGGTGTAGACGTCCAGCATGCTGTCGTCCTTGAAGCAGAGCAGGCCGCCCATCTGCACCATGGCATCCTTCTTGGCGGACATGGCGAGGCCGTCCGCGTACTTGTAGGACTCCAGGGTGATCGCCTCTATGGACCAGTCGGCGTAGCCGGGTTCGCGCTGCTGGATGAAGTAGGCGTTCTCCGCGAAGCGGGCCGAATCCATGATCACCGGGATGTCGTACTTGCGGGCGATCGCGTACACCGCCTTGAGGTTGGCAATCGACACCGGCTGGCCGCCGGCAGAGTTGCAGGTGATGGTGCTGACGATGTAGGGCACGTTGGCCGGGCCCGCCTCCAGGATCGCCTCCTCCAGTTTCAGCAGATCGAAGTTGCCCTTGAAGTCGGCGGTGACCGAGGTATCGAACGCCTCCTGGGTGTAGACGTTCTTGGCCACGCAGCAGTTGATCTGGGTGTGGCCCTGGGTGGTGTCGAAGAAGTAGTTGGAGAGCGCCACCATCTTCTTGCGATCCAGCCCCTTCTCCTGCTCCCGCTTCTTGATGAGCACCGGAATGTAGATCTGCTCGGCGCCGCGCCCCTGGTGGGTGGGGATGGTGAGGGCATACCCGAAGATGGCCTGCACCGCCTGCTGCAGGGCGTAGTAGCTGCGGCTGCCGCTGTAGGCCTCGTCACCGCGCAGCATGGCGGCCTGCATGTCCTGGGTGATGGCACCTGTGCCGCTGTCGGTCAGCAGGTCGATGAAGACGTCCTCGCTGTCCAGCAGGAAGGGGTTCATGCCTGCGCGGACGATCGCCTCCTCCCGGTAGGCGCGGGTGGTGCGCTTGACCGGTTCGATGACACGGATGCGGAACGGCTCGGGCAGATGCTTGAAGTTTTCCATGATATGAAGATCCATATTTAAATATTCAGGATGAATCTCACCCTCCACCAGAAATAATATTCAGGCAGATATATATGAATGAGATAAAGGGGCACGTCAGCGTCTCGCCAATCTATTTGGCGAGCAAGCTTGAATGCTATTTAAAATCGGGATGGGTGCGGACCATCATATTGTCAGCAATATGAAAGACACCGCGGGATATTACAGCGGGAAGAAGAAGGCGATCTTGTGATCCAGGGTGAACCATTTCGGTGAGGCGATCATGGTAGCCATGTTTTTGCTCATCTGGTTGGAATGAATAACGCTCAATTAACGTACTCCATTATGGTGTACGTTAATTGATTGGCAATTATGAAATGAGCAATTTGGGATGACGCTAACAGTTTTATCGGCGCCGCTGATCTTCCTCGCCGCCCCCTGGGGCGGCGAGTGTCCAGTCAGTGGCTCAACCCGGGCAACATCTGCAGCAGGTAGGCGCGATCGGACAAGGGAGTCTGGCTGACCCAGGTATCCAGCAGGCCATGGGAGAGCAGTGGCAGCACCAGCAACAACAGGCAGAGCAGGGCCAACAGCCAGGCCGGGCTGAGCCGGCGTTGCCGGGTGCCGAGGTGGAGCGCATCGGCTCGCTTGGGGCAGGCGGCCACGCAGCTCATACAACTGGTGCACTCCAGGCTTCGCACCGCAATCAGCTGATGCACCTGGATGCGTGACGGGCAGGCCCGGCTGCACTTGTCACAGTCGTGACCCTGGCTTCGCAGGCAACGAGCCGGGTCACGGCGGATGCGCAGGGGCGTGAGCAGCCCGAGCAGGGCCAGCCAGGCGCCATAGGGGCAGAGGTAGCGGCAGAATCCCTGCCTGAAGGCCGCCGTGAGCAGCAGCACCCAGCCCAAGCAGAGGCCGGAGATCAGGGTCAGGTTGAAGAAGAAGGCCCCCATCTTCATGTCGGCGGCCTGATGATAGGGACTGGCGAGATAGCCTGGCAGGGCGGCGGTCGGCACCGCGATCAGCACGATGAACAGCAGGAAAGCCAGCACCAGGAATTTCTGGCCGCGCAGGACGAGATCCAGCCAGCGCGGCGGCGTCCACTCTCCCGGCAGCAGGCGCGCACGCAGGCCGTGCAGCCACTCCCCCACCAGCCCGAGGGGGCAGAACCAGGCACAGAAAGCCCGCCCCAGCAGCAGGGCCGACAGACAGAGCACCAGCACGGTGACGGTAGCCGCCGGATGGTGAGGATCCACCAGCCCCTGAGTCAGCCAGGCCCGCAACCCGAGCCCGCCGGCAATGGGCAGGAAGCCGTCCACCACGTCCGGACGCATCAACCAGGGGGTCATCCCCGGCCCGAGCCGCTCGATATGGACGACATATTGCACCGCCACCAATCCCCAGCACAGCAGCAACAACTGCCTTGTCGTGGTTCTAAGACGCTGGCTATCCATGGAAGCCAGGATTGGCAGGGGTTGATGGCGCCGCCACAAAGCGAGCCCCGTGGCGACCAGCCCCAGCGCGAGCCAGAGCACGGAGTCCGCCGCCAGCAACCAGAGGACAGCGGCCAGCAACAGGGAAAGCGTCCAGCCCCAACCACGGCGACGCTGCCATAGCAGCAGGATCAGATAGACCAGACCAGTGGTCATGGTCAGGGCTTCCAACAGGCTCATGTTTCCCTCACAGTGCTCATCCGAATCGAGGGGGCAGGATAACGAACATCTGAATTGACAATTTTGATCTGCATGGGCAGGGGGAGCGATTTCTCCCCCTGCCCCACGCTCACGCTTTGCGACTGCCGAACGCGGTTATTGGCGGCTGTTGAACCCTATGCTTTTCGGCTATTGAACAGCGGCTGATCCGATTCGGCCTGCTCGGCCCAGAAGTGAATGTTGAAGCGGGCATCCTCCGACAACTCGACCCTGTGCCAATACTGGGGCGGGCTGGTGGCGAACTCCCCGGCCCGGATCACCAGGCTTATCTCCGGTTCCTCGGCCTGCTCGTCGGCGAAGCCGTGATAGGTGACGCTGCCCTCCATCACGCAGAGCTGACCGAACACCCCGGCGGCGGTGTTGTGATGGGTCAGCAGGGCGGCGGGCACGTTGTCACGGGTGAAGAAGGGGGTGGAGCGACGCACCACCCAGTGGGACGGGATCAGTTTCATGGACATGGTCATTCTCCTCAATCTGGCCGGGTCATCCCGGCCTTGGCATATTGAACAATCAACGGGGCAGCTGGCGCAGCAGGGGGAAGGCAACGCTCATCTGATCGCCTCCCACCACGAAACCGCACAGCTCTCCATCGGCACCGCGGGCCTCGGCCACCATACCCAGGTGGTTCCAGCGGCACTGCCAGGCGAGATCGTCGCCCCGGGTGCGGCCCGCCAGTTGCAGCGGGTAGTGCGGTGTCTTCACCTTCACCAGCATGGGGGGCAGGGTCAGCGCCGTCGGGGTGCCGAGCAGGGTCTTGGCCAGGGCGTTGGCCCCCAGCACGATGGGCTGCAGGAAGGGTAGCAGCTCACCCCGCCATTCGATGCCATCCCCCAGGGCATAGATATGGGGATCGCTGGTTCCCAGGCTGTCATCGACCCGAATGCCCCGTCCCACCTCGAGTCCGGCATTCTCGGCCAGGGCAAGATTGGGGCGCAGGCCGATGGCGGCGATCACCAGATCCTGCGAGCTGGTCTGGCCGTCATCCAGGGTGACTCGCCAGCCCTCACCGGGCAGCGGGTCGATCCCGCTGATGCCCTGCCCCAATTTCAGGCTCACTCCCAGCGCGCGCAGCGCCTGCTGCAGCGGCTGACTCAGGGTCGCTGGCAGCAGGCTGGCGAGCGGGCTGGGAGCCATATCCACCAGAGTGACCGCTTTCCCTGCGCTCGCCATGTCCATCGCCAGCTCGCAGCCGATGAGGCCGGCGCCCAGTACCAGGATGCGGTTGGCCCCGCGGATCCGCTCCTCGGCGGCGGCATACTCCTGCTGGCTGTTGAGGGTGACCAGGTAGTCGCTGCCCGGAATGTCGGGACGCACCGCACTGGCCCCCGTGGCCAGCACCAGCTTGCCGTAGGGATGCTCCCCCGCGGCGGTCTGCACCAGACGGCGAACGGGGTCGATGGCGAGCACGGGGCTGTGGGGCAGCAGCGTGATGCGCTGCTGCTCGGCGAATTCGGCTCCGGAGAGCCGGGTCATGGCGGCGGCGCTGCAATCCCGGCTCACCACATGGCTGAGATCGGGCTTGTTGTACTCGTCACCACCGTCGGCGGTGATGAGGCGGATGGGCCTCTCACCGTCGAGCTTGCGCAGGCTCTTGACCAGCTGCTGGGCGGCGAAACCGCTGCCGATCACTACTATCTCGTCACTCTTGGGAAGCGGGCTCATACGCAGGCCTCCACCGCGCAGGGTTCGAACACCTCCTTGCCGATGCCGCAGCCCGGGCAGAGGAAGCAGTCCGGCACCTGGGCCCAGGGGGTACCCGGCGCCACCAGCTGATCCGGCTCACCCAACGCCGGGTCATAGACCCACTGGCAGACGGTGCAGAGCATGGCCTGGTCGTCATCCCACTCTGCTGCCACCGGTGCGGCTTGCGGCGCCGGGGTCACCGCAGCCGCCATCGCGGGAGCCGGTGCCTTTTCGGCCTGGGTTGTGGTGATCGGGCGGGGCGCGTCCAGGGGATGCAGCGCCCACTGGCGAGCGATATGGCGGCCGTGCTCGCGGCATTCAGCCAGGGCAGAACCGTCAGGGCGCCACTTGGCCTTGAGGGAGAGGCTGATGTCGAAGCCTGCGTCCATCAGCCGGGTCTGGATGCGATCCACGGCACCGCCGGTCCAGCCGTAGCTGCCGAAGGCGGCGGCACGCTTGTTTCTAAAGCGCAGGCCGGTGATCTCTTCGAGCATGCCCGCCACCTTGGGCATCATGACGTTGTTCATGGTGGAGGAGCCCACCAGAATGCCCTTGGAGCGGAACACCTGGGTCAGGATCTCGTTCTTGTCGTGGCGGGCCACGTTGTAGATCTTCACCGCCACGCCCGGGTCCACCTCGTGGATCCCCTGGGCGATGGCATCGGCCATCATGCGGGTGTTGTTGGACATGGAGTCGTAGAACAGGGTGATGCGATCCTCCTGGTAGTTGTCCGCCCACTCCAGGTATTTGAGGATGATCTGGGTGGGATCCTCGCGCCAGACGATGCCGTGGGAGGTGGCGACCATGCTCACCGGCAGGTTGAAGCCCAGCACCTCCTTGATCTTGGCGGTCACCAGGGGGCTGAACGGGGTGAGGATGTTGGCGTAGTAGCGCTGGCACTGCTCCATCAGTTCGGTCTGATCCACCTCGTCGTTGAACAGGTGCTCGTCGCAGTAGTGCTGACCGAAGGCATCGTTGGAGAAGAGCACGGCGTCCTCGGTCATGTAGGTCATCATGCTGTCGGGCCAGTGCAGCATGGGAGTCTCGATGAACACCAGCTGCTTGCCGTTGCCGATATCCAGGCTGTCACCGGTCTTGACCGGCTGGAAGTTCCACTCCGGGTGGTGATGGTGACCGGTGATGGAGTCGATGGCGTTGTGGGTGCAGTAGATGGGGGTGCCGGGGATGCGGGCCATCAGCTCGGTCAGGGCGCCGGCGTGATCCTCTTCGGCGTGGTTGATCACCACATAGTCGATGGAGGCGAGATCGATCTCGGCGGCCAGGTTCTGCACGAACTCGCGGCTGAACTTGTGATCGACGGTATCGATCAGCACGTTCTTCCCTTCACGGATGAGGTAGCTGTTGTAGCTGGTGCCCTTGTGGGTCTTGTACTCGGTGCCGTGGAAGTCGCGCACTTCCCAATCCCGTTGACCGACCCAGTGGATGTTGTTCTTGACGTGAATGCTCATCTGGCTGTTCCTTGAATGCAAAGTGTATGTTCGACTGAACTGGCTATTGCAGCGGACGTGCCAACTTGTAACTCATTGTTTTTAAACAACACCAACATCCATGATTGTCATTAAGACACATCATCATTATAGTCAAAACAACAAACACACTGTCATTTGGACAATTACCGTGATCTCGACCGACAGCCTGGCGCGCATCGCCCTCGACCTGCAACTCGGCATCTCCCATCAGGACAGATTCCATCGTCTGATCCAGAGCGTGCGCAGCCTGCTGAACTCCGATGCCTCGGCCCTGCTGCGCTACGAAGGGGGGCAGTTCGTGCCGCTCGCCATCGACGGCCTGATGCAGGACGTGCTGGGGCGCCGTTTCGCCTTGCGGGATCATCCGCGCATGGAGGCCATCGCCCGCGCCGGCGACGTGGTGCGCTTCCCCGCCGACAGCTTGCTGCCCGACCCCTATGACGGCCTGATCCCGGATCACGATGACTTCAAGGTGCACGCCTGCGTCGGCCTGCCCCTGTTCGCGGATCAGACGCTGATCGGCGCCCTGACCATAGACGGCATGAACCCGACCCAATTCGACGACATCAGCGACGAGGAGCTGCGGCTGGTGGGCGCCCTGGCGGCGGCGGCCCTCAGCAACGCCCTCTTGCTGGAGCGGCTCGCCCGCCAGAGCAGCGAACCCATCGCTCCGGGCCCGCAGGCCGGCCAGGGCCAGCCGGAGATGATCGGCCAGTCCCCCGCCATGGCGAGGTTGCGCCACGAGATAGAAGTGGTGGCGAGTTCGGAGCTGAACGTACTGATCCTGGGGGAGACGGGGGTCGGCAAGGAGCTGATCGCTAAGGCGGTGCACCAGGGCTCCCAGCGGGCGGAGAACCCCCTGGTCTACCTCAACTGCGCCGCCCTGCCCGAATCGGTGGCGGAGAGCGAACTGTTCGGGCATGTGAAGGGGGCCTTCACCGGCGCCATCCACAACCGGGCGGGCAAGTTCGAACTGGCGGACAGGGGCACCTTGTTTCTGGACGAGATCGGCGAACTCTCCCTGGCGCTGCAGGCCAAGCTGCTGCGGGTGCTGCAATACGGCGATCTGCAGCGCATCGGCGACGATACTCCCCTCAAGGTGAACGTGCGCATCCTGGCAGCCACCAACCGGGATCTGAAGCAGGCAGTGGTAGAGGGGGCCTTCCGGGCCGATCTCTATCACCGGCTGAGCGTGTTCCCGATCCATGCCCCGGCCCTGCGGGAGCGCACGGGCGACATCCCCTTGCTGGCGGGTTACTTCTGCGAGCGCTGCCGGGTCAGCCTGGGGCTGGAACGGCTGCGCATCCAGCCCCAGGCCCTGCAACTGCTCGAGCACCACGACTGGCCGGGCAACGTGCGGGAGCTGGAACACGCCATCCACCGCGCCGCCGTGCTGGCGCGGGCCGAGCAGGGCAGTCAGACCCCCAGCCTCGCCAGCCACCACTTCACGCTGGGAAACGGTGCCCCGCCGTCCACCAGCCCCAGTGTGACGCCCATCCAGCCACCTCTGCCCGCCGGCCTGGGACTGCGCGCCGCCACCGACGCCTTCCAGCTCGCCCTGATCGAGCGCACCCTGGCTGCCCACAATGACAACTGGGCCGCCACCGCCCGGGCTCTCGAACTCGACAGCGGCAATTTGCACCGCCTCGCCCGGCGGCTCGGCCTCAAGGCCTGACCGTCCTGCAGCAGACGATAAATCCCAAAAACAAAAACCCCCTCGCGAGGGAGGGGGTCTGGGGCAACCGGGGTGGGGTCAGCGCAGGGATTTGACCGAGCTGCGCACGATGAGCTCGGGCTGCACCGTCATGGACTCCACTTCCAGCTCCTTGTTGCGGATCCGGCTCACCAGCTGCTGCACCGCCAGCAGGCCGAGTTCGGCCTTGGGGTGACGGATGGTGGTCAGCGGCGGGCTGGAGAAGCGCGCCATCTCGATGTCGTCATAGCCGATCATGGAGATGTCGTCCGGTACCTTGACCCCGGCTTCCCAGGCGGCGCAGATGGCACCGATCGCCATGGGATCGTCGAAGGCGAAGACGGCGGTGGGACGCGGCTGGAGTGCCAGGATGCGCTGCATGGCATCGTAGCCGCTCTGGCTCTCGTAATCCCCCTCGAAGATCTGCTCGTCCTTCAGGGTCAGTCCCTGCTCGGCCAGGGCGTCACGCACCCCGTCCAGCCGCTGCTGGGTGGTGGGCTTGGCGAGATGGCCGGTGATGCAGACGATCTCCCGGTGGCCCAGCTCCAGCAGATGGCTCACCGCCAGACGCGCGCCGATGCGGGCGTTGTCGTTGATCACGTTGGCAAAATCACACTCGTTGCCCCAGTCCAGCACCACCTGCGGCACATTCTTGTGGATCCGCAGCATGTCCCGGAACTGGGTATCGATGTCGGTCCCCAGCACCAGCAGACCATCCACCCGCTTCTCCATCAGCATGCGCAGATAGTGCTGCTGACGGGGCGGCTGGTTCTCGGTGTTGCACAGGATCAGGCTGTAACCCTGCTCGAAGCAGTAGGCTTCCACTCCCTGTACCACTTCCGCGAAGAAGGGGTTGGCACTGGTGGTCACCAGCATGCCGATGGTCTTGGTCGAATTGATCTTGAGACTGCGCGCCACCGAGTTGGGCGCGTAGTTCAGCTCTGCCACCGCCTCAAGCACCTTCTGGGTCGCGTCTTCGCTGACCCGGCGGGTGTGATTGAGTACATGTGAGACGGTGGAGATGGATACGCCTGCGCGCGAGGCGACATCCTTGATAGTTGCCATCTCTGTCTCCTGAATAACAAAGGCGGAACAGTAGCAGATTTCCCGAATAAAGGCTTGGTTTTAACGGGCACTGCCAGTGAATTGTCAATCTCGGCTAATCTAGGCGGTCGTTTCTATTTGCGCAAACGAATTTTGGTCAAAATGAGAGCAGACGCAGAACGAAATGTCGTCAGTTTTTTACTCTGAAAATTGTCACCATGACAATTTGTTGTCAGTATGTTAATTGGCATTGACGATATTAAATTCCACAAACGAAACTTAAACAGGGCTTTTGTTTCATAAAACCCCTACCCGACCCGCTCCGGTTAGTATCTTTAACATCTTGTTATTGCCTGGCGAGGAATGATAGAACCTTACCTATTACCGGGCCCGCCGGATACAGGCTCGGAATGATGCCCATAAAACGAAACAATTCACTGATTAAGGGACGAATCAATGCATAACTTCAGCAAAATTGCAGTCAGAGCAGCGGTTTCTTTGGCTCTGTTTGGCTCGGTTTCCATCGCCAATGCCGCCGATACCATCAAGATCGGCATCGCCGGCCCCCTGACCGGCCCGGTCGCCCAGTACGGTGACATGCAGTTCACCGGCGGCAAGATGGCGGTCGAGCAGATCAACAAGGCGGGTGGCATCAAGGGCAAGCAGATCGAAGCCGTCATCTATGACGACGCCTGCGATCCCAAGCAGGCCGTGGCCATCGCCAACAAGGTGATCAACGACGGCGTCAAGTTCGTGGTCGGCCACCTCTGCTCCGACAACACCCTGCCCGCCTCCGACATCTATGAAGATGAAGGCGTGCTGATGATCACCCCGGCCTCCACCAACCCCAAGATCACCGAGCGTGGCTACCAGCTGACCATGCGCACCATCGGTCTGGACAGCGATCAGGGCCCGACCGCCGCCAAATACATCATCGAGCAGGTCAAACCCCAGCGCGTGGCCGTCATCCACGACAAGAAGCAGTACGGTGAAGGCATTGCCTCCAGCGTGAAAGCCGCGCTGGACAAGGCCGGCGTCAAGGTCGTGGCCTTTGAGGGCATCACCGCCGGGGACAAGGACTTCTCCGCCCTGATCGCCAAGCTGCAGAAAGAGAACGTGGACTTCGTCTACTACGGTGGCTACCACCCGGAACTGGGTCTGATCCTGCGCCAGGCTGGCGAGAAGGGCCTGAAGGCCAAGTTCATGGGTCCGGAAGGGGTGGGTAACAAGGACATCTCCGCCATCGGCGGCCCGGCTTCCGAAGGCCTGCTGGTCACCCTGCCGAACAAGTACGACCTGGTGCCGGCCAACGCCCCCATCGTCGCCGCGTTCAAGGCCAAGGGTCAGGACTCCTCCGGTCCGTTCGTCTGGACCACCTACGCCGCGGTACAGACCCTGGCTGCCGGTATCGCCAAGGCGGGTGAGGATGATCCCGCTGCCGTGGCGGCCGCCATCAAGGCCGCGCCGATCGACACCGTCATGGGCCCCCTGAGCTGGGCACCGAACGGTGACCTGAAAGGCTTCGAGTTCGGCGTCTTCCAGTGGCACGCCGACGGCACCTCCACTCAACTCAAATAATCTGCCGGTCGGGGGTGACAAGCGTCACCCCCTCCTTTCTTTGCGGGCAAGTACAGGGAACGCAGTATGTCCGAACACCTTCTTTATCTGGTTCAGCAGTTGCTGAACGGATTGACCATAGGTAGCACCTATGCGTTGATCGCCATCGGCTACACCATGGTCTACGGCATCATCGGCATGATCAACTTCGCCCACGGCGAGGTCTACATGATCGGGTCCTATGTCGCCTTCATGGTGATGGCCGCCCTCATGATGATGGGCATCGACAGCACTGTCCTGCTGCTGGGGGGCGCCTTCCTGGTCAGCATCATCATCACCGGCAGTTATGGCTGGACCATAGAGCGGGTCGCCTATCGCCCGTTGCGGGGCGGCAACCGCCTCATCCCTCTCATCTCCGCCATCGGCATGTCTATCTTCTTGCAGAACATGATGCGGATGGCCCAGGGCTCGCGTGACATCGCCATGCCCAACCTGATCTCCGGGGGCTGGTCCCTCGGCGCCGAGGATGGCTTCCAGGCCAGCCTCTCCTACATGCAGCTCATCATCTTCGTGGTGACCTTCGTCACCATGCTGGCGCTGACCCAGTTCATCGGCCGTTCCCGCATGGGCCGCGCCTGCCGCGCCTGCTCGGAAGACATCAAGATGGCCAACCTGCTGGGGATAGACACCCACGTGGTCATCTCCATCACCTTCGTGCTGGGGGCCACCCTGGCCGCCGTGGCCGGGGTGCTGCTCGGCATGTATTACGGCGTGATCAACCCCTACCTCGGCTTCATGGCCGGGCTGAAGGCCTTCACCGCCGCGGTATTGGGCGGCATCGGCAGCATTCCTGGCGCCGTCATCGGCGGCCTGCTGCTCGGGGTGGTGGAAGCCCTCACCGCTGGCTACCTCAGCACCGAATACAAGGATGTGATGGCGTTCGCCCTGCTCATCTTCGTGCTGCTGTTCATGCCCACCGGCATCCTGGGTCGCCCGGAGGTCGAAAAGGTATGATGCAACATCAATTTATTCATGCACCTATCACCTGTCTGATGCCGCTGTTCATGTCCATATGCAGCATCCTGGGTCGCCCGGAGGTCGAGAAGGTATGATGAAACGTCAATTTATCCATGCCTGCATCTCCAGCCTGATGCTGCTGGTGCTCTCCTTCTGGCTGCTCGGCTTCAAACTCGAGACGGAAGGCTCCCGCCTGCTGGTGGTGAGTCGCCTCGATGTCTCCCTGGCCTGGCTGCTGGGGGGCGCCACCATCGTCTTCTGGTTCCAGATGCTGCGCGGCCAGATTTCCAAGCTGTTCCAGGCTTCCATCAGCGGCTTCTCAGTCGGCTTCACCAAGCTGGTACTGCCAAGCCCAGAGGAAGCGCCCAAGCTCTACAACCTCACCGCCGTGCTGGTGCTGTTGTTCGCGGTGAGCTGGCCCTTCATGGCCTCCCGCGGGGCCATCGATCTCGCCACCCTGGCGCTCATCTACATCATGCTGGGTCTGGGCCTCAACGTGGTGGTGGGCCTCGCCGGGCTGCTGGATCTCGGCTACGTCGGCTTCTACGCGGTCGGTGCCTACAGCTATGCCCTGCTCAACACCTACTTCGGTCTGAGCTTCTGGGAGTGTCTGCCCATCGCCGGTCTGATGGCGGCCACCTTCGGCTTCCTGCTTGGCTTCCCGGTGCTCAGACTGCGAGGAGACTATCTGGCCATCGTCACCCTGGGCTTTGGCGAGATCATCCGCATCCTGCTCAACAACATGACCAGCCTGACCGGCGGCCCGAACGGCATCTCCGGCATTCCCAAACCGACCCTGGGGGGGCTGGAGTTCAACCGCACCGTCAAAGACGGGGGCTTCGAGACCTTCCACGAATTCTTCGGCATCGCCTACAACGCCAACCACAAGGTGATCTTCCTCTACCTGATGGCGCTGGTGCTGGTGATTGCCACCCTGTTCGTCATCAACCGCCTGCTGCGCATGCCGCTCGGCCGCGCCTGGGAGGCGCTGCGGGAAGACGAGATCGCCTGCAAGTCCCTGGGTCTCAACCCCACCATCATCAAGCTGACCGCCTTCACCATCGGCGCCTGCTTCGCGGGGTTCGCCGGCAGCTTCTTCGCCTCGCGCCAGGGCTTCATCAGCCCGGAATCCTTCGTGTTCATCGAGTCCGCCATCGTGCTCGCCATCGTCGTGCTCGGCGGCATGGGCTCCCAGATCGGCGTGGTGCTGGCCGCCATCGTCATGACGGTGCTGCCGGAGCTGGCCCGTGAATTCAACGAATACCGCATGCTGATGTTCGGCCTGCTGATGGTGTTCATGATGATCTGGCGACCCCAGGGTCTGCTGCCCATGAGCCGTCCCCATCTGGAGATCCGCAAATGAACAATCATCAGAAGTTGTTGGAAGTCTCTGATCTGTCCATGCGTTTCGGGGGATTGCTGGCGGTCAACGGCGTCAAGCTGGACGTGGACAAGGGAGAGGTGATCTCCATCATCGGTCCCAACGGCGCGGGCAAGACCACCATCTTCAACTGCCTGACCGGCTTCTACCGTCCGAGCGGCGGCGTCATCCGCTACCAGGGGGAGGAGATCCAGGGGCTGCCCGGCCACCTCATCGCCCGCAAGGGCATAGTGCGGACATTCCAGCACGTTCGTCTGTTCAAAGAGATGACGGCAGTGGAAAATCTGCTGGTAGCTCAGCATCGCCACCTCAATACCAGCTTCATCGCCGGTCTGTTCAAGACCCCGTCCTTCCGCCGCGCCGAGAAAGAGGGGCTGGAGCAGTCCGCCTTCTGGCTGGAGAAGGTGGGCCTCAAGGAGCTCGCCAACCGCGCCGCCGGCAACCTGGCCTATGGTCAGCAGCGTCGCCTCGAGATCGCCCGCTGCATGGCTACCCGTCCCGACCTGCTGATGCTGGACGAACCGGCTGCCGGCCTCAACCCCAAGGAGACCGATGAGCTCAACGAGCTTATCTCCAACCTGCGGGACGAGTTCGGGGTCTCGGTGCTGCTCATCGAGCACGATATGAAGCTGGTGATGGAGATCTCCAACCGCATTTTCGTGGTCAACCAGGGCACGCCGCTGGCTCACGGCAAACCGGATGAGATCCGCAGCAACCCGGACGTGATCAAGGCCTATCTGGGCGAGTCATAGGAAGAAGCAAGATGTTAGAACTTCGCAACGTATCGACCCATTACGGCAAGATCCAGGCGCTGCACGATGTCAGCGTGGAAGTCAAAGAGGGCGAGATAGTCACCCTGATCGGCGCCAACGGCGCCGGCAAAACCACCCTGTTGATGACGCTCTGTGGGGAACCCAAACCCAGCAGTGGCAGCATCTGGTTCGAGGGGGAGCAGATAGACTCCCTCACCACCGCCAGCATCATGCGCAAGGATATCGCCGTGGTGCCGGAGGGACGCCGCATTTTCTCCCGCCTGACGGTGGAAGAGAACCTGATGATGGGAGCCTTCTTCGTCGACAAGCAGGAGCAAAACGGGTTGCTGGATCAGGTATTTACCATGTTCCCGCGGCTGCATGAGCGACTGGAGCAGCGGGCCGGCACCATGTCGGGGGGCGAGCAGCAGATGCTGGCCATCGGCCGCGCCCTGATGAGCAAGCCGCGTCTGTTGCTGCTGGATGAACCCTCACTTGGGCTGGCCCCCATCATCATCCAGCAGATCTTCGACATCATTCTGAAGCTGCGGGATCAGGGCATGACCATCTTCCTGGTGGAGCAGAATGCGAACCAGGCCCTGCGGCTCGCAGATCGCGGCTATGTGCTGGAAAATGGCCGGGTAGTGCTGCAAGACACCGGTGCGGCCCTGCTGGCCAACCCGGCGGTGCGCCAGGCCTACCTCGGTGGCTGACCGCCCAGATCGGTTCATCCGGGTCGCCCAGCCAGGATGAGCCGCTCCCCTTCAGGGCCGGATCGCCACCACTTCTGGTGCGATCCGGCCCTGCCATTCATCGAGACCCGGGCGGTGCAGGATGGCCGTCAGGTCTGCTACGACAAGCACAGCCACCCCCACTTCTCCATCGGCGCCATCACCGGTGGCCACAGCCACTACCTCAACCAGCGTAGCCGACAGGAGGTCGGTACCGGCAGCCTGGTGCTGATGAACCCGGAAGAGGTGCATGCCTGCAATCCCATCGCGGATCATCCCTGGTCCTATCTGATGTTCTATCTCGACACCCGCTGGCTGCACGAACTGCAGCAGGAGGCGGGGCTCGGCGGTGACTTTCGTCCATTCGACATGACCGCCAGCCGTGACCCCGTGCTGTATCTGGGGCTGCAACAGCTGCACCACCAGCTGGTGGAGGGTCGGGACCCGCTGGCCAAGGCAGTGGCCTGCCAGATGTTCGGCCACCAGCTGCTGACCAGGCTCACCCCTGCCCGCTGGGATGACAGGCCGCCACTGCACCTGCAGCGCGCCGCCGAACTGATGCAGGATGAGAGCACCAACCCGCTCAGCCTGCAGCAGCTGAGTGCCGTCGCCGGGCTCAGCCCCTCCCACTTCGTGCGCGCCTTCAATCATCATTACGGCATGACCCCCCACGCCTATCTGCTCGACAGGCGCGTGCGCCACGCCCGCCAACTGCTCAGACTGGGGCACCCCCTGGCCGAGGTGGCGCTGGCGAGCGGCTTTGCCGATCAGGCCCACTTCCAGCGCCAGTTCAAACGGCGGGTCGCCGCCACCCCGGGGCAATACAGGTTGCAGTTCAGCCCTCTGCAAACAGCAGATAGCCGGCACTGAGCAGCAGTAACAGGGCCATGACGCGGTTGAACCAGCGCAATCGCCGGGGGCTGAGCAACGCCTGCTGCAGGCAGCTGCCGACATAGGCCCAGCAGGCGATGGAGCCGAGACAGATCACCAGATACAGCGCCGTGAACATCACCATCTGCCCCCACTCACCTGCGCCGCCGTAGGCCCCCATGCCCATGCTGGCTGCCAGCCAGGCCTTGGGATTGAGCCACTGCATCAGGGCGCCATACCAGAAGGCGGGCCGTTGCCCTGACTCCCCCTCCAGCTCTCCCCCGCTCCTGACCAGCTGCCAGGCCATGTACCCCAGGAAGAGGATGCCACCCCAGTGCAAGGCACCGACCACCAGGGGCCAGCGGGACAGAAGGGCCCCCAGCCCCAGCCCCATCAACAGGAGCAGCAGGATGAAGCCGAGTGTGGCCCCGACCACATGGCGCAGGCTGGCACGAAAACCGTGCTGGGCCCCGCTGCCGAGAGCGACCAAGTTGACCGGGCCGGGGGAGATGGACATGGCGAGAGCAAACCCGCACATCGACAGTAACAGACTCGTTTCCATGAAGAGGACTCCTTGCTGATTGAATGTCGTCAGCCTACGGAGCCGGGGATGAGGGGTATTGAAGGAAATTGCGCTCAAGCGGTCATTCACAAAAAGCCCCGCCAGAGGGCGGGGCTTGCGCGGGATCAGCGCCAGGCTCAAGCGATCTGCCATCCCTTGGCGCTGTGGCGCTGGTTCAGGAAGTCGGCGTAGCGACCCCGTAGCGAACAGAGCTGTTCGTGGGTGCCGGACTCAGCCACCCTGCCGGCTTCCAGCACCACAATCTGGTCGGCCATGGCCACGGTCGACAACTGGTGTGCGATGACGATCAGTGTGTGTCTGCCACGCAATCGTGCCAGCGTCTCGGCGATGGCGGCCTGATTCTCCGCATCCAGCGCGGCGGTTGCTTCGTCCACCAGCAGTATGGGGGCTCCCTTGATCAGAGCGCGGGCGATGGAGATGCGCTGCCGCTCGCCACCGGAGAGGCGGGCACCGCCCTCCCCGACCTGCGAATCCAGCCCCTGCGGCAGGCGCGAGACGATCTCGGCCACTCCTGCCTGTCGGGCCGCCTCCATGACTTCGGCGTCCGTTGCATCCGGTTTGCCGATGCGGATGTTGTCCGCAATGCTGCCCTGGAACAGATAGGTACTCTGGAAGATCTGGCTGATCTGGCCAGCCAGGCTGGCGCTGTCGATGGCGCGCACATCGGTGCCACCGATGCGCACACTCCCCTCATCCACGTCGAAAAAGCGCGCGATCAGCTGCATCAGGGTGCTCTTGCCCGAACCCGATGCTCCGACCAGCGCCACCATCTGCCCAGGCGCGATGCACAAGTCCACCCCACGCAGCACCTCGGGCGCCCCGGCGCCATAGGAGAAGCGCACATCCCGCAGCTCCACGGAGCCATCGGACGGCGCCTCGCCGTTGACCGGCTCCGGCAGGGGTTGCTCGTCCATCACCTCGGCGACTGCCTCGAGCTGACCCCGTGCACTGCGCAGCACTTCCCCATAACCGGCGATGTCCAGCAGCGGATCGATGAACCGGTTGACCAACAACAGGGAGACCATGGTGGTGATCGCCACCTCGCCCTGCCACTGCGTTCCCAGTTGGCTGTTCAGCCACATGACAGCCGTGATGAACAGGGCCGCAAACACGGCCTGCACCGCCCAGCTGTTGAGCACCACAGAGGCGGTAGAGACATAGATCAGCCGCGAGCCGGCCGCGTACTGTTTGTCGATGGCACGCTCCAGAAAGCCCATGCTGTCCCCCTTGCCACTGAAGGCCCGCAGCATCGACTGGGCCTGGGCGAACTCGACAATGCGCTGGCTGGTATGCGCTGCATGGTTGTGGAATGCGGCGTCGGCACGGCTGCCGAGGCGAGCGCTGATGACGAAGACTCCGGCCAGTATGGGCAGGGCCACCAGCATGGTGAGGCCGAGGGGCCAGTGCAGAACCAGCAGGGCCAGCACCAGTACCAGCGGCGTGACCAGACCGCTCAGAATAGGGGTAAACAGGTGGCCGGGCAGTTCGGACAGCTCAAACATGCCGTGGGTCATCACATGGTTGAGCCGTGCCGTGTTCTGCGGGGTAAACCAGCCCACCGGCAGACGGGCGATGTGATCGCCAATCCGGTGGCGGCAACCCTGCAACACCGCCACCCGAACCGCCACGCTGGCCTGCTCGACCCGACGACGCCAGGTCCAGCAGAGCAGCAGCCCTGCCGCCAGCGCAGTCAACCAGAACCCGGCCCCCCGCACATCATGCGCCAGCAGGCGT
Organism: Aeromonas intestinalis; assembly: GCF_054052485.1. NCBI lineage: Bacteria > Pseudomonadati > Pseudomonadota > Gammaproteobacteria > Aeromonadales > Aeromonadaceae > Aeromonas > Aeromonas intestinalis. Next base: position 48,634 of record NZ_JBSTYK010000017.1, read on the forward strand.
TCGAGCACTGGCACCAGAAGCGTGAGAGTCAGGCCGTTCAGGATGCCGAGGGTGATGGCCATCCAGCCATAACGACGGAAAACATGGGCATCTTCACCCAACAGTCGAAGGAAAGTCATGAGCATGGTTATACCGCCATCCGTTGTTGATCTTGCTGTTCATGTCCACCCAGCGCCCACAGGCGAGCGTAGCGGCCACCCTGCGCCAGCAGCGCGTCGTGACGACCCTGCTCGACGATGGCCCCGTCTTCCACCACCAGGATGCGATCGGCATGCATCACTGTATCGAGCCGGTGGGCGATCACCATCAGGGTCCGCCCCTTGGCGAAGCGGGAAAGGGCCTGCTGGATGGCCACCTCGTTCTCGGCGTCGGCTGCGGCGGTCGCCTCGTCCAGCACCAGAACGGGCGGATCCAGCAGCACGGCGCGGGCTATGCTGACCCGTTGGGCCTCACCGCCGGAGAGCTGAGCATCCTCGCCGATGACGGAGTCATAGCCCCGTGGCAGGCTCAGGATGTGCTCGTGGATATTGGCGGCCCTGGCGGCCTCTTCAATCTGCTGATAGGTCGCGTCGGGAAGACCGAGCGCGATGTTGTCACGCACGCTGGCGTGGATCAGACGCACCTCCTGCAGCACGAAGCCTATGTGTCGATACAGCTCACGGGTATCCAGGTTGCGCAAATCCACCCCACCCAACGTGATGCGCCCCTCGCTCGGATCGAAGAAGCGCAGCAGCAGGCGGGCCAGCGTGGACTTGCCCGCACCGGATGCCCCCACCACGGCCGTCACAGTACCGGCGACCAGGGTGAAGCTCACCTTGTCGAGCACCTTGTGGCCACCGTCATAGGCATAACTCACCTCTTCGGCGCAAACCTCTACTCCCCTCGGGTGCTCAACCTCGTCATAAGCAGGTTGCTCCAGCTGCGGCGTCTGCAGCAGAGTCTGGACCCGCCCCGCGGCAGCTTTGGCGGGCTCCAGCCCGTGGGCCACAAACACCAGCAGCATCAGGGGTGCCGAGATGCAGGGGGCGACCAGCACGAACGGCAACACTTCCACCGGCGCCATCCAGCCGAGACCGACAAAGAGGGTACCGGCAGCCAGCACGACCCCCAGCACGGCGACGGGGGACATCAGGGCATTGGCGATGGCCATGGCGCCCAGCATAGGCTTCAACAGGCCGAGGAAGGCTTCCAGAAAGCTCTCCACCGCCGTCCGGTAGTTGCCGTGCACCTTGCCGCTGGTGCCAAAGGCTTTGATCACCGGGATCCCGTTGACGAGCTCCACCACGGCATCGTTCACCCTGGCCTGGCCTTCGCCAAAGGCCCGGGTCTGCGTCTCGCTGAACTTCATGGCCGAACCGATCAACAGAAAGCCGGCGACATAGGGCAGAATAGCGACCAGGGCCAGCCCCCAGTGCATCGCAAAGAGATAGACGAGTGACGCCAGGATGGCTCCCAGGGTACGGCCCAGGGTGGTGTAGAAGTGGGCAGTCAGCTCGTGCAGGGTGCCGATGTCGTCCTGCATCGCCTGTTTCACTTCACCGGATGCGTGGGAGGTGAACCAGCCGAGAGGCACCCGGGCCAGGCGCCGCGCCGCGGCAAGCCGCAGATGACGGGTGATCCTGTTGTCTGCCACATGGGCGCAGGTCTCCGCCGCCAGCGACAGCAACAGACCGAGAAACAGGCCGACGAGGCTGAACATCACCGTCAGCCACACCTCTCCCCTCAGCAGGGCCAGGCTCTGTACCACAGACTCCTCGCCGCCGAGCGCGAACCGGGCGATTTGGGCTATGCCAGCAAGGGGGGTCAAGGTCAGCGCCGCGCCCAGGCCTGCCAGTAGGGTGGCCGCGATGAGACGCCCCTTGATGGGCTTCAATATCTGGCCCAGGGGATCCGGGGTATTTGACAGCGCCTTTGCCGGATTACTGGTACTCATAGGAACTTCCTGAAGGCTTGTGCAGGGGGGCATGGATCTGGGCAGTGCGCTCGGCGAGGAAACGCTTTGGCGGAGCCCCGACCGCCTTGTGGAACATGGTGATGAAGGCACCGGAGCTGTCGTAGCCAAGCTCGTCTGCAATGGTCTGGATCAGCCGACCCTGGGCCAGCATCGGCAAGGCGGTGATCACATGCATCTGGCGGCGCCAGCGGCTCACGCTCAGACCGGTCTCGGCACTGAACAGGCGTGACATGTTGCGCTCGCTCATGCCGATCCTGGATGCCCACTGCTCGAGCGTCGCCCGATCGGCGGGGGCGGCCAGCATGCCGTCCGCCAGCTTGCGCAGCCGCAGATCGGCGGGCATCGGCAGGTGCAGCCACTCCAGTGGGGCGGCGATGAGCTCGTCCAGCAACACCGACATCAGCCGTCCCGGTGCTCCCTCGATCCGATAGTGCTCGGGCAGCGCCGCTGTGCGCTCCAGCAGTGCGCGCATGAAGGGAGAGACCGAGATAGTGCAGCAGCAGTCCGGCAACCCGGGTGCGGCATCCGGCTCGACGAATGCCACAAAGCCACGCGGTTCACCGCTGCTGCTGGCACGGTGGACCATGCCACCCGGGATCCATACCGCCCCCTGCGGCGGCACGACCCAGAATCCCGTGTCCGTCTCCAGCGTGATCAAGCCGCTGTCGGCAAACAGCAGCTGTGCCTTGCGGTGCTGATGGAGCGGCAGCTCCCAGTTTTCCGTGACCCTGCCCAGGCCGATCACGACCACCGGGCGCTCAATCTTGTCGGGATAGTCGGACTCGATATCGGTCATGTCATTGTTATCGGTGATGTACATGGGAGACTCTCCGCTATCCGGTTCAGACATTGGCCAGCAAGGCGTCGGCCTTGGCCCGCGCCTCTTCTTCGCTGGCGACGACAAACATGGGGTAACCCCAGAATTTGGCGAAGACGACCGCGAAAGCCCGCATCGCCACGCGTTTGGTCGACTCCGGTACTATCTGCACGTGGCCAAGGGCAAAGCGCCGGATCGCGTGCTTGTTGCTCTTCATCCAGAGCGCAACCGTCCGGCGATCCTCAGCCCCGGCCTTGTCGTTGCCATTGCCCGGCTCTCCGGTGGCAAGAAACACCAGGGGCTGACCGCGGACAAGCAGGGCCGAGATGTCGGCAAGTGCCGCTTCCACGGATGCCCCCCGGGCCGGTTCGTAATCCATCCAGACGATGGGGTACTCTGTTGCATCAATGTTCATGACTGGCTCCTCGGTGCAGGCAATAACGGCACCTAAATGATAATAATTATTATATCTACCTCTGTGGTGTGCTTCATTGGCGAATTCGGACATTAAAGTTATCAATCCAGCCAATGCGACTCACCTGCACACCCAGAACCCCAGCCCGCATCTCTTGTGTCGTCACCCAGACCAAGCCACCCAAGTGCAGCGTCCTACCTTCCCCTGCTCTATTGAGTTCGCTTGGGGTAAACTGATCCCCAATCATCTATTTGCAGGACATCTCAATGGACCAGTTTGCCCATATCAGCGCCCAGGATGCCCACCAGAAGCTGGAGGCCGGTGAGGCCCGCCTCGTGGACATTCGCGATCCCCAGTCGTTCGAGACGGCCCACGCGGTGGGCGCCTTCCACCTCACCAATGGCACCCTGGTCCGCTTCATGAATGAAGTGGACTTCGATACCCCGGTGATCGTGATGTGCTATCACGGCAACAGCAGCCAGGGGGCCGCCCAGTACCTGCTGCAGCAGGGCTATGACGCCGTCTACAGTCTGGATGGCGGCTTCGAGGCCTGGCGCAGGGAGTTCCCGATCCTGGCGGGCGACGCATGACAGGAGCCGGCAACGCCTCCCCGGCCGGCATGATCCAGCTGCTGGTGCTGGACAATGCCCGCATGGCCCAGGCTCTGGTGGACTATCTGGCCACCCTGGGGATCTCCTGCGAGCTGACCCAGTCCGAGCTCGGTGTCTCGGTCTGGCTGGCGGACGAACAGCGCCTCGCCCAGGCCCAGCTGGAGGTCAAACGCTTCCTGAGCGAGCCCAATCACCCCCGCTACATGGAGGCCTCCTGGCAGTCCGGTCGGGCGGATGCCCGCATCGACTACAGCAAGGGGATGACGGATCCGGTCACCGATTTTCTGCATCAGGCGGGACCCCTGACCCTGGTGGTCATCATCGCCTGTCTGGCGGTCTATGCCCTCGACGCCATCGGCCTGCCCATCTTCGACGAGCTGGCATTCCACCCCACCCTGGCCCAGTTCACCGACTGGCAGGCCTGGCGCTACATCACCCCCGCCTTCATCCACTTCTCGGTGCTGCACCTGGTGTTCAACCTGCTGTGGTGGTGGTATCTCGGGGGGCAGATAGAGCAGCGACTCGGCAGCGGCAAGCTGTTCATCCTGCTCATCGTCGGGGCGGCGCTGCCCAACGTGGCGGAGTTCTTCGCAAGCGGCCCGCTGTTTGGGGGTCTCTCCGGCGTGGTCTATGCCCTGCTCGGCTATTGCTGGCTGCGCGCCAGGCTGCAGCCAGACTGCGGCCTCAGTCTGCCGCCGGCGCTGATGGGCTTCATGCTGTTCTGGCTGGTGCTCGGCTTCATGGATTTGCTCGGCACGCCCACCGCCAACATCGCCCACCTGACCGGCCTGCTGGTGGGTCTGTTGCAGGGCTGGCTGGACAGGCATCACAGGCCCGCCTGATGCCCTGCCATCCCGTGTTCTGATGGCCGACAACGAAAACGCCGCCCAGAGGGCGGCGTTTTTATATGGTTGGCTGACGCTTACTGCTTGAGCAGGCTGGCGTCTGTCACTGCGACGGCCGCACCGCCGCTGGCGAAGAAGCTGCCGAACTGGGTCTGCATCTCGCTTGTCACGGCGCCGGTCGGATCGAAGTTTTCATCCGGTGCCAGCAAGGAGCTGTGACCACCGGCCACGAAGCGGCCCGCATGGTGACTGACCGGAACCAGCCCAGGGCCAGTCGCGGTCAGGGATTTCAAGCCCATCACCTTGAACAGCGGCTCGGTCCCCGCCAGCGGCGCGGAGGCGACGCTGTTCGGGATCACCTGATCCGGCAGGCTCAGGGCGCCATCACCCACTATTTCCGTGGCAAACAACGGGAAGTCCGCCTTGATGCCGCTCGCTAGGTTGATCGGATCAGCCGAGTCCAGCACCGACTGGGCCGCGAAGACGTAGCTCTGCAGGGTGCTGGCGGCGCTTGCCTGCGTGGTGCCATCCAGGCTCGGCAGGAACTCGTTGACGAAGCAGCTTGCCACCGCGCTCTTGCAGGTCGGGGCATAGGCGGTGAAGGCCGTCTTCAACTCGGGACTGCCGCCGGTCAGCACGCTCATCTGTATGGTCGGGCCGAAAGTGGGGGAGTTCAGCAAGAGCGGCGCTATGCCACCACCCGGCATGGCCAGGCCGCCGGTGGTGAACTTGAACAGGGCATCGGCCGTAGGGTTGCCCAGCGACTGGTTGGCCACCGCCAGCAGGTTGGCCCCGGAGATGGCGCCGAGGGAATGACCCAGGAAGTGCACCTTGAGGCTGCCGGCGGTGCCGATGACACCCTTGGCATTGGCCAGCCCCACCGCCAGACGCAGGCCCAGCAGATCCGCCACGCTCTGTTTCAGGTTGTCCCGCGCCACCGTCAGGTAGCTCAGGTTCAGATAGGGGGTCGGGTTGTCCGAGGTGGTCACCGAATCCAGGCCACCGGTCAGGGCGAAGCCACGCTCCCCGTGCAGCGGATGATCGATCACCACCACGGCGACGTTCTTGCTTGCCTTGGCACCGGCACCGATCTGACCCAGGGCCAGGGCATAGGCATTCTCCTTCACCGAGGTGACGCCATGCTGATAGATGATGACGTCGGTGATAGCCGACAGCGGCGCCGCGGCGAAGATGCGCATCGGCACGGACTGCACCTCTTCCAGCTTGGGCAGCGGGTTGAAACGGCCGATGTTCATCTCGGGATCCAGCGCCTTGCCACCTGAGGTGAGGGTCACCCCGATCAGCTTGCTCGCCTCCGCCAGCAGCTCGGCCTGACGGGTCGGGTCGGCGATGAGCGTACCCAGCAGGGCCGGATCCACTCCCGCCCCCACCAGACCGCCGATCACCTCGCTGTCGCCCGCCTTCAGGGCATTGGCGATGGCGTACAGGCTGGGGATGGCCCCATGCCAAGACTGGGTTCTGGCCTTGTCCCAGGAGCCGGCGCTGGCCGGAGAGGAGAGGAAGTAGGGCAGCTTGACCGCACCGGTATAGACAGTAGTGCCCAGCGCCAGATTGTGGAGAGGCGTACCGGAGCCAAAGGCGGCGGCAATGGCATCCTTCTGCTCCTGCAGCAGGAACTGCTCGGCTTCCAGCTTGGTCAGGAAGGCAGTACCAGCATCCAGACTGGCGATAGTGTAGGTACCCGGCAGGCTGGTATGGCCCAGCGCATCCTGTTTCCACAGGGCCGCCGCATCCAGGGTCGGGCTCTTCAGCACGGATGCCGCCGCTCCTTTTACCGCCACCAGCACATCGGCGCCGGACTGGGTACCAAACCAGTCGGAGAAGATCACGTGATCGCTGGTGATGCCGGTGGCGGCCTTGAACAGCCCCTCCTGCAGGGTGATCAGACCGTTGATGGTCTGATCCTGGGCACTGCTGCCCGGGTTGCTCTTGTAGTTGCTGTAGTCGGAGCCGGCACGCACGGCATTGCCGTTGCTGTCCTTGAGGGTATCGGTCGCCACTATCATGTAATAGGAAGAGGGATTGAGCGGCTTGAGAGGCACCAGATTCAGCTTGCCACCCGCCTCGGCCACCACGAAGTCCACCCCGTAGGTCAGCTGCTTCTTCACGCCGCTCGGGCGCAGGGCCGCACTGTCAAACTCCAGTTCAAGCAGATAGAGCGGGGCGATGGACGCCGCAAACTCGGCCGCGGCCGGAGCCTTGATGCTGATCCCCGAGGCGGTCACGGGCACGACCTGGATGGCCTGGGTCGTGGACCAGCCATCCAGGGTGGAGAGAGCGGAGACAGGGTTGGAGAGATCCGCCGTTTCGGTGGAGAACTTCAGGGTGCCGTCGGAGGCACGGGCAGCGAGGGCGCTGGGGCGAACGGCATTGGAGCCGCTCAGCAGGTAGTCGAGATAGCTGGAGGTATCGCCTTTGTTATCGTCACTGCCACCACAACCGCTCAATAGCGCACTGAGGACGGCTGCATAAATCAGGTTTTTTTTCATATCCTTATCTCTTTTTATGTTGTTATCCATGATGAGCCTGACGGGGTAGGGTTCAAACCCGACCGAAACATATTAACAGCAACGCAACAATTGATAAGCCTCTGGTCGGTCATCTGATCTGCTTTTTTTGTGTACAACATCAAGGAATTGGAATTGTCACCCCGGCGGCGGAGAGTAACAGCATCCGGCGCAACACCAGACCCGACCAGAGCCAGCGTGCCTGCGAGGCGCAAAAAGCCAGCCCCGATCTCGGCAAAGGGAGGGATTTGTCGGTAGAATGGCCCATCGCTTAAGGAGAACCCCATGATCGACCCGAAAAAACTGGAAGAGATCGCCAAACAGGTACACAACGCCCTGCCCCCCGGCATTCGCAGCATGGGTGAAGAGGTGGAGAAGAAAACCCGTCAGGTGCTGCAATCCCAGCTGAACAAGCTGGATCTGGTCAGCCGCGAGGAGTTCGACGTGCAGACCAAGGTGCTGCTGCGCACCCGGGAAAAGCTGACCGCCCTGGAAGCCAAGCTGGCCCAGCTGGAGCAGCAGCTCGCCGCCAAGGGCGAATAAGCCCTTCCGCGCGCGAACGGCCCAGCCCTCAGCGCACATAAAACAAACCCCAGCCAGGCTGGGGTTTGTTGTTTATGGAACAGGGAAGAGGTTCAAGGGCCGTTGCGAGAAGCCGTCGACAAGGTGAAGTACAGGAACCGGAGTGCACCGATATACATGAGCACTCTTTACCGCACATAAGCGAGCAGCACCTGAGCCTTGATCACGGCTTCGCAGTCGGCGCTCAAATGAACTCGTAGGCATCACCGAAGATGCGCTCGGGTTCGGCCCCCAGCACCTTGAACTCTTCCCGGGCGGCCCCCGCCATCTCGAAGCGACCCGCCACATAGATGTCGTAGTCATGCAGACTGACGAAGTCGTCCATGATGGCCTTGTGCACCAGCCCGGTGCGGCCGGTCCAGTCCGCTTCCGGCTCCTGTACCACGGGCACGAAGGTGAGCGGGGCATAGTCCTGCGCCCACTGCTGCATCTGCGCCTGCTCGTACAGCCAGTGCGCCTGACGCACACCCCAGTAGAGGAACACCGGGCGCTTGCTGCCGGTCGCCATCAGATATTCCAGGATGGAACGGGCATAGGAGAAACCTGTGCCGCCCGCCATCAGGATCAGGGGGCGCGGGGATTCGTCCCGCAGGAAGGCCTTGCCCGCCGCCAGTTCGATCTCGATCTCCCCCTGCTCACGCATGCGCGCCAGCACCTGGCCGGCGTAGGCGTTCTCCGGGGTGGCTCCTATCTGCAACTCCAGCACACCGTCACGGGTCGGCGAGTTGGCGATGGAGAAGGGGCGCTTGTCCGAGTCACTCATCACCACCAGCAGATACTGGCCGGGCTTGAAGCTGATAGCCTGCTGCGGCGCCAGGGCCACATGCCAGACGGTGTCGACATATTCGCGCAGTTCCTCTACGCGGCACTTGATACGTTGCATTCTTGTCCTTTTGACGGGCCAGCCCGGCCCGTTTTCACTCATTGATTCACTGTGTTCTGGCGACCCGCCAGGGGTCCGGTCAGTCGAGCATACCCAATTCAGGCCGGCAATACCGCTCTTTGTGCACCGACTGGCCGGAAACAGGCGCCATTGCATCATTCAACCCGGCCCGGCACCGCCCTTTTCCATCAAACGGGCGCGCCGACCGCCTCAGCGGCTAGTCCAGGATCTTCAATTCATCCCAGATGGCGTCGATCTTCTGCTTCACCGCCTCGTCCTGGACGATGGGTTGACCCCACTCGCGGTTCGTCTCTCCCGGCCACTTGTTGGTGGCATCCAGCCCCATTTTGGAGCCTAGCCCGGAGACCGGTGAGGCGAAGTCGAGGTAATCGATGGGCGTGTGCTCGATCAGGGTGGTGTCCCGCGCCGGATCCATCCGGGTGGTGATGGCCCAGATCACGTCCTTCCAGTCCCGGGCGTTGATGTCGTCGTCGCAGACGATCACGAACTTGGTGTACATGAACTGGCGCAGGAAGGACCAGACCCCCAGCATGACCCGCTTGGCATGGCCTGGGTAGCGTTTCTTGATGGTCACCACCGCCATCCGGTAGGAGCACCCCTCCGGCGGCAGGTAGAAGTCCACGATCTCGGGGAACTGCTTCTGCAGCAGCGGTACAAACACCTCGTTCAGCGCCACCCCGAGCACCGCCGGCTCATCGGGGGGACGGCCGGTATAGGTGCTGTGATAGATGGCATCGCGACGCATGGTCATGTGGGTGATGGTGAACACCGGGAACTCGTCCACCTCGTTGTAGTAACCGGTGTGATCCCCATAGGGGCCTTCCGGTGCCATCTCGCCGGGCTCCAAGTAGCCTTCCAGCACGATCTCGGCGCTGGCGGGCACCTCCAGCTCGCAGCTCAGGGCCTTCACCACCTCGGTGCGACTTCCCCGCAACAGACCGGCGAAGGCGTACTCCGAGAGGCTGTCCGGCACCGGCGTCACGGCGCCGAGTATGGTGGCCGGATCGGCGCCGAGCGCCACCACCACCGGGAAGCGTTCACCGGGGTGCGCCTCCTGCCACTCGCGAAAATCGATGGCCCCGCCCCGATGATCCAGCCAGCGCATGATCAGCTTGTTCTTGCCGATCTTCTGCTGGCGGTAGATGCCGAGGTTCTGCCGTTTTTTGTAAGGGCCGCGGGTAATGGTCAAGCCCCAGGTCACCAGGGGGGCGACATCGCCGGGCCAGCAGTGCTGGATCGGGATCTGGTCGAGATCGACCGCGTCGCCTTCCAGTACCACCTGCTGACAGGGGGCCGAGGAGAGCCGCTTGGTCGGCATGTTCAGCACCTGCTTGAAGATGGGCAGCTTCTCCATCAGCTCCTTGAGACCGCGGGGGGGCTCGGGTTCCTTCAGGTAGGAGAGCCAGGTGCCCACCTGACGCAGGGCGCCGACATTGGGTTGACCCATGCCCATGGCGACCCGATCCGGCGTGCCGAACAAATTGGTCAGCACCGGCATGGCATAACCCTTGGGATTTTCGAACAGCAGGGCCGGGCCACCGGCACGCAGGGTGCGATCGCTGATCTCGGTCATCTCCAGATAGGGGTCTATCTCGCGCGTGATGCGCTTGAGCTGTCCGTTCTGTTCCAGCTGCGCGATAAAATCACGCAAGTCCTTGTATTTCATGCGGGTACCCTGTGTGCAGGCGATGGGGCATTATAACCCCGGCTGGCCATCCGGTGTACCCGTATCGGGCCGCAGGACGGACATGGTGTGACGCCGCTCCTGATGGGTGAGCCTGTCCGCCAGCTGGGCCAACAGCCTGGGTTCGTCCAGTTGCAGCAACACGCCGGCCACCAGCCCGCTGTATTGCTGTTTGCCGAGCTCCGCCAGCAGGTATTGGCGGGCTTCGTCCGGCAGGGGGGAGAGTCGGCTCAGCTGATGCAGGGCCGGGATCATCAGCCGTTCATTGCGGCTGGCGGCGATCAGCATATCGCTCGCCGTCTGGCCATGGTAGAAGCGGGGTATGCTGCTCAATGCAGCCAGACTGTCGTTATCCACTGGCTGACGCCACAGTTTCTGGTACAAGTCAGGGTTGCCAGTCCGCTCGATGAGGTGCAGCAGCAACTGGTTGTCCGGCAGGAAGAGGGTCAGGGCGGCCAGCCGCTGGGCCTCACGACGCTGTACGGCGGTCGGCTGGCTGTCCAGCACCGTCAGCAACGCCTGCTGTTGCTGCGCCAGCTCCGGGTTGCGGCTGTAGTAGAGATGTTTGAAATCGAAGCTGTCGCGCGCCAGCTGCTGGCGATAGTTGTCCTGCCAGGCGAGCTGTTGCCAGCGGTTCAGCACCAGCCGCGCTTCGGCGGCGAAATCATAGGCGGGCAGCTGCACCAGGAAGCCATCCACCTCCCCTTCCACCAGCCATTGCGGTGCCTTGGCGGCCTGCGCCCGCACCCAGGCATGGAGCGCAGGGCTCGGATGGCTGACCGTCTTGAGACCCGCCAGCACCTGATATTGCAGATATTCACGCTGACCCAGGGCCAGGGCCTCCAGCAGGGAGTCCATGGCGGCAAACTGTTCGAGCGCGAGCCGGCTGTGCAGGTAGTCGAGGTGCCCCTGCAGCCCTTCATCCGCCACCAGGGGGGCATTGCGTTGCGGGGGAGAATCGGCCTGCACGGGTGCGGCCAGCAGCCACCCAATCCATAGCAAGAAAATCAGCTTCATGACGTCTCTATCCTTGTGACATCCGGCCTTGTGGCGTCCTGGCCCCATAGTACTAAGGGCACCGGCAAATAGATAAACAAAAACCGCGACCTGGGCCGCGGTTTTGTCATTCTGCTACATCATCACTTCTGCTGACGCTTCATGGAGTCGAAGAACTCGTCGTTGGTCTTGGTGGCAGAAAGTTTGTCGATGAGGAACTCGATGCTGTCGATCTCGCCCATGGGGTGAATGATCTTGCGCAGTATCCACATCTTCTGCAGCTCGTCCGGCGCAGTCAGCAGCTCTTCCTTGCGGGTGCCGGAGCGAGTGATGTCGATGGCCGGGTAGGTGCGCTTCTCGGCGATCTTGCGCGAGAGGTGCAGTTCCATGTTGCCGGTACCCTTGAACTCTTCGTAGATGACTTCATCCATCTTGGAGCCGGTGTCGATCAGCGCGGTGGCGATGATGGTCAGGCTGCCGCCTTCCTCGACGTTACGGGCCGCACCGAAGAAGCGCTTGGGTCTGTGCAGGGCGTTGGCATCCACACCACCGGTCAGAACCTTGCCGGATGAGGGGATGACGGTGTTGTAGGCGCGGGCCAGACGGGTGATGGAGTCCAGCAGGATGACCACATCCTTCTTGTGCTCGACCAGGCGCTTGGCCTTCTCGATCACCATCTCGGCGACCTGGACGTGACGGGAAGCCGGCTCGTCGAAGGTGGAGGCGATGACTTCGCCCTTGACCATCCGCTGCATCTCGGTCACTTCTTCCGGACGCTCGTCGATCAGCAGCACGATCAGCTCACAATCCGGGTGATTGTAGGCGATGCTCTGGGCGATGTTCTGCAGCAGCATGGTCTTACCGGCCTTGGGCGGTGCGACGATGAGGCCACGCTGACCCTTGCCGATGGGGGATGCGAGATCCAGTACACGGGCGGTGATGTCTTCGGTGGAGCCGTTGCCGCGCTCCATGCGCAGACGCTCGTTGGCGTGCAGCGGGGTCAGGTTTTCAAACAGGATCTTGTTGCGGGAGTTTTCCGGACGATCGTAGTTGACGTCGTTGACCTTGAGCAGGGCGAAATAGCGCTCGCCCTCTTTCGGCGGCCGGATCTTGCCGGAGATGGTGTCGCCGGTACGCAGGTTGAAGCGGCGGATCTGGCTCGGGGAGACGTAGATATCGTCCGGGCCGGCCAGGTAGGAGCCATCTGCGCTACGCAGGAAGCCGAAGCCATCGGTCAGGATTTCCAGCACACCGTCGCCAAAGATGTCCTCACCGCCCTTGGCGTGCGCCTTGAGGATGGCAAAGATGATGTCTTTCTTGTGCGCCCGAGCCAGATTTTCCAACCCCATGGATTCGCCAAGCTGGACCAGCTCGGACACAGGAGTGTTCTTAAGTTCAGTCAGATTCATAGTGGTGAAAGTCTGTAAGCAAGGATTGAAATGAGGAGACAGTCTGCTGGATTGATGCTGATCGGATTTGACTTGCCAGGCTGATGTGAAGCAAAGAGTCAGGCAAAAAGGTTAGCAAACGAGCGATAAACTAGCACCAATCGGGATGAGCGTCTAGGTGATAAAACACAAGGAGCGCATTATTGCAATGCGCTCCTTCTTGATTATTACAGGTTACCGTCCAAGAACTCTTTCAGCTGAGTCTTGGAGAGGGCACCGACCTTGGTCGCTGCCACTTCGCCATTCTTGAACAGCAGCAGGGTCGGGATACCGCGAATGCCATACTTGGGCGGCGTGTCGGCGTTATGATCGATATTCAATTTCGCCACGGTCACGCGACCGGCATATTCTTGGGCGACTTCGTTCAGGATGGGGGCAATCATCTTGCACGGACCGCACCATTCAGCCCAGAAATCTACCAGAACGGGGCTGTCGGCTTTGATTACATCAGCCTCGAAGCTGGCATCGCTCAGCTGAACAATCTTGTCACTCATCTCCAACTCCAGTCAGTAATTAAGGCTTTATTGACGGATCAACAAAGGCAATAGTTGCCCTATTTGAAATGATCCTGTTTATTATTGCAAGCCTAACCTGATAACCTACCGCCATGAGCAAAACACATCTAACGACCGAAAAATTCGCCCAAATGGGCCTCGAACCCGAAGTTCTGGCTGGTCTGGAATCAAAGGGATTTCACTATTGCACCCCCATCCAGGCGCTGTCTCTGCCACTGCTGGTAGAAGGCCATGACCTGGCCGGTCAGGCCCAGACGGGAACCGGCAAAACCCTCGCCTTCCTGGCTGCGACCTTCAACTATCTGTTGACCCATCCGCTGACCAAGCCGCGCCTCATCAACCAGCCACGCGCCATCATCATGGCCCCGACCCGTGAGCTGGCGGTGCAGATCCACAACGATGCCGAGAGCATGGCGGCCTCGACCGGTCTGAAGCTCGGCCTCGCCTACGGTGGTGAAGGCTACGACAAGCAGCTGGCCGTGCTGGAGCAGGGTGTCGACATCCTGATCGGCACCACGGGCCGCATCATCGACTACTTCAAGTCCAATGTCATCGATCTCGGCAACATTCAGGTCGTCGTCTTGGACGAAGCGGATCGCATGTTCGATCTCGGCTTCATCAAGGACATCCGCTTCCTGTTCCGCCGCATGCCCCCCGCCACCGAGCGTCTGAGCATGCTGTTCTCCGCCACCCTCTCCCTGCGGGTGCAGGAGCTGGCCTACGAGCACATGAACCACCCGGAACACGTGCAGGTCGAGCCGGAGCAGATGACGGGCGTACGCATCAAGGAGGAGCTGTTCTACCCCTCCAACGAAGACAAGATGCTGCTGCTGCTCTCCCTGATGGAAGAGGAGTGGCCGGAGAAGGCCATCGTCTTCGCCAACACCAAGCATGTGTGTGAAGACGTCCACGCCTGGCTGGAGAACGACGGCCACCGCGTCGGTCTGCTGACCGGTGATGTGCCCCAGAAGAAGCGGATGAAGATCCTGGAAGAGTTCACCAAGGGTCAGCTGGACATCCTGGTCGCCACCGACGTGGCCGCCCGTGGTCTGCACATCCCTGACGTGACCCACGTCTTCAACTACGACCTGCCCGACGACGCCGAGGACTACGTACACCGCATCGGTCGTACCGGTCGCGCCGGCAAGAGCGGTCACTCCATCAGCCTGGCCTGTGAAGACTATGCCTTCAACCTGCCGGCCATCGAGGAGTACATCCATCACCCCATCCCGGTCAGCAAGTATGACCGCGAGGCGCTGCTGGATGATGTGACCGCCCCGAAACGGGTGTTCCGCAACCGTCAGCCGGTGAACCGCAACATGCGTGATCGCCAGGGTGGCAACAGCAACAACCGCCGCCGTCCGCCCCGCAAGAACTGACAGGACAGGCCCAGTTGCACAACTCGCCGCTCTATGCCGCCATCGACCTCGGCTCCAACAGCTTTCACATGCTGGTGGTGCGCGAGGTCGCCGGTGCTCTGCGCACCGTCACCAAGGTCAAGCGCAAGGTTCGCCTCGCCGCCGGTCTCGATTCGGAATTTCGCCTCAGCCGTGCCGCCATGGAGCGGGGCTGGGACTGTCTGCGCCTGTTCTCCGAGCAGTTGCAGGACATTCCGTCCGACAACATCCGGGTGGTGGGCACCGCCACCTTGCGCCTTGCCACCAACGTCGACGAGTTCCTGAGCGAAGCGGAACGGGTGCTCAACCACAGCATCGAGATCATCTCGGGCGAGGAAGAGGCCAAGACCATCTACGAGGGGGTCTCCTGGACCTCCGCCGGGGAAGGCAACCGGCTGGTGATCGACATCGGCGGCGCCAGCACCGAACTGGTGATCGGCGAGCACAGCGAGGCCAAGCTCCTCAACAGCCTGCACATGGGCTGTGTCACCTGGCTCAACAATCACTTCGGTGATGGCGAGCTCTCCGAGACCCGTTTCAACCAGGCCATCGCCAGCGCCAAGACGGTGCTGGAAAACGTGGCCGAGGATTACAAGACCCTCGGCTGGCGCACCTGCGTCGGTGCCTCCGGCACCGTCCAGGCGCTGCAGGAGATCATGCTGGCCCAGGGCAAGAGCGAGCGGGTCACCCTGCCGAAGCTGCAGGAGCTGATGGGTCAGGCCATCGCCTGCGGCAAGCTGGACCAGCTTCAGCTGGAAGGGCTGGCGGCCGAGCGGCTGACCGTGTTCCCCTCCGGTCTCGCCATCCTCATAGCCATCTTCGAGACCCTCGGCATCGAGAGCATGACCCTCGCCGGTGGCGCATTGCGGGAAGGACTGATCTACGGCCTGCTCGGCAACAATCACGACTGTGACGCCCGGGATCGTACCGCCGACAGCCTGATCAACCGCTATCAGCTCGACAAGGAACATGCCGAGCGGGTACGCGACACCGCCATCGAGGCCTTCAACCAGTTGCAGCCGGCCTGGCGTCTCTCCCGACGCTATGGTCGCCCCATACTCCGTTATGCCGCCCTGCTGCACGAGATCGGGCTCTGCATCGAGTACAAGAAGGCCCCGCAACACGCGGCCTACATCATCGACAACATCGACATGCCGGGCTTCACCCCGGCCCAGAAGAAGCTGTTGTCGGCCCTGCTGCTCAACCAGCGGGATGATTTCAAGCTGGAGCAGCTGGAGAAGCAGGGGGCCGTCACCGGTCGCCAGGCGATCCGGCTGGCCCGCATCCTGCGCATCGCCCTCATTCTCTGCATGCGTCGCACCCAGGGCACGGTCCCCCGCTTCACCCTGGAAGCCAGCGAGGATGCCCTGACCCTGACCCTGCCCAAGGGCTGGCTGGACGAACACTACCTGCGGGCCAGCGAGCTGCGCCTGGAAGTGGAGCGCCAGCAGAAGATGGGCTGGGCCACCCGTTTGCTGGAAGCCTGAACACTCCCAAAGGAAGCACCATGACGGATTATCAACCCATCAGCTGTGACCTCTATGACTGGCTCGAAATCGCCGCTCGCTGGCAACTGCCGGTGACGCTCACCGACCGCAGTGGCCGGCAGTGGGAGGACAAGGTGCAGACCATAGTGGCGAAAGAGGGGATTGAATACCTGTTGCTGACCAGCGGGGAGCGGCTCAGTCTGGCGGAGTTGGCGACCCTGGCTCTCATCTGGCAGGGGGAAGAGAAACTTGTCCGTTTCTAATCGGACAAGTAAAGAGGGCCCGCACTGCGGGCCCTCTTCGTATGGGGATAACGGTCAACCGGCCAGCGCCGCCATCACATAGACGTCGAAGCGGTTGCTCTTGGTTTCGATCGCCATGCTGGGTTTGTGCTCGTTGAGCCAGCCCGCGTAGTCGGGCCGCTTCACCACCACCCGTCGGGTCGCCATCTTGAGCGCCGCCGGCAGCAACGCATCCGCATCGAGATCCGGCCCCACTAGGGACTGGAACACCCTCATCTCTTTTTTCACCAGCGCCGATTTCTGCTTGTGGGGGAACATAGGATCCAGATAGACAACCTCCGGCCGTTCGCTCAATGCCAGCAGGTTGTCCACCGCCGGCCCTTGCAGCAACTGCATCCGCTCGCTCACCCAGCCTCCGATCTCGGGATCCCGGGCCGCCCGCGTCAATCCATCCTGCAGCAGGGCCGCCACCACGGGGCTGCGCTCGATCAGGGTCACCCTGCAACCAAGTGAGGCCAGCACGAAGGCATCACGGCCGAGTCCGGCGGTGGCATCCACCACGGTCGGCATGGCCCCCGCCTTCAGTCCTACCGCCTTGGCGATGGACTGGCCACGACCACCACCGAACTTGCGCCTGTGTGCCACCGCCCCTTCCACGAAGTCCACGTAGACAGCTCCCAGCTTGGGCTCATCCAGCTTGCGCAGCTCCAGCCGCGCCTTGGTCAACACCAGGGCGAAGGGAGCGGGAAACTCCACGTCGGCCAGGCGCTGGCGCAGGGCCTCGAGCTCCCCTTCCCGGGCGGGCACTTCACTGAAAACCTGAATACGGGGCATAACGATGACTCATGGCGGCATGGAGCCGAGCATGATAACAGAAGCGGGAGATCAGCTCACGATGGTGAGATTGGCCAGGTTCATTCCCTGCCGGTTGAGGGTCAGGTACTCCGTCAGATCCTCGAATGGCAGCGGCCGGCTGAGCAGATAGCCTTGGGTGAAGGCGCACCCCTTCTGACAGAGGAAGTTGAGTTGCTCCCGGGTTTCCACCCCTTCGATCACCACCTGCATGCCGAGGTTGTGCACTATGTTGATGATGCCGTCCAGCAGCAGCCTGTCCTGTTCGTTGAAGGGAATATGGCGCACGAAGGAGCGATCTATCTTCACCAGATCCACCGGGAAGGTACGCAGGTAGTTGAGCGCCGAGTAGCCGGTACCGAAATCATCGATGGCCAGCTTGCAACCCGCCTCGCGCAGGGCGTCGATCCGCACCCTGTGCTGATCGCTGCTCTCCATCAAGAGAGATTCGGTGATCTCGATGATGATGTCCTTGGGGTCCAGGCCGAAGTGACGGATCACCCGCAGCCATTCGTTGGCCTCCGGATCTATGGTCTGGAACTCCAGAGTGGAACGGTTGATGGACATCTGCAGATCCGGGAAGCCGGATTTTTGCAGTCGTGCCAGATCCCGGCACGACTGCCACAACACCAGAGCGCCCAGCCCCTGCATCAGCCCGGCCTCCTCCGCCAGCGGGATGAAGTCCGCCGGCGAGACCTGGCCCCAGTGGGGGTGATACCAGCGCACCAGCGCCTCCAGCTTGGCCACCCGGCCGCTGCGGTTGTCCCAGATGGGCTGATAGGCCATGGTCAGTTGCGACAGCTTGATGGCCTCCGCCAAATCCTGCTGCATCTGGTGGCGCTGGCTCACCTCCTCCCGCATGGAGGCGCTGTAGGTGCCCAGGGTTCGGCCCTGCCGCTTGGCGACGAACAGCGCCTGCTCGGCGTTGCGCAGCAGCTCGTCGCTGTCCGCCCCATCGTAGGGACAAAGGGTGATCCCCAGGGTCGCCGTCACATAGAGGTGCTGATTGGCCAGCATGAAGGGTCTGGCGAAGCCGCCGATCACCTGTTTGGCGAACACCTCGGCCTGACGGCGGTTGACGATGCCAGGCACCAGGAAGGCAAATTCATCCCCGCCGATGCGGGCCACCAGATCCTCGGTGCGCACCCGGCTCACCAGCCGATCCGACACTTCCCGCAGCAGGGCATCACCCACGTGGTGATCCATGCTGTTGTTGACCGCCTTGAAGTTGTTGAGGTCCAGCACCATGAGGGCGAAGCGCTCCCCCCGCTCGCAGAAACGGGCAAGGCAGCGACCAAACAGCCAGCGGTTGGGCAGGCCGGTCAGGTTGTCGTAGTTCGCCTGGGCCGCGATTTTCTGCTCCGCCAGCTTGGTCTGGGAGAGATCGCTGAAGATGGCGATGTACTGGCTGATCCGGCCCCCTTCTCGCAGGGCGCTGACCATCAGTTGCTGGGGGTAGAGCTTGCCGTTCTTGCGCTTGTTCCACACCTCCCCACGCCAGATCCCCACCCGCTCCAGGGCGTGATACATGTCGGCGTAGAAGGTCTGATCGTGCAGTCCGGATTTGAGCAGGCTGGGGCGCTGGCCGCAGGCCTCCTCCTCGCTGTAACCGGTGATCCGTTCGAATGCGGGATTCACCGAGATGATGCGGCTCTCCCCGTCACACACCAGGATGGCTTCGGAGAGGTTGTCATAGACCCGGTGGGAGAGCTTGAGCTGCTCGCTGTGACGCTTGATGGGATCGATGTTCTCCAGCACCAGCATCAGATAATCGGGGTGCAACTGCTCGTTGCGAATGAGGGTGACGGTCACGCGCCCCCACAGCACTGAACCATCCCGGTGCCGGTAGCGCTTCTCCTGGGTGAAAGCGGGGCGTTCTCCGCGCCGGATCTCCTCGTAGAGCGGGAGGCTCGCCTGCCAGTCTTCCGGGTGGTTGAACTCGGCGGCGGTGCGGTTCAGCAACTCGTCCGGACGATAGCCCAGCATCTTCTCGATGGCCGGGTTGATCCAGAGAATCCGCCCGTCCAGGTCCATCTTGCCGATGCCCACGGGGGCGTGGGACATCATGGTATCCAGCACCTGCATGGCGCCCGGCCCCATGGATTGCGAAGGGGCCTGCTGCTGGTACATCAGGGCTAGCTCGCGACCGGCGATGGGGGCCAGCAGCCTCAGCAGCTGCATGATCTTGTCCATGCTCGGCATCGCCTGCTTGAACATGACGCTGCACAGTCCCAGGGTCTCCCCCTGGGCATTCTTCAGGGCGATGCCGGCATAGCCACGGATCTGCCAGAATTCCAGCACGGCGGCATGGGGAAACAGCTGGCAGATGCAATCGTTGAACCAGGCTTCCCCTTGCTGCATGACGATCTCCCCCGGGGTACTGGCGAGGGGAAAACTGTAGGAGCCGATGTCGAGGGAGGCGGGATAGGCGGCATGGATGGTGAAGAACAGGCCGGTCTGGTCCTGTCCCGAAATCAGGACGAGATCCGCCCCCACCGAGCTGGCGATCTCACTCACAAAAGTATCGAAAAATCCCTTGCCACTCAGATGAGACAAGCCGGAGATGATTTGATAGACAGACTCGAGTGCTCGCCTCATGGCAAGTGGCTTTCTCTCCTTGGAAACTAGAACCCGACTCTACTGGAAGAGGCGGTGGCTGTGCAAACATGCTATCGGCAAGATATTAAAAAGCCTTGAAAAAAGGGACCACGCGGTCCCTTTTTATCTTAAAAATCATGCCGGGATCCCACTCTGCCCAAGCCAAGTACCTGCTTGAAGCTCATCTCGGCACAGGGCTGACACATCAGGCGGCGATACCGCTGTGTCGCAGCAACGCATCCACCTGGGGCTCTCTGCCCCGGAAGGCACGGAACAGCTCCATCGGTTCTTTCGACCCGCCCTTCTCCAGAATATTTTTCAGGAAGGCCTGGCCGGTGGCCGCGTTGAAGATCCCCTCTTCCTCGAAGCGGGAGAAGGCATCGGCGGAGAGCACTTCTGCCCATTTGTAACTGTAGTAACCCGCCGCATAACCGCCGGCGAAGATGTGGGAGAAGCTGTGCTGGAAGCGGTTGAACGCCGGCGGCGTCATCACCGCAACCTGGTTGCGCACCTCGTCCAGCAGCGCCGGGATCTGGTTCGGTTTGGCCGGATCAAACTCCTGGTGCAGACGGAAGTCGAACAGGGCGAACTCCAGCTGGCGCAGCATCTGCATGGCCGCCTGGAAATTGCGGGCCGTCAGCATCTTCTCCAGCAGATCCGCGGGCAGCGGCTCCCCTGTTTCGTAATGGCCGGAGATAAAGGCCAGCGCCTCGGACTCCCAGCACCAGTTCTCCAGGAACTGGCTCGGCAGCTCCACCGCATCCCAGGCCACGCCGTTGATGCCAGCGACCCCGGCCACGTCGATCTGGGTCAGCATGTGGTGGATGCCGTGGCCGAACTCGTGGAACAGGGTCACCACCTCGTCGTGGGTGAACAGGGCGGGCTTGCCATCCACAGGGCCGTTGAAGTTGCAGGTGAGATAGGCCACCGGCTTTTGCAGTGAACCGTCCTGACGGTAGCGACGGCCCAGGCAGACATCCATCCAGGCACCGCCGCGCTTGTTCTCACGGGCATAGAGGTCGAGGTAGAAGCTGCCGCGCAGCTCGTCCTCGCCGTCGAAGATGTCGTAGAAGCGCATGTCCGGATGCCAGGTGTCGATGCCGAGGCGCTCGCGCACCTTGACCCCGAATACCCGTCGCACCACCTCGAACAGCCCCTTCACCACCTTGCCGGCGGGGAAATAGGGGCGCAGTTGCTCGTCGGAGATGGAGAACTTGTGCTGCTTGAGCTTCTCCGCGTAATAGGGGATGTCCCAGGCCGCCAGCTCGCTCTGACCGAAGTGTTCAGCAGCGAAGGTCCGGATCTCTTCCAGCTCGACCTTCCCCTGGGGCAGGGACTTGGCGGCGAGGTCGGTGAGGAATCCCACCACCTGTTCAGTCTTGTCCGCCATCTTGGTGGCCAAGGAGAGCTCGGCATAGTTGCCAAAACCCAGCAGCTGGGCCAGTTCCCGGCGCAGGGTGAGCAGTTCCGTCATGATGGCGGAGTTGTCCCACTTGCCGGCGTTGGGGCCCTGATCCGAGGCGCGGGTGGTGAAGGCCTCATACAGCTCGGCACGCAGGGTGCGGCTGTCGGCATACATCATCACCGGCAGGTAGGAGGGGATGTCCAGGGTGAACAGCCAGCCCTGCTGACCCTTGTGCTCCGCCAGCTGGCGGGCGGCGGCCAGGGCGCTGGCGGGCAGACCGGCCAGATCGGCCTCATCGGTCACCAGCTTGCTCCAACCCATGGTCGCATCCAGCACGTTGTTGCTGAAACGGGAGGCGAGCTCGGAGAGCCGGGCCTGGATCTCGCCATAGCGCTGCTGCGCCTCGGCAGACAGGCCGATACCGGATAGGTGGAAGTCGCGCAGGGTATTCTGGATCTCCTTGCGCTGGGCACCGCTCAGCAGGGGGAAGTCGTCGCTCTCGGCCAGCTCGCGATAGGCCTGATAGAGGCCTTCGTGCTGACCGACATAGGTCTGGAATTCGGACAGCAGCGGCAAGCAGGCATCATGGGCCTCCCGCAGAGCCTCGCTGTTCTGCACGGCGTTGAGGTGGCTCACCGGCGACCAGATGCGTCCCAGCCGATCATTGACCTCTTCCAGGGGGGCGATCAGGCTGTCCCAGGTGTGGGGCTCGCGCCGGGCCAGCACGTCATCAATCTTCTGTTTGCAGTCGGCGATGGCCTGCATGACGGCAGGCTGCACCTGTTCAGGCTGGATCTGGCTGAAGGGAGGCAGCGAGTCCATGGTCAGCAAAGGGTTGTTCATCTGCGGTACCTCTAAAATGCTCTGCAGCCCCTGCCGTCCAGAAGCTTGCTTGGACCATCTAAGATGTAGGCAGAAACCTCATTTATCAAGCCTTTGCCGCCAGTAACAGGGCCAAGTGCCCACTTTTCGCGACCCCTTGCCTATTAAATCACCGGTTCGGTCATCGACGACGAAGAGGGCGGGCCTGCATGGCCTGCGCCTAGCCCTATCAGGTGCATCAGCTGGGTGCAGCACGCCTCCAGCCCCTCTTGCGGCAGATTGGTGATCCCCAGCAGCAGACCCGATCTCGCTCGCGCCGGGTCTGCGAACCAGACGGACAGGGGGGCTGGTGCCAGGCCGACAGCCTGGGCCCGGCGCACGATGGCGACATCATCGCAGCCCTGAGGCAGGTGAAGTAGCAGCGCCAGCCCCGCCATGGTGACCGTCTCGGCGGACACCGACAAAGCCTGTTGCAGCGCCACCGCCCGCGCACGGTAGATACGCTTCATCCTGCGCAAGTGACGCAGATAGTGTCCCTTGCGCATGAACTCAGCGAGCGCCCACTGGCTGGCCACCGAGGCGGCAGGGGCGAGTGCGGCGGCCACGTCCCCCATCTTGCTGACCAGGGCCGGCGGCACCACCATGAAGCCGAGACGCAGGCCTGGGCTGATGGTCTTGCTGAAGGTACCGACATAGATGACCCGGCCATGGCGATCCAGGGAGGCCAGGGCTGGTGCCGCCCGGCCGGTGAGTTGAAGCTCGCTCAGGTAATCATCCTCGATGATCCAGCCGCCGCGGCTGGCGGCCCACTCCAGCAACCGGTGGCGACGGGTAAGGGAGAGAGTCATGCCCAACGGCGCCTGCTGGCCGGCGGTGACTATGGCCAGCGCGGCGTCCGCCGCACGGGCTATCCCCTCGTCAACATCGAGCCCCTGTGCATCGACCGGGACAGGCACAGGCGTCACACCCGCCATGGCGAGCGCCATCCGCGACAGTGGATAGCCAGGATCCTCAATCCAGGCCTCTTTCCCCTGCAAGCCGAGGCCGTGGACAAGCAGCCCGAGGGCACCGCTATACCCCGAGGTGATGAGGATCTGGGCTGGTGAGCAGCTGATCCCGCGAGCCACGGACAGATAGGCGGCGATCTCGGTGCGCAGCGTCAGCTCGCCACGGGGATCCGGATAGCTGACCGTTGCCATGGCGGCCTGACTGGCAGCCTGGGCCGCCACCCGGGACCAGAGCTTGCCGGGAAAACCGTCCTGCGCAGGTACGCCGACCTGGAATACCCGAGGGCGCTCGCCGAAGGGATGTTGATAGAGCTCGGGCAAGGGGTTGGGTTGCCCCCCGAGATCGGGCGGCGAGTCCATCGGCAGGCACTGGGCGACGAAGGTGCCCGCCGCCCCCTGCGAGACGATCAGCTGCTCATCGATCAACCGCTCATAGGCGGCACGGACTGTGCCCCGCGCGACCCCGAGCTGGATACTCAGATCCCGCCATGAGGGCAGCCTGGCCCCCGCGTAGAGCGAGCCCTGGCGGATCGACTGGCCGATGGCCGTGGCGATCTGGTCAGCCAGCGAGCTCCCGGCTTCGCGCCGCAGCGCTATGTGCAGCTCAGTCATGGGCACTGGCCAATATCCGCGACGGTACAGTGAAAACAGACATTCATGGTCCTTATTAATGGACTGTCAAACTGACTAAAATGTGTCATTAAACCATCCTCGGTACATGTTCGAAAGTCGTAAGGAGTCCATCTTGCCCCTGCCCTCACTGACCAAACCCCTCGCCACCCTGTTGCTCCTGCTCGGCATCAGCCAGCCAGTCTGGGCGGACGACAACAGCTACGACGCCGAAGGCGAGCGACGCGCCAAGAGTGCAGGCAGCGCCTTGATCGGCCAACCTGCCCCGGCGGTCAAGCTGACCACTTTGGACGGAAAACAGCTCGATCTGGCCGAACTCTACGGGAAAAAGCCGGTCTATCTGAAATTCTGGGCCACCTGGTGCGTGCCTTGTCGCCAGCAGATGCCGGGCTTTGAGGCCATAGAGCAGAAGTTTGGCGACCAGATCCAGGTGATCGCCGTCAACACCGGCTTCTCTGACGACGCCGACGCCATCCGTGCCTACCGCAAGGAGCTGGGCCTGACCATGCCCATCGCCATCGATGACGGCACCCTGGCAACCGCGCTGAACCTGAGGGTCACCCCCCAGCATGTGGTGATCGGGCGCGATGGCAAGATCATGCATGTGGGCCATCTGGAGGATCAGGCACTGCACACAGCGCTACAACAGGCTATCTCCGAAGAGTCACAGCCCATCGCCCGGGCCACCAGCGCCAGCACTGCCCCTACCTTCGCCGTGGGCGACAAGGTGAGCGGTCTCGGCATCACCACGCTGGGCGGCCGCAAGCTGGACCTGGGCGCCGCGAACCAGAAGCCGCGCGCCATCGTCTTCTTCGCCCCTTGGTGCGAATCCTACCTGGCCGAGAGCCGTCCGCAGACCGCCAAGAACTGCCAGTTCGTGCGCGAAGAGGCCGAGAAGCTGATGGCGAACGAGAAGGGCGTCGAGTGGCTGGGGGTCTCCTCCGGACTCTGGGTCTCGGTGGCCGATCTGCAGGATTACCGGAAGAGTTCGGGCAGCACTCTGCCGCTGGCACTGAACGAAGATGACTCCCTGTTCCGTGCCTTCGGGGTACGCGACATCCCCAGCGTGGTGCTGCTGGATAGCCAGGGCCGCATCGCCCGCATCCTGAGCCCGCAGGATCGCGACCTGGCCGACGCAATCAAGGGCCTGAAGTAACCGTCAGCCGTCATGGACACCGGCCCCACTGGCTGGTGTCTTTTTTTCTCCCGCACGAAGAGACCCATGAAACTCGACACCCTGAAGCGGTTGCTGCTTTGGCTCTGCCTGAGCCTCAGCGCCCCCATGCTGGCCGCAGCCGATATACCTGGCGCCGAGGAGGTGCTGATCGCCTCTTCCCTGCATGCCGCCAGCCCCACCCCCGCCGCCAACGGCACCACCACCCTGGCGATCAGGATGACCCCCCAAGGGGAATGGCACGGCTACTGGAAACAGCCGGGGGATGTCGGCCTGGCCCCCAGGCTGACCTGGCACCTGCCCGATGGCGTCAGCGTCGGCGAGGTGGCCTATCCGCTCCCCCAGACCCTGCCGATCGACGGCATCATGAACCATGTCTACGGCCAACCCTACGCGCTGCTGGCGGAGCTCTCCACCGCCGAGGGGATGGCTCAGGGCACCCAACTGCCGATCCGCCTCGACATGCAGTATCTGGCCTGCCGTCACGACGCCTGCGTCCCGGAGCGCGCCAGCCTGCAGATCACGCTGCACGTCGGCCACGGCGAACCCGACGCAGCCCTCGCCGCCGACTTTGCCAAGTGGCGTCAGGCGCTGCCCAGACCGCTCGGCTCCCCCGTCGGCTTCACTGTCGATGAGCAACGGCTGCGCCTCGAGGTACCGCTCCCCGCCAGCATAGAGGTCGACGAGCCGCACCTCTTCAGCGCCACCAGACAGGCCATCGTCGATGCCGCCCCCCAGCGGTTTGAACGCCGGGGCGATCTGCTCATCGTCGAGACCCGGGCAGGAGCCAAGCCGACCGAGGCATTCGAGGCGACCCTGGCGCTCGGCAACGGCCTGGGGCTGGATCTGGACGCCCGGCTTGCCGCCGCTCCGGCCAAAGGTGGGAGCGGTGCAACCGCCCTGCTGCTGGCGCTGGCCGGGGCGATCGCCGGTGGCCTGCTGCTGAACCTGATGCCCTGCGTCTTCCCCATCCTCAGTCTCAAGGCGATGAGCCTGGCACGGGCAGGAACCAGCGCCCGTGCCGCGCGGCGCGAGGCGCTGGCCTACACCGCCGGGGTGATGGCGACCTGCATGCTGCTCGGTGGCGTGCTGCTGGTCATGCGGGCGGGCGGTGCCCAGCTCGGTTGGGCCTTCCAGCTGCAGGATCCACGCATGATACTGCTGTTGCTGCTGCTGACCTGCGTCATCGCCTTCAACATGGCCGG
The DNA here is from genome assembly GCF_054052485.1 of Aeromonas intestinalis. NCBI lineage: Bacteria > Pseudomonadati > Pseudomonadota > Gammaproteobacteria > Aeromonadales > Aeromonadaceae > Aeromonas > Aeromonas intestinalis. The sequence continues at coordinate 74,752 of NZ_JBSTYK010000017.1, forward strand.
CCTGTTTGAGCTGAGCACTCTCGACGCCGGAGCCGGACTGACCCGGCGCGACGGCGCCGCCGGGGCGTTCTGGACCGGCGCCCTCGCCGCCTTCGTCGCCACCCCCTGCACCGGCCCCTTCATGGCGGCGGCGCTCGGCACAGCCCTGATCCTGCCGCCCCTGGCGGGCATGCTGGTGTTCGCCGGGCTGGGGCTTGGCATAGCCCTGCCCTTCCTGTTGCTGGGATTTGTCCCGGCCCTGCAGCGCCGGATGCCGAAACCAGGGCTCTGGATGGCGACCCTTCGCCGCTTGCTCGCCGTCCCCATGTTCCTGACCATGCTGGCGCTGTCGTGGGTGCTCGGCCAACAGGTGTCCGCCAACGCGCTGACCGCCAGCCTTGGCTGTGCCATGCTGCTGACGTTCGGCCTCTGGCTGACCGGCCTGCGCCAGCGAGCGATGAAGCCGCGGGCCTGGCTGCCTGCGCTCTTGGCTGCCGTTCTCGTCATCCCTCTCGGCCTGAGCCAGATGAGCGAGCGCGCCACCCAGCCCCAACCCGCAAACAGGCTCGCCTTCGACCCAGCCAAGCTGGAAGCCCTGAGAGCGGGAGACAAGCCGGTGTTCCTCTACTTCACCGCCGATTGGTGCATGACCTGCAAGGTCAACGAGCGGGTCGCCATCGATCGCCGCGCCACGGAACAAGCCTTGGCCGAGGCGGGCGTCGAGGTGATGCGGGGGGACTGGACCCAAGGCGATCCCGGGATCACCGCCTTCCTGGCGCAGCACGGTCGCTCCGGTGTGCCGCTCTACCTCTGGTATGTACCTGGCCAGCGCGAGCCCAGGGTGCTTCCCCAGGTGCTCGGCCCGGACAGCCTGATCGATCAGGCTCGCGCCCAGCCCTGAAAAGCAAAATGCCAGTCGTATCGACTGGCATTTTTTCATTCGCTCAAACCGTTCAGCTCCGGCGAGCGTCTTCCTGCAGCCACTGGGCCACCCGCTTGGCGAAGTAGGTGAGGATGCCGTCGGCCCCTGCCCGCTTGAAGCAGACAAGGGATTCCAGGATGCACTCCTTCTCCTTCAACCAGCCGTTCTGGATGGCGGCCATGTGCATGGCGTACTCGCCACTCACCTGATAGGCGAAGGTCGGCACCCCGAACTGGTCCTTGACCCGGCGGATCACGTCCAGATAGGGCATGCCCGGCTTGACCATGACGCTGTCGGCCCCTTCCTGGATGTCCAGTGCCACCTCGTGCAGGGCCTCGTTGTCGTTGGCCGGATCCATCTGATAGGTGGCCTTGTTGCTCTTGCCGAGGTTGCCGGCGGAGCCCACCGCATCGCGGAACGGGCCGTAGTAGCAGGAGGCGTACTTGGCGGAGTAGGCCATGATCTGCACGTTGACGAAGCCGTTCTCCTCCAGTGCGGCGCGGATCGCACCGATGCGACCATCCATCATGTCGGACGGTGCCACTATGTCGGCGCCGGCGGCGGCATGGGAGAGCGCCTGTTTCACCAGGATCTCGGTGGTGATGTCGTTTTGCACATAGCCTTCGTCATCGATGATGCCGTCCTGACCGTGGGTGGTGAAGGGATCCAGCGCCACGTCGGTGATGACCCCGAGTTCCGGGAAGCGCGCCTTGAGGGCTCGGGTGGCGCGCTGGGCCAGGCCGTCGGAGCTGTAAGCCTCCTCCGCCATCAGGCTCTTGCTTTGAAGCGGCGTCACCGGGAACAGGGCGATGGCTGGTACGCCGAGAGCCACCAGTTCCGCGGCCTCCTCCAGCAGCAGGTCGATGGAGAGGCGATCAACTCCGGGCATGGAGGCAACGGCCTCGCGCTGGTTCACCCCTTCCAGCACGAACACCGGATAGATGAGGTCATCGACGGTCAGCGTATTTTCACGTACCAGACGACGGCTGAAGTCATTCTTGCGCACCCGGCGCAGGCGGCGGCCCGGGAAGGCGCCCGGAAGAGTAGTTGCCATGAGTCACTCCTGGAGTGGAAGTTGGAAGAACGCGGCAGAGGTGGCCCGGGTGTGGGCCAGCAAGGCCTCGGGCGTCTCACCACGACAGGCCGCCACCACCTTGGCGATGTGCGGCAGAAAAGCGGGTTCGTTGCGTTTGGGTCTGGGCTTCAGATCCCGTGGCACCAGATAGGGGGCGTCGGTCTCTATCATCAACCGGCCGGCCGGGATCCGCGCCACCTGTTCGCGCAGCAGCTGACCACGGCGCTCGTCGCACAGCCAGCCGGTCACACCGATATGCAGCCCCAGCGCCAGACACTCATCCAGTTCGGCATCGGCGCCGGTGAAGCAGTGCAGCACGGCGCCGGGCAGACGCGGCAACCAGGGCCGCAGGATCTCGATGAAACGCGCGTGAGCATCCCGGCAGTGCAGGAACACCGGCATGTTCAGCTCGGCAGCCAGCGCCAGCTGGGCGTCGAATACCGAATCCTGCACCGGCCGGGGCGAGAAGTCGCGGTTGTAGTCGAGACCGCACTCGCCGATGGCCACCACCTGGGGCAGGGCCGCTAGCTCGCGCAAGGCGGGCAGGGTCTGCGCATCGATACTCGACGCGTCGTGGGGATGCACCCCGGCGGTGGAGAAGCAGTAACCCGGCCAGCGGGCGGCCAAGGCGGCGCTCTCCCGGCTGCCCGCCAGGCAGGTGCCGGTGAGGATCAACCCCTCGACCCCGGCAGCGCGGGCGCGGTTCACCAGCTCGACCTGTTCGCCGGCAAACTGGGGACTGGTGAGGTTGATTCCGATGTCGATCATGGGGTGAGCATTTCCAGATAAAGAGGCTGTATATCAGGCATTTGAAAACCATCTACAGGATGGGGCCTTACCATACGCTTGTGCGGGGGGCATGAAAAGAGGAAGGGAGCCTGGGCTCCCCTCATCCTTCCACAATCACGGCTCTTCACCCGCCTGTTCTGTCTCGGCGGGATCGTCCTTCTTCACGTAGAAACGGGCGAAGAAGAGGCCGAGCTCCCACAGCGCCCACATGGGGATCGCCAGCAGGGTCTGGGAGAAGACATCGGGGGGCGTCAGCAACATGCCCACCACGAAGACCCCGACGATGACGTAGGGGCGCTTCTCCTTGAGGCTCTTGGGCGTGGTCACTCCGGTCCAGCACAGCAGTATGGTGGCGATGGGGATCTCGAACGCCACCCCGAACGCGAAGAACAGGGTCAGCACGAAGTCCAGGTAGCTGGCGATGTCGGTCGCCACCGTGACCCCGGCGGGAGCCGTGCTGGTGAAGAAGCCGAACACCAGCGGAAACACCACGTAATAGGCGAATGCCATGCCGGCATAGAAGAGCACGGCACTGGAGGCGACCAACGGCAGGACCATGCGCCGCTCATGCTGGTACAACCCGGGCGCGATGAAGGCCCAGGCTTGATACAGCAGATAGGGAATGGCCACGAAGAAGGAGACCATCAGGGTCAGCTTGATGGGCGTGATGAAGGGGGTCGCCACGTCCGTCGCTATCATGCTGGTGCCTTCCGGCAGCTGGCTGAGCAGCGGCTGGGCCACGAAGTCATAGATGTTGTTGGAGAAGTAGATGAGTCCGACAAACACCAGCAAGATGGCCAGAATGGAGCGCATCAACCGGGTCCTCAACTCCACCAGGTGGCTGATCAGGGGTTGCTCGGCCTGACTCATGACTTCACCTCCTGGTTCTCTTTCACCGGAGGAGTGGGCACGGCGTCGAGCTGAGGAACTGCCTCTGCCTCCGCTTCTGCCTCAGGCAGGGCCTGGGGCGCCGGAGCGGTATTGGGCTCAGGCGCGGGCGTCACCGGGGGACGGATCTCGTTCTGTGACTCGGGTTGCGGCTGGTAGGGGCGATTCACCGACTGGGCCGCCGTCTTCAACTGCTCGATGGACTCCTGCAGCTCGGGGCTCAGGTTGCTCATCTTCAGGGTTTCGGCCTTTTTCAGGTCATTGTGCAGCTCTTGCAACTTGAGCTCCTGCTCCAGCTCGGACTTCACCGAGTTGGCTGTGCTGCGAATGAGCTTGATCCAGTGGGCTGCCGTACGGATGGCGCCGGGCAGCCGTTCCGGCCCCAGCACCACCAGGGCCACCACGGCGATGACGACCAGCTCCCAAAAACCGATGTCGAACATGGCTTAGGCCTGATCTTTGTCTTTCTGCTTGGTGGTGTCGGCGCTGTTGGCCGTCTCGTTCAGTTGCTTTGGCGGAAACTCCGCATCCTTCTGCTCGGGCTTGGCATCGGCCGGATCGTCGGACAGCGCCTTCTTGAAGCCCTTGACCGCCGCACCCAGATCACCGCCGATCCCGCGCAACTTCTTGGTGCCGAACAGCAGCACCACGATGACTGCGATGATCAACAACTGCCAGATACTGATACCACCCATGATATTTCTCCAAAATTGGCGCCAGTCGGCGCATTTGAGCGTTTAGCGGAAAGATTAGTGTGAGCGGGCCTTCAGCCAGCCGAGTACCCAGCATACACCGGCGCCGGCTAGCGTTATTTGTCCCCACTCAATGTGTTGTCTCTGGGTCAGCAAGAATACACCCGCAAGCAACAGGCTGGCTCCAACCCCTAAGAGGTAGCGCGCCTGCCCCTGGCGGCGGCTGTGCTTGCGAAAATCGGCGAACATCTGATCGAAATGGTGTTGCTGATGGCGCGCCTGACGCAGGGTCTCGTAGACCAGCTCCGGCAGTTCCGGCAGCTTCTCGGCCCAGAACGGCGCCTTTTCCTTGATGGCGTTCAGCACGGCCTTGGGGCCCACCTGCTGATGCATCCAGCTCTCCAGATAGGGCTTGGCGGTCTGCCACAGATCCAGCTGGGGATATAGTTGACGCCCCAGCCCTTCCACGTAGAGCAGGGTCTTCTGCAGCAGCACCAGCTGTGGTTGCACCTGCATGTTGAAGCGGCGGGCGGTGTTGAACAGGTTGAGCAGCACGTGGCCGAAAGAGATCTCGGACAGGGGCTTCTCGAAGATGGGCTCCAGCACGGTGCGGATGGCGAACTCGAACTCGTCCACCTTGGTATCGGCAGGCACCCAGCCGGACTCCACGTGCAGTTCCGCCACCCGGCGATAGTCCCGGTTGAAGAAGGCGAGGAAGTTCTCCGCCAGGTAGCGCTTGTCTTCCCGGTTCAACGTCCCGACGATGCCGCAGTCGATGCCGATCCAGAGGGGGTTCTCCGGGTGCTCATACGAGACGAAGATGTTGCCCGGGTGCATGTCGGCGTGGAAGAAGCTGTCCCGGAACACCTGGGTGAAGAACACCTCCACCCCGCGCTCCGCCAGCAGCTTCATGTTGGTACCGTTGGCTTCCAGCGCCTCGATGTCGGAGACCGCGATGCCGTAGATGCGCTCCATCACCAGCACCTGCTCGCGGCAGTGTTCGGTGAACACCTCGGGCACGTAGAGGGCGTCGGATCCGGTGAAGTTGCGGCGCAGCTGGATGGCGTTGGCCGCCTCGCGCATCAGGTTCAGCTCGTCGAGTATGGTCTTGCGATACTCCTCCACCACCTCCACCGGGCGCAGTCGGGCGCTCTGGGGTACGAAGCGTGCGGCCAGTTTGGCTACCGCCTGCATCAGGCGCAGGTCCGCCTCGATGATGGGCTCGATGTCCGGGCGGATCACCTTGATGACGATCTCGCGGCCATTCTCCTTCAATCTGGCGGTGTGCACCTGGGCGATGGAGGCGGACGCCAGCGGCGTCTCGTCGAAGTCGTCGAACAGGGTCTCGATGGGGCAGCCCAGGCTCGCCTCTATCTGACGGCGGGCGGCCTGACCGCAGAAGGGAGGCACCCTGTCCTGCAACAGCGCCAGCTCCTCGGCGATATCCGGCGGCAACAGATCCCGCCGGGTCGACAGCATCTGGCCGAATTTGATGAAGATGGGGCCCAGCGCCTCGAAGGCGAGGCGGATGCGGGCACCGCGATTGAGGGTCGGCTGCTTGTTCTTGAGCCAGAACAGGCTGCGGCGCAGCAGGCGTCCCGGCCAGGGTTGATAGCGGGCGGGCACCAGCTCATCGATACCCTGCTCCAGCAGAATGCTGACGATGCGATAGAGGCGTTTGAACTCTTTTGGAGTCATCAGCTCACCCGTTGTTCGAGGCGGGCCAGTCGCAACTCGACCGCCTTCATGTGCTGGGCCAGCAACTCGACATCGTCGTTGAAACTGGCGACCTCCAGCGGACCCGGCGCGACTCTGGCCTCTTCGGTCAGGTACTCCGCCAGCTGACGCTGGCTGCGGCACAGCTCGCGCCCCACCAGACGACGCGCCTGACGGGCACCGCTGCACAGGGTATGGGCCAGCACGTCACCGGTGTAACGGGAGAGCTCCTCCTCCCAGTCGATATCCAGCTCCCCCAGCAGGGCGCTGAATGCCTGTACCAGCTGGGGATCGCCGCTCAGGTCAAGCCGCTCCTCGCGGATATAGCGGGTCAGGGAAGAGGGATCTTTGAGCAGACCCAGGGCCGTCAGGGAGAGGCTCAGCACCGCATCGGCCTCCCCTTCAAACTGGGCCAGCACATCGAAGCGACGCTCGGAGAACACGAACCAGAGTGGTTTGAGCTCACGCAGTTCCAGCTTGAGCACCTTGCCCGCCAGCTTGCGCAGCCGCTCAGGGCTCTGCTTGTCGAGTGCCAGCAACTGGTTGAGGCTGGTTTCGATCACCGCGGTGACCATGGCATCCATCGGCATAGGCAACCTTAAAACTTGTAACCACGGTGCAGGGCGACCACGCCCTGGGTCAGGTTGTAGAAGTCCACCTGATCGAAACCGGCGTTCTCCATCATCCCCTTCAGGGTCTGCTGATCCGGGTGCATGCGAATGGACTCCGCCAGGTACTTGTAGCTCTCGCTGTCGTTCGCCACGATCTCGCCCATCTTGGGCAACAGCTTGAAGGAGTAAAGGTCATAGAGCTTGGCGATCACCTCGCTCTCGGGCTTGGAGAACTCCAGCACCAGCAGGCGTCCACCCGGTTTGAGCACCCGGTACATGGAAGCCAGCGCCTTGTCCTTGTCGGTGACGTTGCGCAGGCCGAAGCCAATGGTGATGACATCGAAGTGATTGTCCGGGAAGGGCAGCGCCTCGGCGTTGGCCTGCACGTAGGAGACGTTGTTCGCTACCCCCAGGTTGCGCAGCTTATCGCGGCCCACCTTCAGCATGGAGTCGTTGATGTCCGCCAGCACGACCTGGCCGGTTTCACCGACGATGCGGGAGAACTTGGCAGTCAGATCACCGGTACCACCGGCCAGATCCAGCACTTTCTGTCCTTTACGCACACCGGAGCAGTCGATCGTAAAACGCTTCCAGAGGCGGTGGATGCCGAACGACATCAGATCGTTCATCAGATCATACTTGGCCGCCACCGAATGGAAGACGCCGGCAACCAGAGTTTCCTTCTCGGTCGTCGCCACGGTTTTATAGCCAAAATGCGTAGTATTCGTCTGTTCCGACATCCCTCAAACACCCATAGAGCAAAGAATGGCCGTCAGTTTACCAGAGCAGCCAGCGTCCGGACACCTCGGAACCGGTTTACTGCCCGCTCAGAGGGCGGCCGGTCGGATGATATGGAGTGAGCCTTCTCTTCCGGCAAGGGGACAAGGCATGCCTCAACCCCGGCTTGCCACCAACTGCATACCCAGCATAACCATGGCCAGGCAGAGGAAGAGGTTGAGGCTCATGTTGAGCAGCGCCTTGAGATAGGCGCCCTGCTGGGCCAGCAGCACGGTATCCAGCGCGAATGAGGAAAAAGTAGTCAAAGCCCCCAGAATACCCACCATGAGTAGTGGTTTCATCGGGTGATCCGGCACATAGCCGTGGCTTATCAGGGCATAGGCCAATCCCATGATGAAGGAGCCGATGACGTTGACCGCCAGGGTACCGTAGGGAAAATGGCGCCCCAGCAGCAATGCCATCAACTCGCCCATGCCAAAGCGCAGACAGGCGCCGATCGCCCCGCCGGCGGCCACACATAACCAGGTTTGCATATCGATGGATTCCGTTGTGCCAGGCCAGTATTCGGGGATTATGCAAAAGCGCCGTCAGGGATGACAGGGCCAGGATCAATTCATCCAGGGTTAACGGCGAAAATCGACCGCCTCTTCCCCCGGCAGGTGCAGGGACGTCTGCGCCGGTCGGGTCTGGGCGATCACCCGTCCTCCCCGGATGGAGTAGCGCACCGGCACCTGCCGCCGCACCGCATCGAAGCCATTCTCCGCCGGCAGGATCACCAGATTGGCGGGCTTGCCAACCTCGATGCCATATCTGTCCTGCACATTCAGGGTGCGGGCGCAGTGCTCGCCGATGAGCTTGAGGCTATCGTTTATCTGCTCGTAGCCCATGATCTGACAGACATGCAGCCCCATGTGCAGTACCTGCAGCATGTTGCCCGTCCCCATGGGATACCAGGGGTCAAACACGTCGTCATGGCCGAAGCAGACATTGATGCCCGCCTCCAGCATCTCCTTCACCCGGGTGATCCCCCGGCGTTTGGGATAGGTATCGAACCGCCCCTGCAGATGGATATTCACCAGCGGGTTTGCCACGAAGTTGATCTCTGCCATACGCAGCAGCCGGAACAATCGGGAAGCATAGGCGCCGTTGTAGGAGTGCATGGCGGTGGTGTGGCTGGCGGTGACCCGCGGACCCATGCCGCGCTCGTATGCGAGGGTGGCCAGGGTCTCGATGAAGCGGGACTGCTCGTCGTCGATCTCGTCGCAGTGCACATCGACCAGCACCCCGTATTGCTCCGCCAACTCGAAGATGTGATGCAGGCTCTGCACCCCGTACTCCCGAGTAAACTCGAAGTGAGGAATGGCGCCGATCACATCGGCTCCCAGCCTGAGCGCCTCTTCCAGCAGGGCCTTGCCGTTGGGATAGGAGAGTATCCCCTCCTGCGGGAAGGCCACTATCTGCAGTTCGACCCACTCCTTCATCTCCTCGCGTACCTCCAGCATGGCCTTCAGCGCCACCAAGTGAGGATCCGAGACGTCCACATGGGTGCGCACGAACTGGATTCCGTTGGCCATCTGCCACTTGAGCGTCTGGATGGCACGACGCTTGACGTCCTCGTGAGTCAGCAGCGCCTTGCGCTCGGCCCAGCGCTCGATCCCCTCGAACAGGGTGCCGGACAGGTTCCAGTTCGGCTCGCCCGCCGTCTGGGTGGTATCCAGGTGAATGTGAGGCTCGATGAAGGGCGCGATGGCAAGACCGCCTTCCCCGTCCAGTTCGGCAACAGAGGGGAGAGGTGTCCCCATGGGCTCGATGACCCGGATATAGCCATCCTCACAAAGGAGCTGCCAAAAACCCGTCTGCCCGGCCAGGCTCACATTCTTTATCAGCATGTTTTCATTCCCTATTTTAGGAAAATTCCGCCTTTTTCAGCTCATAACTTAGCTTGGATCAATTTACTAGAAAAGCGTTCACATTGAATACATATGAAATCGCTACCATTGATAAATATATAAACAAACACAATAGAAGAGGTGACGAGGATGAAACCTGGAATGACCGAAATAGGAAGTGCCGGCCTGTTTCACGAGTACTTGCAGACGCTGGGTATCGTCAAGCCCCCTTTGACATCGATCGAAAGGAGCTGGGAATACAAACGCGGTGAAAAGCTGGTCGCGGCCATCCAGATAGAGAAGTCGGGACAAGCCCGTTTCTACCTCGACGCCAGAAAGATATCGGTGAATTGAGAATGCAAAAAAGCCTCCCGACTGGGAGGCTTTCTTTTTAATGGTGCTGATACCCAGAATCGAACTGGGGACCTCATCCTTACCAAGGATGCGCTCTACCGACTGAGCCATATCAGCACACTAACCGGTA